>CAYVIV010000016.1:5346-19498 GCA_964451705.1 uncultured Candidatus Peribacteria bacterium | reverse complement strand
CATTAGCTCAGCTGGCTAGAGCGCTACGCTGGCAGCGTAGAGGTCATCGGTTCGACTCCGATATGCTCCACCAAAAATGTTTTATAATAGTATGTCAGGATTTAGAGCCTGGGTTATTAACGTAGGTTTTTGAGGATCGTGTTCGTACTTGTGTTCTGGATATGCTGTATATATAACTTCGGATAAGTTGTAATGATTTCTGCCTTGAATTCCAACAATGATTGGTTTGTTGTTTTGAATACCTCTGCCAATTTGAAATGTTTGGCAAATCTCGAAAATATCTTTAAATGTGTCGGCCTGGGTTTCGAGATTGGAGAATGTGAGTATAATGCTTGGTTGTGGTTGCATTCTAGAAATTCGGAGCCCTTGAGGAACTAAGATAATGGGCACTTTGTATAGGTTGACTGCGGCCTGCCACTCTACACCAAAACCTGTTGAAGCATTTGAATGGATACCCACTAAAAAGCGGGCCATGTGTATTCGAGTGAGGTCTTGGTTGTAAATTTCTTCTGGACTGTAGTCTATATTTTGGTCTGGAGAAAAAGGGGCTGTGAGTGGGTCGTAAGCCTGGATACCAGCACTTTCTAAAATACTAAGTAATGTTTTTTGTTGAGAGGCAACAAGCTCTCGTAGGTTTTCAGGTGTTTGGGTCAGCGATATTGGGCAATATGCTGCGTTAGCCATCTCTTTTCCTGTACTTAACCCTTGCTCAGTACTTTTGTAAATTTGACGTCTAATTCTGTCTTGAGGGCTTTGTAGAACTTTGATTTCGCTTACTCCGACTTCGTTTGGCATGATAAAGAGGTTAGCTAACTTGGAGAAAAGCATATATGAGTTTTAGGTTTTTTCAAACTTATTTTTTAATGTGTTGTGGGAAAGAAATTATGATACTCTGGCATGTTTTGTGTGAATGTTTTGGCTTTATGAGTTTGGGGATTTTGAATACCTGGAAATAAGTTTATGATTGCATTTTTGGAGTTGAGAAAATTTTGAGTTTGACTTTGTCTTTGGTAAAAACTTGTTAATTCAAATAGCCAGACAGGGTTTTGAGGATTTAGTTTGTGCAATTGCTGAAAAATATTTTCTGAAATGTTTGGGTAATTAGGCTCTAAATATTTGGCAATCCAAACTTTTGATTGTGGAGAGCTGTTATCTAGTTTTTTGAGTCCAATGTAGGTGCTTAGGCGCTGTTCTAAATTACTGTAACCTAGCTCAACCCAGAGTTTTGCATAGTATGGGGTTTGCTGAAGGCTCCAATCTAAATGTTTTTGGGCAGTTTGGTAGTCACTGTGAAAGTTTTGATGATAACTTTTGTAATTGATTTCGGCACGAGCTTGTTTGATTGTAAAATTGAAGATAGATAAACTTAAGATTAGTGCCACTACCGTGTAAAGTTTGGAAACTTGGAGGATTTGTTTGGCTTGGGACTGTTTGAGAAAGGAAGCTAAAATGGTGATAATAAGCAGGGTTGGTAAATCGAAAAAATTAAGTTGGTTTTGAATTATATTTGTTAGGATGATTAGACTTATAAGTTTGTGGCTGGAGTCTGGGGATTTAAAGAGGATTTTGATGAGCAAAAATATAATATAAGCGTATAACATGAGTCCCAGAGGGCCTGTACTATATAAGATAGAGAGAGTTTGATTATGAACTTTATCGACAGTTTTGTATGGGTTGTCTTCATGGTAGTTAAAGCTGGCCTGTTGGACTTTGGGAAAGAAAATTTGAATATTTTCAATGCCATAGCCGAAAGGTTTTTCTTTGATTAGTTGAATGGTAGATTGCCAAATTGAGACACGCGAATGTATGGAGTCAGAATTTGTGAATTGTTTAACTTGGCTACCTGCAAAAACAAATAGACAGATTGAGAGAATTATCAGTATTTTTTTAAATTGTTTTTTGAAGAGCAAACATGAGCCTATTAAAAAGGCTAAAAGACTGGAGCGGGTGCCACTGAGAATTAAAGCCAACAATTGGATGAAGAAGTTTAGCCAGGCTAATTTGGAGTTAGGATGCGTTTTTACTTGTTGGAGATTAATAATGCTTGTTAGACAGAGAATTTGTCCGAGAAATGATGGGTTGCCTAAAAAGCTAAAACTTCTGTCGTGGAAGATATTGCTATTAAAGCTACTAAACAGAGGGTCATAACCTAGATATTGTATTATGGCATAAATGGAAATAACAAAACCTGTTTTTTGAATGACCGAGAGGATTTTTTGAAAATGTTTTTTTTCTAGAAACAAGCTGTTTAGGACAAAGACTATAAATAGTACGCTATAGCAAATCAGACCAAGTTTGCGTTCCATTGTTCCAAATAGCGAAATGATTGGGGTTTGAGAAAAAAATGTATAGCAACCAAGCAAAGCAAAGATTAGACTGGTTACTATAAAAATTTGATTTTTTTTAAGAGACTCGACTTTAATGGATGGGGATTTGAGAATTTTAAGACTGGCAAAGACTAAGCCTCCTGCTACTATGAGTAGTAAGCTTAGGTATTTGGCGCTAGTAAATGAGTGCTGGAAAAAAGGCGCATAGACCAAGGGAATTGCTATAAGTAAAATCTGGTTGAGGATAAGAACTGCTTGTGCCATAGTGAATATAGTATATGAATGATTATATGATTTTTAAATATTTAAAGCCAGAAACTTTACAAGTTGCAGAAAAATTAGTTTTAAAAGAAGAAGATTTTGAGATTAGCTATATTAAAGGCTTTGGCAAGGGAGGTCAGAAGAAGAATAAAACTAATAACTGTGTGTTTTTAGTTTATAAACCATTGGGTTTACAGGTGAAAACACAGAAATACAGAGAACGCGAAGCTAATTTGAAAACTGCCTTACGACTGTTAATTGAGAAAATAGATGTAGCTTTGGACCCTAAAAATTCTAAAAAAACTGCTAGTATTAATAAAATTCGTGAAAAAAAACGTCGGGCTAAAAAGAAATCAGTTAAAAAATATAATTCAGAATCTTAATGAAAGTTTTACTATCTCCATCTAAGTCACAAAATTATCAACGCAACTTGTTGCATTTAGATATACGTAGGCCAAAGTTTTGGTCTCAATCTTTAAACTTGCTTAGTTATCTACAACGCTTGACTCCAGATGAGTTGGGCAAGCTTATGAGTATCAGTCCTAAACTGCAAGAATTGAATTTTGAGCGCTTTTCTGTAATGCAGGCAGACATGAGTCTGAAAAATTCGAAACCTTGTATTCAGGCTTTTACTGGTGATGTTTATAGCGGCTTTGATTTAGAGGAGTATTCAAAGCAAGACTACTTGTTTGCAGATAAGACTATTAGAATTATTTCGGGTTTTTATGGTATTCTTAAGCCTTTGGATAGTATTCAGCCTTACAGACTAGAAATGAAAACAAAACTGCAAACTGCCTCGGCAAAAAATTTGTATGAGTACTGGAGTAAGCTTGTAACTGATTTTTTGAATCAGGAAGGCGATTTAATTTTAAATTTAGCATCGAAGGAATATAGTTCAGTAATTGACTTGAAAAATTTACGATTAAAACTGCTTAGTGCAGATTTTTATGAATTACGGGATGATAAACCGAAAATCATTGCTATTTATGCTAAAAAGGCTCGTGGAGTCATGGCCGATTGGATTGTCCGAAATAGAGTTGAAGATGTTGAGAACCTTAAGAGTTTTGATTTAATGGGTTATAAATTTAATGCAGAAAGATCGACAGATAAAGCTTTAGTTTTTGAACGGTAGGTTATGATTATACAAAATAATTTGAGTGAAAAACTTGCTTGGCCAGCAGAGTTGTTTGACTCTAGTTTTGAGAGGGCTTTAGAAAAGACAGAATCAGATAGGCTTAGTAATACGGTTTATCCTAAGCAAGTTGATTTGTTAAAGGCCTTCGAACTGTGTAGTTTTGAGAATTTAAAGTTGGTGATTTTAGGTCAAGATCCTTATCATGGGCCTGATCAAGCAAATGGTTTGGCTTTTTCTGTCTCTAAGGATACGAAACTGCCACCTTCTTTAAAAAATATTTTTAAAGAATTAGATGCCTGTGGCTTTCAGAAATTACGAGAGTCTGGAGACTTGTCTGCCTGGGCGAGACAGGGGGTTTTACTTCTGAATACCTGTCTGTCTGTGAGGCATCAGCAGGCGGCAAGCCATGCATGTTTTGGTTGGCAGTTGTGGACAGACAGGGTTATAGAATATGTCTCGAGACATAAAGACAGGCTTGTCTTTGTACTTTGGGGGAATTTTGCTAAAGAAAAAAAGGAGTTAATTGATGCGCAGAAGCATTTAGTTCTGGAGTCTTCGCACCCCTCGCCACTGTCTGCAAGACATAGTTTTTTTGGCTCTCAGCACTTTGTTTTAGCAAATGAGTTTTTAAGGAGTTTTGACAAGCAAGAGATAGATTGGTAATTTATGATCTTTGTAAAGTATATAAAAATATAAAATTTGAATAACTTAGATTTTTGTGGAGATTTTTTTAAGAGAGTGAGTAGCGAGCCTTTAAACAACTTCACACATTTATTTGAAAGACAAGGTTGTGAGACTATTGAACAATTAGGAGGTAACTGTATATATAAGGTTAGGCAGGTTTTTGATTTTTGTAAAAGCAAGCAGATGTTTGTACAGGCAATTGTGCCAGAAGATTCTTTTCACCACGCTTGTGTGTTGGCTTATAATGATGAGTTGTATTTTTTTGACCCATCTTTAACCCAGTCCATGCCTTTATCTTTAAATGAGCTTTATTTGCAGGAGCTTGTTGTTTGTAGGTCTGTGTTTGACTTTGCTTTGGGCGAGTCTTTTGTTTGTGTGGAAAATAGTGATTTAAAGGATTTTCTCAGTGTCTTATGGGTTGTACCCAGCAAAAATGAACGGGTGTATTGGAATAATCTATTTGATTTAAAGGCTTGTTCTTCACAGGTTATTAAGCCATATGAAACCTATGATTTTAAACCCCGTCCACAGCGTTTGTATTTACGTTTTTTTAATAAAAATTTAGCTTGTTTGCAAACTGTCTTTTACTTTTTGGAGTCGGCGGAGTTTGTTGTAGGCCCAGCCTTTTATGATGTTGAGCAGATTATCCCCGTAACCCAGGCGTTCAAGCATGATTTTGCTTTGAGTGTGGGCTGTAGTTTTACTGATCTTGCTAACGAAATTAAAAGAGCGGTTGATTTAATTTAAAAAATTTTGATTAAGTTTTGCTTGTAAATTTTATATGGTGAGTGTATACTCACTATGTAATCTAAAAAGTGAGCTTATGAAAAGTTATCAAGAAACAGCAGCAGTGGTATCATCCTCTAATGCGCCTGTAGCTGGCTTTGCCTCTACTGCAGATGAACATATGGAGCATAGAATAGATTTAAACAAACTCTTAGTTCATAAAAAAGAGGCAACATTTTTTTTAAGGATGTCAGGTAACTCTATGATTGGAGCTGGAATGTTTGCAGGGGATATTTTGGTGGTTGATCGTTCTTTAAAAGCTAGTTTTGGTAGGGTTGTTGTGGCATGTATAGATGGTGAGTTTGTTGTAAAACGTTTTATTAAAAGACGAGGTAAAGTTTTTTTATATTCTGAAAACAATAAATACCAAGCTTTAGAGGTCTCTAAGTTGGAAGAGTTTAGTATTTGGGGAGTTGTGACAAATGTTATTCATAAAGTATAAAATATGTCTTGTATAGCCTTGGTAGATTGTAATAATTTTTTTGTATCTTGTGAGAGAATTTTTCGTCCAGATTTAGCTTGCAAACCAGTGGTAGTTTTATCTAATAATGATGGCTGTGTGATTGCTAGATCTAACGAAGCTAAAAATTTAGGTATTAAAATGGGCGAGCCTTATTTTAAATGTCGGGATTTAGTTACTGCTAATAAAGTTACTGTATTTTCTTCTAATTTTGTTCTGTATGCAGATATTTCTAATAGAATCATGTCTATTATCAAGCGTTTTGTCCCTAAAATAGAAGTCTACTCTATAGACGAAGCTTTTTTAGATTTATCTTTTGTAGAACTTGCTGCAAGAAATACTTTTGTTAGGCAGCTGCGCGAGACTATTTATAAGTGGCTTGGTATTAGGGTCTCTGTATCTATGGCGCCTACCAAGACTTTGGCAAAGTTAGCGAATAATTTGATTAAAAAAAATCCTTGCTACCATGGTGTTTTGAATTTGGGAGCAGTGAGTGAAAGTAGTTTGCAGAAATTTTTTAAGCAAAGTTCTTTAAATCAGGTTTGGGGCTTGGGATCTAAAAATGTAGCTAAGTTAGAATCTTTAGGGCTTTTTAGTGTTTGGGACTTTGTGAGTAAAGATGCTGAGTGGGTTAGGCAAAATCTTGGTTTGAATATTATGAAAATCTACTTAGAGCTTAAATCACAAGTTTGTTATGAGTTAGAACAGGGGCCAGTTGCAAAGCAATCTATTGTGAGGTCTAAATCCTTTGCTAAAAGAGTAACTGCCTTAGAGGATTTGCAATTGGCTGTGAGTAATCATGCAGCGCAGATTGCTAGAGCTTTGCGAAAGCAAAATTCGCAAGCTAATGTGATTGGGGTTTTTGTTAGAAACAGTCCATTTTTAAAATCAGAAGTTTACTACAGCAATAAAGCTTGTACTGGTTTATTGGAGGCAACTAATAATAGTTTTGAGTTAATTAAAGCTGCCAAGAGTATTTTAAATAAGCTGTATAAAAAATCTGTGAATTATAAGAAAGTTGGAGTGTTTGTTTCGGATTTAGTTTCGGCAGATCGTTTACAATTAAACTTATTTAATGAAAATTTAATACAGGAGAAGTTGCAGGACAATAAGTTAATGCAGGTAGTTGATAATCTAAACATGAGTTTTGGTCGCAATGTGGTGGAGGTGGCTGCTTGTGGCTTGAATTTTGATAAAAAGGATTGGGTTTCTAATTATGAGAAAAGATCTCCAGCGTACACGACAAATATTAAGCAGTTAAGAGTAATATAGATTTTTTTATCTATGGTGGGCTTAGAACTTGGCATAAACAGATTTTTGGGGTATAATCCGGGTACTTTATATTTTTTGTAAATTTTAGATCTAGATTATGACAAGTTTAACTGTGCAGACAGGTACTACTAATGAGATTTTACGGGCTACAAGCGTGCCAGTGGAGAGTTTTGATAAAGACTTAAAAAAGATTGTTGCAGATATGAAAGAGACTTTGAAAAAGAAAAAAGGCCTTGGAATTGCCGCACCACAGGTGGGATTGAATATTAGAGTTTTTATTTTTATTCAAGGTTATGGGACACGTAAAAATAAGCTTCGAGAGGTGATTAATCCAGAGGTTTTATTCGTATCGGAAGATAAATGTTTAGGCGAAGAGGGCTGTTTGAGTATCCCAGGACAGTTTGGTAATGTTTATAGACCCAATGAGACAATTGTAAGTTTTTATGACGTAGATGGAAATCAACATCAAGAAAGACTAGAGGATCTAGATGCGCGTGTATTCTTGCATGAGTTAGACCACCTGAATGGTGTGTTGTTTGTTGATAGGTTGGAAGACTCTTTGATTTTGTAGAGACAGGCAATTGGCCTGTGATCTGCCTGCAAAGCATAAATCAAAAAGCTTAGGGCTTGAACTTTTTGAGTAGTTTGCGGAGTTTGAGTAAGTAAAATAAGAGTTTTTTGTGAACGATGATTTGGTTGGCTTGAAAATGCACAATCTGGCCGCCGAATTTACGTTTGAATTCTGAAACCTTATCTAAGGGGTGTGGTGAGTAGGGGCTGATACCTAGAAAATCATAAGTTTTTTGATTGTGACCTTTGGCCTGTTTGATTGCTTTAAATTGAACCAGATAGGGGGCCATGTATTTTTTGTAGTGTGGGTCACTAGCTCCGTAGAAATAATAGGCTGTTTTTTTGTAGTAATAGACTATAGCTGCGGCAATCAATTTTTTGTCTTTGTAGCAGCCTAGTAAATGGATATTTTTTGTGGGTATGCAGTCAAAGAGCGCTTGGTAATATTTAGGTGGGTTGATTTGAAATTGATCACGTTGAGCAGTTTTTGTCAGTAACTTGTAAAAGTCCTCCATCTTGACTTTGGATGTAACTGTGAGGCCGTGTTTTTGGGCCAGCTTGATGTTATAGCGGCCTTTAGGGTGCATTTGTTTTAAAATTTGATCTAAGCTCATAGATAGCGAAATTTGGCGTGTAGCGCGGGGTATGAACTCTTTGAAGCTTTGTTTTTTGAACTTGGCTATTGGTTTTAGAATTTCTATAACGCTGTAGATGCAGTTGTGTTTTGATGCTATTTGTTGAACTTTGTTTTTGTCTTGGGAGTTTGTATATAAAATGTTGTAGTCTTTGAAAAGTGGATACACAAGAAAGCTACCTTTTTTGTTGTTGTAGGATGCAAGAACCTTACCGCCTTTTTTGAGAGCTTGTTGTAGGTGCGGGTCGCTAAAAAAATTAATCTGCTGTTTCATGTAGTCTTTTTATCTGTATCTGCAATATATAAGAAAAAACCTCTATCAGCTAGAGGTTTTTAATTAGAATGATTATTTGTTGCGGTTTTTAAGGTTAAGCCTTACAAACGCTGGAATATCGAGTTCGCTTTCGCTTTCTTGAATACCTTGTGGGGCACTTTGCGGAAAACTAATGAGCTTTTCTTGGTTTTCTGCTGGTGTTATTTCTTGCTGAGCCTTTTGTTGAGTAGCTATTTTTTCTTTCATTTGGCGTCGCTTGGCAACTTCGTCGAAGCCGGTGGCAACTACTGTGATTTTAATTTCTCCAGTGTAGTTTTCGTTGATAACTGAACCAAAAATAATTGTTGCATCTGGGTCGGCTGCCTCTGTGATTATGCGAGCTGCTTCGTCGACTTCGAACATAGAAAGATCGGAGCCACCTGTAATGTTGAATAAAATACCTTTGGCGCCGTCTATATCCATTTCTAGTAGAGGTGATGAGATAGCTGCTTTGGCAGCTTCGACTGCTCGGTCTTCGCCACTGCCATAACCGATACCCATGAGAGCAGAGCCGGCATCTTCCATAACTGTTTTAACATCGGCAAAGTCGACATTAATCATACCGTGGACTGTTATTAAGTCAGAAATACCTTGTACACCTTGCCGCAAAATGTCGTCTACTACTGTAAAGGCTTCTGTGATTGGAGTTTTTTTATCTATAATAGAGAGAATTCTGTCGTTTGGGATAGTGATAAGCGTATCTACTTTTTCTTTGAGTGCGATTAGACCATCCTCTGCATGATTATTTCTTCTTGGTCCTTCGAAAGCAAATGGTTTGGTGACTACGCCAACTGTCAGAATACCCATTTCTTTAGCTATATCTGCAACTACCGGAGCAGCTCCAGTACCAGTGCCACCACCTAGACCACATGTGATAAAAACCATATCGACACCTTCTAGCTGAGACTTGATATCTTCGCTACTTTCTTCTGCTGATTGTTTGCCTCTGGTAGGGTCTGAACCAGCACCAAGACCACGTGTAGTAGATTTTCCGATATTAATTTTATTATCTGCATCAGAATAATGTAAAGCCTGTGCATCTGTATTAACTGCGATAAATTCAACACCTTGCAGGCTAGCTTTTATCATTCGATTAACTGCATTAGAACCACCTCCACCAACACCGATGACTTTGATTTTAGCCATTGGAGTTATTTCTGGAGTAATTTCTACATTGTTTTGTGGTGATTTCTTACCAGATGAAAATAGCTTTTTTAAAGTTTCTTCTGGATTTGTTGTAGAGTTATCTTTATTTGTCATTAGTCAGCAGGAGTTAATTTATGGCATTAAGTTTTTAAACCAGGACTTTAATGTATCAGTTGCTCGAGAAAAGTCAATCTTAGATAGATTAAAGTTCATGTTGACTCCCTGGCTTTGATATCGACTAGCCCAAACTAGTAATCCGAGTGCGGTTGAATATGATGAATCTTCAATTTTTTCTGTGAGACCTTCTATGGACTGTGGCATGCCTATTTGGACAGGTAATTTTAGTTTTTCACGTGCCATATCAACAATCCCAGCAGCCTTGGCACTGCCTCCAGTTAGGACTACTCCAGCAGGTAACATGCCATCGCGACCAATGTCTTGGAGAACTTTTTCGACCATGCCAAATATTTCTAGGTATCTAGCTTCCATTATTTGTGCAAGTGTTTTTCTGCTTACTTGTTGGAGGTCGATTTTTGAAATAAGTGATAAGTCAATTTGTTCTTTGGAATCTATGGATTCTGGTTTAGTTGTTCCAAATTCAATTTTAATTTTTTCTGCAATATCAACACTGGTTTTGAGTCCTATTGCTATATCGTTTGTAACATTTTCTCCTCCAATTGGTAGGACTTGTGAATGTAAAATTGTACCTTCTTCATAAATAGCAAGATTTGTAGAACCACAACCAATGTCTACCACAATTACACCAAGTTCTTTTTGTCTTTTACTCAAAATAGCTTCGGATGCTGCTAGAGCATTTGGAATAATATCTATAATATCTACACCACTGTGGAGTACACACTTCTCTAGGTTTTTAACAACAGGTGTCATGCCAGTAACTATGTGTGCATCTACCTCTAAGCGGATGCCAGTCATACCAACTGGGTACTTGATACCTGATTGTTCGTCGACTGAAAATGTTTTTGGTATAATTCTGAGTATCCGGCGGTTGTTTGGAATAGCAACTGCTTGAGCAGCTTCTAGTGCTCTGTCTATATCCTCTTCCATGATTTCGCCACTTGGGTGCGAAATTGCTATAACCCCTTTGGAGTTTGTGGAATCTAGGTGGTGCCCACCCATTCCAATAAAAACTTGATTGATTGGTTCTCCGGCCATGCGTTCGGCATCTTCTAGAGCCGAAGAAATGCTGCGTACGGCTTCTTCTATATCAACTATCATGCTTTTACGTATACCCTCGGCAGGTGCAAACCCCATAGCAATAACTTGAATTTGGTTAGTTTGCTCGTCTATGGTACCTACTACGGTACGAATTTTGTGACTACCTACGTCAAGGCTGGCAATAATTTTACCTTTAGACATATCGAACTTTTTAAAAGTACCATAAATGTACTATAGTAAATAACTAAACGCAATTGTTTTATGACTAGCCAAAGCTTAGTTGCGATTTGTTGAATATTTTTTTTAATCATCTTTTATATTTACCCGAAGGCCGATGATTGCAGTTGATCAAAAAAAACCAACAGTTATTTTTTGTTTGTCATAAGCCCAAAATCTGTGGATAATTAATCAAATTTCAAACAATGTTTGTTGTGTTTTTAAGCTAATATTTTTATTTAGAGTGCTTTGAAGATTCTGGATTTTTTTTGTTAAAGTTTTTAGTTCAAGTTCTGTGGTATCCTCTATGAGCTTTTGATATTCGATGTTATCACAATCAAATTTAGTATAATCTAGATTGGGCACATTGTAATGGAGACTGGCGAGTTTTTTAGACAAAATTGCTAGTTCCCGGTTGTCTTTTAGTTTTTGATTTAGGCTACCTTTTATCTTGTCAGTGTTGGCTAGGATATTTTCAAGGTTTTGATACTCTAATATTAACTTTGTAGCGGTTTTTGGTCCGACACCTGGGACCCCAGGTATATTGTCCGAGCTATCACCAGCTAGACCTTTGTAGTCTGGAACTTGAGAGGGGGAAATTTGATATTTTTCCTTAAATTTTTGAAGATCAATTTCCTCATACTTTTGGGGGCTTTTATTAGGTTTGAGGACAGTTATATTTTTGGAAATTAGTTGCATTAGGTCGAAATCTTGAGAATAGATTTGTATATTCAGCTTGTCTGAATTTTTAGATAGGGTTGCTATTATATCGTCCGCCTCGAAGCCGGGGGAGTCTATATAATTGATTTTGGCATCATCGAGAATTTTTCTAATTAGAGTTATTTGAGTATATAAATCGTCTGGTGCTTTTTCTCGGTTTGCCTTGTATTCAGGGTATTCTATTTTTCTATGTGTTGGCTCTGATCGATCAAAACATATTGCAAAATATTCAGGCTTTCTGTCTAGTAAAAGTTGAACTAGGATGTTAAAGAACCCAAGTACTGCATTTGTTGGTACGTTCTGGGAGCTTTTAAGCGGTGGTAGGGCGTAAAAGCCTCTGAAAACTAGTGCTGTTCCGTCTATAAGTAGAAGATTGGACATTGGAAAAATTTAAAAAGTTTGCTACAATAATACGATATCAATTTTGAATATCAAATTGAAAAATATTAATGATTGGAGAATATACAGTCACAATATAATAAAAGTCAGTAAAATAATCTGAAATAAATGAGTATAGATGCTAGAGTACCAAAAATTTTTTGTCTTGAACTTGCAAGTAAATTGCAGAAGGATTTAGATTTGCTACCGTGTGTGTATGTCAAAGATTTGAAAAAAGCGGATATACTGTTGGTTGGACCTGATTTTAAAGGGGAATTAGAGGAATACTTAACCTTAGGTGTGATCCCTGTGTTGCCTAGTCAATATGGTTTTGTGGATTATAATCCAGTTTTAGAGCTTGGGGATGCATTTTGTTATGATGGTACTAAAAATATTCCAATTGTTTTTGCTGTAAGTAGAGCAATTGAGAATTTTAAGTTTGTTTATGACTGGAAGTCCCTGGAGGCTAATTTTAATATGCGTTTGCAAGTTGCTAAGCAAATTAAGTCTTAGTCTAAACTCTGTGGAAATTGATCTTGGGAAGAGTTTGATTTGCTATCGCCTTGTAGGTCTGAAGTAATTGAGTCTATTGTTTGTATTATTTGTTGTACATTTAGATATTTAACTGTGTTAATACCAACAACTCTGCCGACTACATTAACTATAATAACTGAGGCCATAGTGAATATAAGGCCAATGATTGCAAATCTAATAGTAGAAACTGCTTCTTTGATTTTTTCATCCTCGCCACCGGAGAGTATAAAGCGAATCCCACCCCAAAAGACAAAGGCAAATGAAAGCAAGCCTGCTAAAATTATTGCAAAGGCGATTAACTGATTAATTAGGTCAACTACACTAGCACTTTGTGCTGTGTCTAAAATTGACCCCTGGATTATTTGAAGAAAGTAAAGAGAATTAGCCATAAAAAAACTCATCATTTATATATGATGAGTTTATATTTTTTTTAGGTTTTTTGCAATTAAACTTCTAGATCTTCGTCTAGTCCGGAGTTTGGAAGGTTTGATTCTTCGCTTCCCTCTGGTTCTAAGATCTTTAAGTTAACTCTTTCTTCGTTTTTTGAACCTATTAATCTAAGCAACACTCTGATTGCTTTAGCAGTTTGACCATTTTTTCCAATAATTTTACCCATATCGTCTTTAGCAACTTTAAGGGTAATTAGGATTCCTAGGTCGTCGATTGTTCTGTCTATTACTACTTCTTCTGGAGAGTCGACAATGTTTTTGACAACGAACTCAATAAAATCTCTATCTTTGTGTGTAGCGTCCATTTTTGTTTGGTTGTTAAATTCTATCAACAAGCACTGTGGCCTGTTTTAACTTTTAAGCTTGTTCTTCGGTAGCCTTTTTCTTTTTGGCCTTTTTGCTATTGGGCTTAAAATATTTTTCCATATCTTTAGCGCCAAGTTGCTTGCAAAGCGATGCAACAGTGGCAGATGGTTTTGCTCCTTTAGCAATCCATGCCTCAACCTTGTTAGTATCGATTTCGATAACTTTAGGGTTTTGTGTTGGCAGGTAGTACCCGAGTGATTCAATGTATTTTTTTGAAACTGCTCTAGCTTTCTCTGCAACAACTACTCTGTATGCAGCCAAATTGCGTCTTCCTGTTCTTTGGAGTCTAATTACTAGCAATACGTCTTAGGTTAGCTGATAAAATGCTTGATTATACTATCAACTTGAGTTTGCTTGTCAAGCTTTAATTAAAAAAATCTTAAATCTTGAATTTGCTCCGTAGTTAAGCGTTTATTTGCCTCCTCGAGTATTTGTGATTTTTTATAGTGTATTTCATGTTTTACAAGTTGGCTATCGCTTTGTATGTAGATTGTGTTGTGTTTATATTGCTTAATAGTGATTTGACTGAGTATTTGTATTTGATCACTGTAAATTTTTTCTAGGGTTTGTTTTACCACATAGCAAACATGGCAGGCTTGAAAGCTTTGTTCTAGGCCCTTTTGCTTAATTTGCTTGAGAAACTCAGTTTTTAACTCTTTAAACATGATTTGTATATTTGATAAGTTTTTTTGGCCATAGTTTGAAAACTAAAATCCTTTAAGCGT
>CAYVIV010000016.1:0-5246 GCA_964451705.1 uncultured Candidatus Peribacteria bacterium | reverse complement strand
AGTTTTTTTGCTAAGACTATTTGCTCTTTATACTTTGACTTTTGAATGGTTTCTAAAGGTTTTGGGTTATCTGGACTTGGAAGACCTGTGAGTATGAGTTTGCCTTTGTATTGATAGTGATTTTTGAGTATTTCGAAGGCCAAGACGAGATTTTCAATATTTTTATGTTTTTTCCAATTGCCGGCATAAAAAATATATTGTTTAGGTAAATCAGGGTTGAGTTTTGGTTGTTTGTCTTTAAATAAGCAGCCTAGGTGTACTGTTTGAACTTTTTTGGATATGATCTTGAAGGTTTTATTGAGATGATTCTTGCTAAAGTCTGAGACACAAATGATTTGTTTGGCTTTGAGAACATTGATAACAATGCTTAGGTTGTAAGCGAACTTTTTAATTTTACTTGTTGCAAAGCGATTTAATGTGAGGTCGTGAATTGTAACTATATTTTTTTTGAAATAAAAAATTGGTGCATTAAAATGTGGGAAATGCATGAGGTTTGGACTTGTTTGGTATAAGATTACGGCGAATTTAATTTGTTCTTTGAGTGAGTAGATAGGACAGTTGACAAGTATTTTTTGAAAGTTTTTATTTGGCAGTTGGAACTTTGAATATTCTGGTTCATTAAAATATAGAATAAATTTAAATTCAGTATTGATTAAGGCTAGTTGTCCGACTAATTCCTGTATGTAATTACCAATACCGGTAAAGTCAGAGCCATACATACGACAGTCAATTCCAATTTTCATAAGCTAATGTTTTTTTCACTTTAGAGTATATTGTGTTTTTTTTCAAAAAAATATTTGACTTTTGCTCTTATATCAATAATATAATCTTACATATGTGGGGTCGTAGTTCAGTTGGTTAGAACGCCTGCCTGTCACGCAGGAGGTCGCGAGTTCAAATCTCGTCGATCCCGCCACTTAAAAATCTTAAAGTTTAAATCTTTTTTTAAACTTTTTTTATTGATTTAGATTTGCTAGATTTATATAAGAATCTTGTTTAAAAAAATTTTGCTTATGGATAGGTTTAAGATTGCTTTAGCTAAACTAGCTTGCGAGAAGGTTTTTGATGGTATGGTAATCGGGCTTGGGGCTGGGACAACTGTGGGTTTTATGGTAAAGCTGTTGCATGAGCATGTTGTGAAAAATAATTTAAACATTGAATTTATTGCTGCTGACGACGCTTTGCAACAAGAGGCTAAAAAATTGGGCTTGAAGACTGTGGAGCTAGACGAGTGTCATAAAATTGACTTGTTGTTTGATGGTGCAGATTATGTCAATCTAAAGACAGGAACTGTACTGAAGGGTGATGGTGGTTTTGTGCATCCGGAAAAACAACTTTTGGAACTTTCTGAGTATGCAATTAACTTAGTTGATTATAGAAAATTAGATTTTGAAAGGTTACCAAAGCTTTTTTTAGAACTTGATCCAGGTTTTATTTACGAGTTTTCTAATAGATTTGAGTACCTGAATTTCTATATTAGAGAGCAAAAGTCGCAGTCTGAAAACCTAATTGTGGAGATTATTGTCGATGAATTTGAGGAGCTTGCTGCCATAACTGAAATGCTCAAGACTACAGCAGGAATTTTGGTGGTTGGCTTGTTTGAGTCTGGATACGATGAAATTTGGGTGGCTGGAGAAATGGATTTAGAACTTGATGCTAAAGCCAATGAAGTTTTGGAGCTTGAGACGGATGTTAAATTATTTAAATATTTTTTTAAGATAGATCATAATGTTAGACAGTCAAAAATTTAGAGTAATTGTTTTTGGTTCTTCGCGTTTAGAAGAGACAGCACCTGCATACCAGGATATGTATAAACTTGGGTATATGTTAGGACAAAGACATATGGATGTAGTGACAGGTGGGGGGCCTGGTGTTATGCAAGCTGCTAATAAAGGGCATACAGAAGGCAGTTTGGACCCAGAAAATAAAAGCCAGTCGATTGGAGTAAGGATTGAATTGCCATTTCGAGAGCCGCAGAATTCAAGTTTGGATGTGGTAGAGCACTTTGAAAAATTTTCTAAACGATTGGATGAATTTATTAGAATTTCAAATTTTGTAGTGATTGCACCAGGTGGTATTGGGACTCTTTTAGAGTTTGCTTTTGTTTGGCAATTGTTACAAGTCGGACATGTTAAAAATGTGCCAGTGCTGGTTTATGGTGATATGTGGCATAGTTTTTTAGATTGGGCTAAAGATAATATTATAGATTCTGAGCTTGCAGATGCTAAAGATCTGGATTTAGTTCAGAAGGTAGATAGTTTAGATGAGATCATGGAAATTATAGATAATTCCTATCAAGATTATCTCAAAAAGTCCTGAAAAAGGCTTAAAAAATTTTAAAAGCTTGTGTTTTTTGCTGAATTGTAGAAAATATAGTGTATATTTAATCCGTTTTATTTTGAAGTTAGTAATAGTTGAGTCGCCTGCAAAGGCAAAAACTATCTCTAAAATTCTTGGAAAGGAATATGTGGTTGAGTCATCAATTGGTCATATTAGAGATTTGCCAGCAGATAGCTCTGAAATTCCTGCAAAATATAAGGCTGAGAAATGGTCGAGAATGGGCGTGAATATTGAAAAAGATTTTGAGCCACTATATGTAGTTAGTAAAGATAAAAAGAAGCAGGTTAAGAAACTTAAAGATCTTTTGAAAGATGCTACCGAATTATACCTGGCAACAGATGAGGATAGAGAAGGGGAGAGTATTTCTTGGCATTTACTAGAAGTGCTAAAGCCCAAGATTCCTGTGAAGAGATTGGCTTTTCATGAGATTACAGAGTCTGCGATTCAAGCTGCTTTGGACAACCCGAGACAGGTGGATAGTCATATGGTGACAGCGCAGGCCACACGTAGGGTTTTAGATCGCTTATATGGATATGAGTTATCACCTTTGCTGTGGAGAAAAATTGCTCCAAAGCTTTCAGCAGGTAGAGTGCAAAGTGTTGCTACACGTTTGATTGTCGAAAAGGAGCGAGCACGCATGGCTTTTAAATCTGCAGCTTATATGAGTGTTGAGGCTGATTTTTTGGCAGATAAATCGAAGTTTAAGGCGGATTTGCGTGAATATGAAGGTCAAAAAGTCGCTGGTTCTAAGGACTTTGATGCTAATACTGGAGAGGCCAAAAATAAGGTTTTGGTTTTGAATAAGGATAATATAGAGCAGGTTATAGAAAGAATAAAATCTGAGGATTTTATGGTCGACAATGTGGTTACCAAACCTATGAAGACCAGCCCGAAACCTCCATTTACTACTTCCACTTTGCAGCAAGATGCTAACCACAAACTGGGTTTTAGTTCGAAAAGGACCATGCAAGTAGCTCAAAAATTATATGAAAATGGTTATATTACCTATATGAGAACAGATTCTATTAGTTTGAGTTCTCAGGCTATTAATGCTTGTAGAGCATTTGTTTCTAAGGATTTTGGAGATGAATACCTACCAGAAAAGGTCAGGCTGTATAAATCAAAGGTTAAAAATGCTCAAGAGGCACATGAGGCTATTAGACCAGCTGGTTCTAGTTTCCGTTCGCCTAAACAACTATCTTCTGCTTTAACAGAAGAGCAATTGAAATTATATAGTTTGATATTTAAGAGAACTGTAGCTAGCCAGATGAAGGATTTTGAGTTTTTACAGACTTCTGCGGATATTGTCTCTAAGTCGAGTTCGTTTAGAGCTAATGGCAGAGTGACTACCTTTGCTGGTTTTAGAAAATTATATGCTGAGCATGGAGCTGTTATAGATGATGGGCAAGCACTGCCAGAGTTAAAAGCCAAACAAGCAGTGGCCTTGGAAGACTGTGAGACTAAACAACATGCGACAAAGCCACCGGCACGTTACAACGAAGCGACTTTGGTTAAGGCCTTAGAAGCTAAGGGGATTGGGCGACCTTCTACATATGCGTCTATTATAGATACGATTATCCGAAGAAGATATGTTTTTAAACTTGGTAAGGCATTGGTGCCTACATTTATGGCGTTTGGAGTTGTGAGGTTAATGGAACAAAATTTTATGTTTTTGGTCGATTATGATTTTACAGCAAAGATGGAAGAAGACTTGGATGCTATTTCGCGAGGAGAAATTGAATTTGTGGAATACCTAAAGCAGTTTTATTATGGCCAAGAAGGTACCATGGGCCTTAAAGAAATTACTCAATTGGAGATTGATCCAAAGGCTGCTTGTACATTGCCAATAGAGGGTGCAGACGATATAGACTTGAGAATTGGTAGATTCGGTCCCTTTTTGGAAATGGGAGAAAAGAAGGTTTCAATACCCGAAGGTACTCAGCCAGATATGCTGACACCAGAGTTCGCCCGTGAGTTAATAGAAACTCAGGCTCAACTGGAACAAGCAGGTTCACTTGGTGATGATCCAGATACAAAAATGCCAGTATTTGCAAAGGTAGGTCGTTTTGGCCCATATGTGCAGCTAGGGGAAAAGGATGAAAATGACAAAAATTTTAAACCAAAAATGAAATCTATTCCTAAGGGATATTCTGTGGAGCAAGTAGATTTAAAGCTGGCTTTAAAGTTACTGAGTTTGCCACGTGTAGTTGCAACAACGGCAGATGGAGAAGAAGTTGTAGCTGATATTGGGCGATATGGTCCCTATTTAAAATCTAAGTCTAAAACTGCATCTGTTGCAGTTGAGTTGGTTTTGGATCCAGTAGAAAAAGATATTTTAGCAGCTTTAGAGGCAGGTAAGCAGACTAGGGGGCCTTCTAAGCAAGTGCTTAAAGAATTTGAGGGTTCGGCTATTAAAATTATGAATGGACGATATGGGCCGTATGTTAATGAAGGCAAGATTAATGCATCTTTAACAAAAGGTCTCGATCCAGCTACTGTGACTTTGGAACAAGCGCAAGAAATATTAGCAGATAAAAAGAAATAAATGTTTCGTCGTTTATTTGTATCTCAATTTAAGGCAATCTCACATAAAAAAGCATCTTTACTGCTTATAGTATTTGCATTGTTGAGTTATGTGCTTGGTTTTGTAAGGGATTTGTTAGTTGCATTTTATTTTGGTGCTAGTGCTAGTACAGATGCATTTTTTAGTGCTTACTTAGTGCCAGATGCTATTTATATTATTACAGCTGCCGGCGTTTTAAGTGGTGTTTTTATGCCAATGTTAGGCAAAATAAAACAAAAGTCTCAACAAGCATATTTGGACTATATGTCTGCATTTTTGTTTGTAAACACATTTTTTACTGGGGTTTTGTATGTTGTTGCTTATTTTTTTATGCCAGATATAT
>CAYVIV010000015.1:0-20670 GCA_964451705.1 uncultured Candidatus Peribacteria bacterium | reverse complement strand
TAAGCGCAAGTCTGAGTTTATTCAAAGCCTCATAGCTAAGCACTTATAGGAATCACTAACAGTCAGATTCATCTAGTAACCAATCATCGTTTGCAGATGTAAATGCAATATGTGATTCCCATTTGGCATCTACTAGCAGGCCATATTCTTCGTCGAGCAGTGCCAGAACTCGGCGGTTTTCCAAAACTAATTTGAGTATATCTATTTCCACCGGCAGCAAATCAGAAAGCTTTAACCTTCTTTTCATGAAGGGTTCTGGTTTGGATAGTTCAATTAGTTGTTCAGTCAGGTCGTCATATACCATTTGAATAACTTTCTGCATCAACCC
The DNA here is from genome assembly GCA_964451705.1 of uncultured Candidatus Peribacteria bacterium. GTDB lineage: Bacteria > Patescibacteriota > Gracilibacteria > UBA1369 > CAYYFV01. The sequence goes on along the minus strand of CAYVIV010000015.1, from coordinate 20,342 downwards.
CATTGCTATATGTCCACTACCCTCTAGAGCACTTAATAGATCCCAGCAAGCCTTTATTCGAAAAACATAATATGGTCGTGTTGCTTGATGATCGCTCCAGTAAAAATCTTCTAGTTCAGCAATAATTTTTGTAGCTGCTTTCCAGGTATTATAAAAAATATCTTCTGCATAATATAGCTTGCCAGCTAAGGTATAGTTGTAAGCAGAACCTTCATCGCCATCATCAGTTGGTCCCTCTCTTGGTTCGGTATCTGTAGGCTCTTCTATACCGAAATTTTCAGCTAAAAGCCTTTCGCGTATATCTTTGCTAGATAACTTGCTCATTTTGATAGATTTATATCTAAATAGATTATAAGAATAAACGTAAAAATCTCAATTTAGGAGTCAAAAATCTCTATATGGATCTTCTTTTTATCGACTCCTTCTATAATTGCATGCGAGCGTATATCTCGGATCATGTTACCATTTCCGCAAATGTAGATTTCCATATTATCATGAAAACCTGCCTCTAAAACATGGGCAGTCACACGCCCCTTGTTTCCAGACCAAGAGCTACTGGGTTGGGAGAGAGTCAAAATAAATTTTGATTCTGGAAACTTACTCAACAAATCAGAAATTTCAGTTTCGTAAAAAATATCTGCTTCGGATCTGAGTCCAAAGTAGACTGTAATTTTACGCATGTCTTTACGAGCCACAAGGTCTTCTAAAATAGATTTAATTGGTGCAATCCCTGTTGCTGTGGCAATCATGACTAGTTCATCTCCAGCGTGGTCTGGTAAGCAACAGACACCAAACGGCCCCTTAAAATCCACAACCTGGCCTGCCTGCATTGCTGAAAAATATGCTCCAGCCTGGCCACCTGGCACAATCTCTACACAGAGTTCAAAGCGATTAGGTTGTGGGCCAGTGCTTATGGAGTACGCTCTGGAGAGTTTTTTTTGTTCATCAATCAAGCTGTCAAAGTTCATCATAACAAACTGTCCGGCCTTAAAACTAAAGTCATGTTCCAAGACTTCAAATTCATATTCGAGGATTTTTGGATTCAAGCGTGTAATTCGCAGGCAGCGGGCCTGAAAATTTTCTGGTTTTATAAACATAACTATAATTCTAAATATTGTTCTAGATTGCGCACGGTAATTAGTTTAATACCATGCTCGCGCAGGTCTTTGGCTTGCTGGCGTTCATTGGCTTTATAGGATTTGGTTGCATCTTGCACTAGCCAGACTGTTGTAAGCTCTTGCTTGAGGGCTATGCATAAATCTATACAGGCCTGCATAGGTACACCATAAACAAAAACCGTAGAGATTTCTCTGTCTTGCAACTCACTAATAAGTTGCGCTTTGTAATCAGCAAGTTCTAAGCTAGGGCTCTGGAGGATAATTTGTTTGTCAGTTTTGCTAAAATCTGCTTTTGCTGAGTCAATTTCTGTATCCATAGAAGATTCTAGATCCTGCTGGGAATAGTTTTCACCAGCCAGTCTTAAGCCAAGATAGTTTAAATCCTTGTTGATAACCAGGGCAGACAGAAGCATTAAATTCTCACGAATTTCTGGGCAGTCTGCAATTGCTTGTGAGCCAAACTGTTCTATGAAAACTTTCTGGGTAAAGGCATCAATAAATCCAAAATTAGTCAGCATGTATTTCTTTAAAGATGTCAATATTTTAGCTATATATTGCCGATTAAGCAAGAATTTGCTAAGCTTTTTTTAATTAACTAGACACTATGCAAGCTATTATACTTTGTGGCGGTGAGAGTTCGAGAATGCAGCCATTGTCGAATAAAAACTTTTTTAAAATTCAATCTGTACCTTTAATCCAACACAGAGTAGAGGATTTGCAAAAGGCAGGTTTTAGCAAGTTTATATTCGTAGTTTCGCCGGCTATTCAGGAGCAAGTGCAAGAGCTTGTCAAAAAGCTAGATCTGACAGCAGAGATTTTAGTCCAAAAACAAACTGGAGGTATGTCCCAAGCAATCTTGTCCATTCCCAAGGACTTACTCAACCAGCCTAGCTTAGTAGTATCTGCTAATGATTCTGTAGATCTAGATCTTTTATCGCAGCTAAAACAAAAATCAGAAAATATGCAGAGTGATGCTTTGATAGTAGGTAAAAAAATCACAGAGTATTTTCCTGGTGGCTATCTTGTTGTCGATGACAATAATATGCTCCAAAGCATTGTCGAAAAGCCAGACCCTAACGACCAACCATCCGATATGATAAATATAGTTTATCATGTCTTTAAAAACCCAGACAAATTCCAGGACTTAATTAGTCAGTTGCAAAAAGGCAGTAGCTCAGATGATATTTACGAAAGGGCACTCGCTAGCCTAATTGAGTCTGGTGGCCAAGTCGAAGTTTTTCCATATAAGGGAGCTTGGCAAGCGCTAAAAAATCCTTGGCATGCCTATACTAAATTTAGAATGTATGTTGAAAAGTCTCCAGCAAGCATCCATGACTCTGCTCAGGTGCACCCTACAGCCACCATCGAAGGCCATGTGATTATAGATGCCAATACCAAAATAGATGCCAATGTAGTTATTAAAGGGCCAGCATATATTGGTAAGAACACTATAGTAGGGGTCGGTAGTTTTATTCGTGAATCTTTTATAGAGCACGACTGCCTAATTGGCTATAATTCAGAAATTACTAGATCTGTCTTTCAAGATAATTCTAGCACTCACACAGCTTTTATTGGCGATTCTATTGTCGGCTCTCACGTCCAGTTTGCACATGGAGTCTGCACTGCAAATCAAAGACTAGATAAAGGCTTAATAGAGGGTAAGCCCAAGCTAGGAGTCGCTATAGGAAATAATGTTAAGGTAGGCATAGGTGTTAAATTTATGCCAGGCGTGCGCGTGGGTGCAAACTCCATAATCATGCCATCTTGCATTCTTAAATCTAATATTCCAGCCAACACCAAAGTCCCAAGCCCTTTTCCATTTTCCTAGTTGGCTAAATTAGCTGCTTAGCGACATGAAACACATCAAACACATCAGCTAGTCAGCTTGGCTAATGCAGTCTGCTACAAAAACCAGGCCAGTCCGCTAGCAATCATTATAAAACATAGATAGCTAAAACTCTTGGCTAAGGCTCGATCTCCCAAAAACATTATATAGCCAAGTTTCACCAAGGTATTAGCATAAGCTGCAATTATTATCCCAGTTGCAGCTATTTTAATATCAATTGTATTCTTAGCAAGTTGTGCCAAACTTAATGCTATGGCATCGGTATCGATGAGGCCAGAAAGAAAACTGGTGGCGTAAATTCCAAGGTCTCCAAATTGCATATTGACTATTTTCATAACAATTGTCACGAATAAAAAGGCTAATCCAAAGCCTAGTGCTTTTTTGAATTCTAGTGGCGAAATATTTTGCTCTAAGGCAGATGCCTTCAGCATTTTAGTTTTGCGCGAACGCCGTGCATAGTAAACTCCAAGCAATACACCAACTACACTAGAGCTCAGCAAAGCTTTTGCAATAAAGGGACTTAGTTGTGCATTGACCACACTAACTTCCAAAAATACACGTGCAAACATGGCTGCCGAGGCAAACACAATACCGCAAATTAGATTCCATTTTTGTTTTGGCATTTTGCGACTTAAGGCAGCAAAGCTCAGGGTTACTGCAGTCGATGAAATCAAACCTCCCAAAAAACCACTCACAAACAAACCTCGCTTAGGTCCTAGAATCTTTATAAGTATGTAACTCATAAAAGAAATCGCCGAAATTAACACCACCATCAGCCAAGCTTGAAAAGGGTTGATAGCTTGCAGTGGACCCATAAATGCATTTGGCAATATCGGCAAAATCACAGCCGAAATTATAGTTAGCACTATAATCGATCGCAGTTCTTTATTAGAAATCTTCTCGACAAACAAGTGAATAGTAGTTTTAAACAACAGCACAGCCACAGTTAAACAGGTCAGTAAGCTAGCTAGGCTGTATTGTTGCAGGCCACAGAAGTATCCAATAATCAAAGTCAAAAACAAACTGACTTCGGTAGTCGCTCCAGAAACTCCATGCTTAAGTGTACCCGCAATAAAATTACCAGCAAGCATAATAATCATCCCTAGCAATAGGCCAGCTGCTAGCAAAACAGATGCCTGTTCTAAGTAGTAAATACTGGCACCAAACAAGGAGACAAGTGCAAAGGTCCTAATACCTGCTACATGCACTATTTTACGCTTTTTATGGACTCGCTCACGTTCTAAGCCAATCAATCCGCCAAGCAGCAGTGCCACAATAAAAGGTAGAGTTTGAGACCAAAGCATACAAAAGATTATCTATCATTATATTTTAGCACAAATCACAAGCAAAAACCAGCTCCCAAAACCAGTAAACTCCTATTGCCTAATCTTACTACCTCATATGCTAGCTAAGCATTTTCTCTTTGGATCTCATTTTCTAGGAGTACAAACAGCTTAGGGGTAATCATATCTTTCTCGAGTAATTTAGCGATTACCTTATCTTCAATATCATGAATCTCTTTATTAGCAAAACTAACATCCAGTTGGCTTGTCAGCATTTTATTAGCTTTGTAGACCTTATTCATTTTCATAGTTGAGTTACGCAAAAAGCCTTCATAAATAGAGCTAATATAATCAAATGTTTGTTTGCGATCAAAGTCTTTAATATGACTTAGTGAAGAAATAGTCTCGAGTTCATCTAAAACCTTTTTCGATATAATTCTCAAAGCACGATAGTAGGTATAAAGGCTACTAGCATCCTTTTTGACTGGTTGGCCATACATAATCCTAAACCAAAATCTATCCCAGAATTTTTTCGGTAAAAAAGAATATGTTTTATGCACTTTGGTCTTACCTTTTTCTATGAGGTCTAATTGCAGGTCCATCTTTTGCAGTAGAATTCTATAAACTTTCTCTGGAATTTCATCTAAAATCAGTAGTTGTTTGAGGGCGTGTTTTTCGATACCAATAGCATACACACGCAGTAGTTTTTCTAAGTTTTTAGAGGAGGCAGTTACTAATTTACCACAGCGGGTGTAGGCAGATTTATAAAGTTTTTGATATTTTATTTTAAGTTTCAGATAGGTTTCTCGATTAATATATCCTGTCCGGTATGATTTTTTAATTTCTGCCAGAACCTTGGAGTAGATAAGTGCTTTAGACTCTTGATATTCTATTTTTTCCAGGGAACTGAGCTTGTTTAGTTTGAGTTTGTCTATTAAAAAACCAAGGCTAGTGGCTTTTACAAATAAGGTGAAAAATACATAGCCAACTGTTAAAACCGTTAAAAACTCCTTAATAGAGTATGCTTGGCTAAAGCCAGTTACAGTCAAGTCTGATGGAATTAGCAAGATCATAATCACAGCCAGGGCTCCTTTGAGATCGCCAGCAGCAAGTAAATGTTGCCAGGAACGAGGCACCTTATTGGATTTACTAAAAATGTTAAAGCACCCAAGAATAGGGTAGATAGAAATAACCCTTGCTAGGCACACAACAACAATCATTACAAATAGAGGTAGAGCAAAGTTTTCATAGCCAACAAACAGACTGGCAAACAAGACACCCATCATCAAAAACACAAGAGAATTTGCTACAAATGCAAAGTAGTCCCAGAATTTGTCCATATACTCTTCGATCTTGGGTGAGATCTTATAACGTCCATAGTTGCCAATCACCATAGAAGCTGTCACGGTCGCCACAATCGATGAAATTTGTATATTGAAATCTCCTATAAATAGTTGTTCCGAAATAAGCTCTGTAAAAATAAAGGCAAGGTGAGCCACAATCATAGTGAGAGTTAGCTCTACTTTTTGATTATTTTTAATTTTTTCAATTAGCTTAGAAAAGATCCCTCCAAAAATCAGACCAAAAATCAGACCGCCAACAAGCATGGTTGCAAATGTAGCGGCAGCATGGCCCAAACTACTAGAACCATGAAATCCAGTTTGGATTATTTCGATCAAGATTAAAAACAGGGCAAAAGCCGTTGCATCGTTAAACAAACTTTCTCCTTCAAAAATCATTGCCAATTTACGAGGTGCACCAAAATCCTTAAACAAGGCCAGCACGGCTACCGGATCTGTTGCAGATATAATTGTACCAAATAGTAATGTTACCAAAAAGGGGACCTGCAAACCCAGCAGACCCAAAGCAAACTGTCCTACAAATCCAATAAAAAAAGCAGATATTAAAAAAGACACAACCGAAAGTAAAAAAATCACAGCCTGGTTCTCTTTGAGTTTACGTAGCTTAATATTATAGGCTGATTCGAAAATTAGAATAGGCAAGAAAACAAAAAATAATATATCTGGAGTCAAAGAAAAACTACTCAAAAAAGATAGTCCAAACAAGTTGGAGATAGGAATTAGTAATACTCCAGTCACTACCAGTAGCACTGTATATGGCACGCGGATTATTTTGGAAAGGAAGTAAACTCCCATAGAAATAAGCAAATATGAAAACAGCGAGAGAAAAGTAGCAATAGATTCCATATAAAGTTTAAATTAGTCTATGCTTAGTGTAATATTTTAAGGCCTTTGTTCACAAGTAAAAACTTGCTAATATAAAGAAAAAAATGCACAAGAAACCCAAGCATAAAAATCAGTATCTCAAAAAAGATCAACCCTCCAAGCTAAACTTGCGAGAGCATGCTTTAAAACCAAGTTTTTCTAAACCCGAGGGCTGTAGCCAAGCCACACAACCGAAGGCTGCACGTATCAAAAAACCGAGAGGTAAATTGAGCTACGCAGTCAGATACATACTTACATCTGCTTTGATTTTTATGTTATCAACATTGGCTATGAATTTTACAGCCTACAGTGCCATCATTCAGCAGTATTACTATGACATTACAGGTACTACAAAAAACGTTTCTTTATTAGAGTATTCACAAATCCCAGAAGCCAAAGCTTCTTTAAGCCTTAAAAACCTTAAAGACACAGCCAGCATTGCCAACACCCAAAACCAGCTTGGTTTTTTTAATACAGAGGTGGTACCTCCTGGCACTCGAGTCATTATCCCACGCCTGGGCACAAATGTTCCAGTTTTATCTGTCCCAGACACAAATCTTTTTCAGCAAAACTGGGATGCACTCGAGAGAGATATTCAAAGTACCTTGTTAGATGGAGTTATCCACTATCCGGGCACCCCTTTACCAAACAAGTCTGGTAATGTGGTAATCACTGGACATTCCTCCTACTACCCATGGAACAAAGGACGTTACAAAGATGTATTTGCAGTTTTGCACAATATTAACATGGGCGATGAGCTGATTATGTTTCATAAGCAAAAGAAATATGTATATGCAGTCACCCAAATTGAAAAAATCTATCCAGAAGACGTGGAGGTCTTAGGCGATGCTGGTGACGACAGACTGACTCTTATCACCTGCACTCCAATTGGCACCAATATCAAGCGCCTAGTTGTCACAGCCAAACCAGTTGCAAGTTTGCTTGCACCAGAAAACTTAGATACCAACGCAGCTAAGTAAAATCAGCAAAGCTCGCTAAGCTCGGGTGCGCGCAACTAAGCGTAGCCATCTCTAGGAAACAGCCTACAATCTAGTGGCTCTCTATTTCTCCAAGCAGTGCATCTTCCGCAGTCTCTTCTTGTTTCTCATGTTCAAGTTCTTCTTTAATACGTTCTCGCTGCTTATCTTTATGAGTTTTAGCATTAAAGTTACTTGGCTTGCCAACATTTTGTAAATCCGAGCTGTAGTGCGTATTTATTTCTTGAATTTTTTGTTTCTCGGTAATTAAAATCTCTTTGAGCTTTTCTATTTGCTCAGACTTCATAATAGGCATGATATTAAACCAATACTGTCTTTCATCATCATCCATAGATTTGGTTTCTAAAATCAGCTCTAGTAATTTAGGATATTTTTCCTTTAACTCAGCGGGTATGTTGAGATTTGAAGTATCGTTCATATAATTAAATTAAAAATATGTCACCATGTTCGTTTTCAAAAAGTTCTTTTTGATATTTAAGGTCCATTACCATATGTTTGGCTTGGTAGCTTGGAGTTATGTTCATTTTATCTCCTCCAGAGATTTGAAACAAGTCCTGAATTTGCCGGAGTTTGGAACACAAGTTGACAGCCGTCAAATCCGCCTTAGATTTAACTAAGTCCTCTGATTTGCTATATACTGGTTGGTTAATAAGGGTCGCAGGTGTGAGTGGGTCGATAGTGCCTGCCATAATTTTTTGCATAACATCTTCCAAGAATTCCTTTTCATCTTGACTAAAACCAGCAGGGTCTGTTGGTACAGCATTAGCCATTTCGACCACCTCTTGGTCTACTGGCAAAATTTTAGTGTCATTTTTCTGGTTTGCTGGTTGGTGGGGAGTTATCATAATTATATAGTGTTTTATGCCCAAAAATTATATCATTAGTTTAAATATAATTCAATTTCACGTCATGCAAAAAGATCAAGCCAAAAAACGCTTAAAACTTATCAAAAAAGAACTCAACGCCTGGGCCAAAGCTTATTTTGATGAAGATAAATTAATTTTCGAGGAGCAAGTTCGCGATCAACTCAAAAAAGAGCTCATAGAGATAGAAAGCCAATTCCCAGATTTAATAACTAGCGATTCTCCATCACAAAAAATTGGTGGCCAGCTAGAAAATACTAAATTTGCCAAGGTTCAACATTTAACTGCAAAAAAAAGTCTCCAGGATTATTTTAGTTTCGAGGAGCTAGATAATTTTCTAAAAAAAATTACTGAGTTTTCCAAGCAAGATTTTGAGCCAGTATTTATTGAGCCCAAATTAGACGGCCTCAATATTACAATTTGGTATAAAAAAGGCCTCATGCAAAAAGCCTTAACCAGAGGTAATGGCAAAGTAGGGGAGGATGTAACTCATAATATTCAGACAATCAAAAACCTACCTCAAAAACTCCAGCAGGCTGTAGACCTTGAGGTCACAGGGGAGGTCTATATTACAAAAGCTGACTTTGATAAAATAAATCAAAATTCCGAGGTGCAATACGCCAACCCTCGTAATCTTGCCTCTGGTAGTGTCCGCCAGATTGAGTCTCAAGTTGCCGCCAGTAGGAACCTGCAGATTTCGTTTTATGCACTGGGGCAAAACAACCTTGATCAAGCTCCAAAAACCCAGATGCAGCTCATGAAATTTTTTGAGTCACAGAAACTTCCATTTAATAAGGAGTACAAGTTAGTTAAATCCAAAGCACAAATGCATAGCTATATTGATAAGCTAACTACGAAGAAAGATAGCTTTAGCATGCAGATCGACGGTGCTGTGATTAAGGTGAATGACTTTAAACTCTGGCCTCGCATGGGTTATACAGCCAAAACCCCACGCTTTGCAGCAGCCTATAAGTTTCCAGCAGAAAAAGTTGTCACCAAGGTACATGCCATCACAATCCAGGTTGGCAGGCTTGGCACGCTAACACCAGTTGCAGAGCTAGAGCCCGTTTTGGTTGCAGGGTCCACAGTTTCTAGAGCAACATTACATAATGCCTCCGAAGTTGCCCGCAAAGATGTGAGAGTCGGAGATACAGTGGTGATCCATAAAGCAGGTGATATTATTCCAGAAGTCGTCGAGGTCCTTAAAAAGCTCCGGACAGCTGCCCAAAAGAAATTTCAAATGCCAAACAACTGCCCAGTTTGCCACAGCAAGGTGATAACTAAAGATGATCAGAAACAAACGCGCTGCCTTAACCAAAAGTGCCCAGCTATACTCATTGGAGCACTTAGCCATTTTGTTTCTAAGGCTGGCATGAACATAGATGGTTTTGCAGAACAAAACCTGCTCACATTGCTTGAATATGAAAAGATTCAAACTCCAGCCGATCTGTACAAGCTGCAGGCAGCAGACTTAGAAAACCTGCCATTGTTTCAAGCAAAAAAAATCCAGAAAACTCTCGATTCTATTGCTAAGTCTAAAACTGTTAAGCTCTCAAATTTCCTTAATGCCTTATCGATACCTTTGCTTGGGCAACAAATGGCATTCCACCTCGCCCAATACATTGAGCAAAAAATTTATACAACTAAAAAGCAAGCCAAGCAGATCTCACTTACAGAGTTACTGCCATATCTAGATAGTTTATCTACAGAAAGTTTGCTCGATCTCGATGGCTTTGGTAGCAATTTAGCAGAGTCTGTCGTGCTTTGGTTTCAGGATCCAGAGAATCAAGCCTGGCTCCAGGATTTAGCTGCTCACGCTATTACAGTCACCCTAGCACCTACACCGAGCACTCAGGCCAAGCTAGCTGCTAAAAAGATTTTATTTACAGGTTCGCTCCAGCACCTCACTCGCACCCAGGCCAAAGAGTTAGCTTTGCAACATGGGGCTAGCTTGTCTTCATCTGTTTCCAAGAATTTAGATTTGCTAGTCGTTGGTCTCAAACCTGGATCCAAGCTGAAAAAAGCTCAGGAACTTGGCGTTACAGTGTTATCAGAGGAGCAATTCTTAGATTTGATATCTTACAAAGTCTAGTTGCAATCTCAAGCACTTCAAAAGGCCTCCAATTTGCTTGCAAACTTACAAGGCAAGCTTAGTTTTCAATCTCTCCTTCAAAAAAATCTGCAAGCTCTAAATCATTTTTAGGGTCAGGGGCTTGGACAGATTGTCTTAAAGACTCTTCTTGGGGGTCGAGTGCTAGAGGGTCTTTTTTTAGGCCTTTAGCTTTTTTACTCTTTAATTTAGAGCTTTGGGAACCTTTAGACTTTTTACCCATACCAATTTTAACTTTAATTAGTTTAAATTCTTTGGCAATTGTCTTTTCTATTTCTTCTATGAGTTCTGGTTTATCAATTGTTTTAATCAAAAACTGAGAGCTAAAGTTAATACCCAAAGTTTGCTTATCAATTTGTGACAAGCTCGCTTGCTTAAGTGCCCTTTTAATTGTTGGCGTTTTGACTGATTTTGCACAGTTAGCAAACACTGGCTCTAGCTCAGATAAAGAGAATTCATCTGCATATATCTTGCTTTTCTTAGAGTCCTGCTTGCTGTTTTCATTTTCCTTTAGAATTTCCAAGGCTTCGTCTAACATTGGAGTTGCTTTGGCAGCAGCTTGTATGTTTTGCGGCTGAGTTTGCTGAGTTTTCACTTGAGAAAGCTGATCCTCTAAGTTGCTAAGGTCTTGAGTGTTTTGTTGACTTTGATTCTTGAGCTCTTGGTTTTGCTCTGATACTGATTTCAGTTGAGTCTTTAGCTCAGCAAACTCCTTGAGCAATTTATCGATTGCTGCGTTAGATTCTTTTGTTTGACCTTTGCTTAATTTAGCTGCTACTGGTTTAACTAGCTGCCCTGGTGATTGTTTTGGCACGGCGGCATGGGCAGGTTGCTGTACAGGCAGGTAGCCAGCTTCAGATTTAATGCAAGATTGTACTACAAAAACCTCCAGGGTAATTTTCATAACCGAACTATCGAAAAAGTTTTGTTTAAGCTCGTAAAAGTCAGAAATAAAAGAGGCAATTTGTCTTGCCAGTCCTGGGTTTGTAGCAAGTTGCTCATGCATTTTTTTTCTTAGCAACTCAACCATGTCACTAGCAAATTGGACCAAGCTAGATCCAGAGGTATGTACCTCTTGAATAGTGGCCAGACACTCTCCAGATTTAGCATCTATAAGATTTTGGACAAAACTTTCAAGTGTCGCTGCATCCATTTTACCAAGTATTTCCGAGAGTTTTTCTGTCGTAATTTCTCCGACAGCCTGAACTTGGTCAAGAATGCTAATAGAGTCACGCATACCTCCGTTAGAATATTCAGCAATTTGTTCGAGTGCAGAGGCTTGAAATTTGAGTTTTTCTTGAGCGCAAATAAATTCTAGGCGTTTGACAATGTCTGCGACAGCTAGACGCTCAAAGTTAAATTTTTGGCAACGAGAAATTATAGTTTCTGGGATTTTATGCAGTTCGGTTGTAGCTAAAATAAAGTACACATTTGCCGGGGGCTCTTCTAAAGTTTTTAGCAGAGCGTTAAAGGCCTCTTTGGTTAGCATATGAACCTCATCGATAATATAAATTTTATTTTTAACCTGAGTTGGGGCAAAACCTACATTTTCTTTAAGCAGTCGAATCTCATCGATACCGCGGTTACTGGCAGCATCTATTTCTACTACATCCATAACTGAATTTTCTTGGATTTGCAGGCAGGCAGTACATTTCTTGCAGGGTTCCGAGGATTTTTTGCTTAATTTAAGACAGTTAATCGCCTTAGACAAAATCCGAGCAGCAGTTGTTTTGCCAGTACCCCGTGGTCCACAAAACAAATAAGCATGCGCCACCAAATCATGACTTAGAGCGTTCTTAAGAGTCATGCTCACATGTTTTTGCCCGGTAATATCAGCAAAGTTACTTGGTCTATACTTTTGGTACAAAGACATTCTAGCGTGTTAAAATTTTATAAGTAATATAGGCCATTTCACCACGGTTAAGCAAGTCATATGGACTGCGATTTCTAAGTGAGAGTGGTAACAGGCCATTCAGCTGTGCAGATGTAATATAACCAGCAAACCAAGAGCTTTGTTGGGCTACTGGAATATCAAAAGTGTCTAGTGCTACCTTGAGTGCTTCGGCCATGGTGATTGCTGCTGCCGGTCGAAAGCTGCCGTCTGCATAGCCAGCAACAATACCACGTTGCTTGGCAAAGCATAGGTACTTATTAAACCAATTGTCTAGTTGCGAGTCATTAAAACAGCTGTAGTTTGGGTTAAAGGCAACTATTTCTGGGAATTTAGCTTCTATGAGAATCTTTAAAAACTCCGCTCTAGAAATCATATTATAGGGACGGAAACTTCCATCTGTATAACCCTTTACATGGCCATTTTGTTGTAGGAAGCCAATAGCATCAAAGTACTCAGTAAAATTGACATCATTAAAGATTCTACTTTCTAAAGCTTCGGCTGCTCGAACAAATACAGAGTTAGAAAGCTCCGATCTGCGACCATCCGAAGTTGTGTAGTAGACTGCAATTCGGTTTCCAGTTTTCTCTGGGCGTATTTTTAGGTAAAACTTATTGTATACTTCGCGAATATTGTATCCAATACAGCTTAGACCAGAATATCGGCAACCAGGAAAATCTTCTAAATACAAAAAACCAGACCTATCTCCATAGGTATGCACTACATGATATTGGCTGGCTTGAGTTTTTTTAGAAAAACTCATCTCACCATTCATATTCACGCTTAAATCATCGATTGGGTGTAAACGGTCTTGCAGAGCATCCAGTGGTTTTTGCTCACGCACATATACCGGTCTCGAAAGTTCCGAGGTGTTACCAAAACCATCTTTATAGTAAACACTAAAAAAGGCAGCAGGTAGTTCTGGCTTTATATCTAAGTAAATACTATTGCCAACTCTAGAAACTCTAGCTACTGCACAGTTGCTGTGTATTTCTTGTAAAATACATTCTTGCATATCTATTAAATCCGGTGTGTAGCTTGGGTAATCTTTGGTGTAGCTTATGTAATATTTTTGGGCGAAATCTGGCTCTAAAAAATATACCTGACGTTTGTGGTTAACTTTCACATTCTTAATTTGAGCAGGTATGTAGGAGCCAGTATCGCTTGTTTGTGATTTTATATAAACCACATTTGAATAACTCAGCTTAGAAGAAAAATCATCCATATAGGCAATCACAAAGTGATTATTGAACTTTAGATTGTTTTTAATGGTAATCACATATGAATTTTGTCCAGTTTGTATAAAGGATTTACTAGCACATTCGGTCTGAAAAATTCCAGCATATAACTTACAGCCACTAAAATCCTTGACTCTCATACTAGAACGATTTGCCGAGCGGTAAAAAATCCGAAAGTTAGACTTCTTCAGTTCCACATTATCTGGATTCTCTAGGTCTAAATAAATTTTGTCATCATCTGAATAGGCATTTAATTCTAAGTTATCAAGAGTTCGAGATAGGTTAATCGGTAGAGAAAGTTTAGAGTATTCCAGGTCTGTGTTTCGATACTTAATTGCAATAGTTGCATCTTTAAAATTATCTTTTAGGTTCAGGTAGATTCTAGAACCCTTTCTCGAGACAGAGTCTGCAATGCAGTAAAGCCCCATGCTTTGTGGGCACAAACTTAGCTCTGACTCCAAAGCCAAATTGTACTCATATTTTAGATTAGAGTAATAGACCCGATAGCTCAGTATATCATCTGGTTCCACAAAGCTAACAACTCCCGGATTGCTATACTCCAACTCTAGTTGTGGAATATCTAAGGCGGCATTTGCAGTTGTACTAATCCAGCAAGATGCCAGTAATAGCAGTAAAAACTTTTTAAACATTTTGGAGGGTTTTATTTATTATATTTTTAAGTTTTTCTTGGAATATTTTCTTATCAAATCTGCTTGCAGCTCTGCGACAGTCAGATAGCTTTAATTCTGGGTAAATTCTATCAAATTCTACTATAGCATTTTGCAAGCTTGCTTGTGTGTTTTCTTGAAAAAAGACCCCGGTTTCATGATCTATAACACTTTCCATGAGGCCACCTTTTTTAAAGGCAATTACTGGACATCCAAAGCTCATAGCCTCTACCGGAGCCATACCAAAATCCTCCTCACCTGGGAACACAAAGGCATAGGCTTTCGACATAAGATCTACAAGCCTCGACCTATCGACAAAGCCCAAAAATTCAATATTAGGCTTTGACAGCTCTTTTAGGCGGCGCATATCTGCGCCGCCCCCCGCCACCACCAGCCTACGACCATTTGCATTAAAAACCCTAACAGCTAGCTCAATATTTTTATAAGGCGTCAAAGTAGATGCAATCAAGAAAAACTCCTCTCTTTGATCTTTTTCAAAGAGCTTCTCATCGACCTCCAGCATCTCGATAGGGGGGTACAACACCTCGGACTCAAGCTTGTAGTACTTCTTAAGCCTCTTTTGGACATTTATAGAGTTCGCCAAAGCAACATCCACTCGCTTAGAGGCCAAAAAGTCCCATTGCCTCTGCTTAAAAAACAGCAGCTTTGCCAAAAACCCCTTAATGCCTCGCAACTTATTCTCTTTCTCATACTCATTTTTCCAATCCCACAAATACCTACAAGCCGAGTGGTAATAACAGACCACTGGGGTCTGCACACTAGTGCAGACCCCATGCCCAAAACTATTAGAACTACAGATCACCAGGTCATATTCCGAAAAATCAAAGGCTTCAACCATTTGGGGATAGGCTCCCACAAATAAACGGCTCAGCCTTCTAAGGCATTTAGGAAGTTTACCAAGCCAGCTGGTTTGGTAGTACTGGTTTTTGACAAAAGCAAAGTTTTTATGAAAAATATCCTCGTCTGCATTCAAAAAAAACATATCTGCATTCGGGTACACTTGCATAATAGCACGTAAGGTATTTTCGGCACCTCCCATTTTCAGTAGAAACTCGTGAACTACAGCAATTTTCATGTTTATGATTAACTGCAGATATTCTAACAAAATCCAGAGAATTCTCAAGTTAGGATTTTGCTACAGTTAGCCAAATAAAATTTAAATTAGGATACATCCCATGCAGCAGTTTGGTGGCCGCCTGCAGCGTGGCACCAGTCGTTATAACATCGTCTACAATCACACAGACCTGGAACCTAGCCAAGTCCAGTTTAGTTTTTAAATAAAACTTCTTTTGCACATTTTGCTCCCTCAGTTTTTTCGAGAGTCCAGTTTGGGTGGGGATATCTTTGGCTCCCAGTAAGCCAAAAACATTTAGATGTTTTAACTGAGCCAGTTTATTTGCTATCTGGTATGCAGGGTTGTAACCCTTTTGCTGATTGGTCTTAAAGCTAGATGGAATAAAAGTAAAAAAAGCATCTGCCGGCAGGTACAAACTATCAGCCATATATTTAGCCATTAATTCAAAGGCATCTGGATTCATTTTAAATTTTCCAAGTTTGATAAATTTTTCCAATTTTTTATACGATCCAAAATGCACTTTTAAATTCGCCCCATGAAAGTTGAGATTGGAGTACTTGGCATGCAGGGCGTCGTGCAAAAATGCACAGCAGTCCATGCAGTCGGTCAGCTGCCCTGGCCCCTTACATATTTGGCATTTGTTTTCTAAAATCAAGTCTAAAATCATTAGTCAAAAATACATTCTACATTAGCAGCTTATTGCAATGATGTAAATAAAATGTTAAAAAAATGTAAAATCTTTTGGATTGCCACAGATAACAGCAGATATTCAAGCAAATCAAGCTTCCCGCAACTCAAACAGCATCTCGCAATCCAGCAGATATTCAAGCAAATCAAGCCTACACGCCCTCAATAGCAGCCCATATTTTAGGGTGATTATATATAACACACTTGACAACTCTACAAAAACAAGTATAATTGAAGGAAATAAATATTTTCCCCATGTTAAAAAACAGATTTCGCAAACTATCTCTAGCCACTGGCCTACTAGTTAATTCTGCTTGTACTACACTTGTAAACACACATCAGACACGTGTGCACTCAGAACCTAGTCTGCAAGTACAAGATTTACAGACAAATCTACAGCGAGATTTGCTAGGTGCAATTAAAAGCACTACAGTTTATGAAAATATACCAAAGTTAATTACTCACATAGATTCAGATAAGACTTTGTTAGCTTTGTATAATCAGGCTGTATCAACATATGCTAAGGCCTATGATGTGCAGGTTACACCGGAGATATTATCAGAGATAACGGAGATCAAGAAATTCATAGTTGAAAGAGAGGTTGCAGAGGATTACCCAGAAGCGGCCAGCTTGATCTATTTTGATGCAGATTATAATCCATATCTACCAGCAGAGTATACACATGAAAATGGTTTTATTTTTAGTAGGCAGGCTGATAGACTTCTCAATTATAAACAGCTCAAAGCTGCCTACCAGAAGATGGCTAGTAGTTATATGCAGGAGCTACATAGCCTTTTCCAGAAGGCTCACAAGCGCCAAGAGCAAGCTCAACTCAAAACATTACCACATGGAGAGAAGTTTTTGGAGTATTTGGGGATCAGTCAGTTCGTCGATTTAGAGAGATATCATGCTCTTGCTGAAGGTAAGCATGTTTATCGAGTTAGTAAAAAGCATCCCAAGCTAGGCAATATAAACTATAAAATCAGGTTCGATGACAAGTATATTATTATAACTATACGTAATCAGGAGGGGATCGATTTATTGCATTCTTCAGATACAACATTATTTAATCTGAGAAATTTATCAGCTTTTCAGATCGCACCAGTCCACGTTTTAACACCATTCTTTACTATATCGTTGAGGCAAGCTCTAGATAAAATGGGCGACTCGCCACAGGTCCAAAAACTTACAGAAAGACTTACTCTGATTGAGCAAGAGTTTACAGACAGTTCCATGCGTACCGATAAAAGTAAGTATGAGGAGTTTTGCAGGTTATATCTGGAAGTTTTCAAAGATACTTTTAGCTTCGTCTTGGCCAGTGCAGACCCAGAACTGTTTACAATGTTTGTGAGGAAAATGATGCTCGTAATAAACTTAGAACATGCTCAGGAAATTATCCAGGGTTTACCATTAAACATGTCACAACTGCTACAACTCAACAAAAATAAGCCGAGTATTTACACCAAGCAGGCAGTCCAAAAAAGAACAATCGAACTAACATCTGTTATGGTAGCTAAGGTGGAACAGGCAGCCCAACAAGCTAGCTTAAGTCCTGATTGCAAGCAGTTTGTAAAGCAATTGGCTGAATATGGACTAATTAAATCCAGTCCCGAAAAATATGTGCAGTTAGCTCAAGTACTCAACCCAGCAATTTTAGATGAGATCAGTGATTTTATTAGGAGGAATGTAGTTGATTTCGCTGCAGGTGAACGTTTTAATCTCTTTATTTTCTTGAAAGACGCAGCTAGTTTGGAGTCATCACAGATATCTTTATTCCTTAATAATTACAGTCAAAACTACGACCAACATTGGTCGCAAGACACTGGGTATTCTCAGATTAATCAGTTAATTAAATCCAGTACAGACGAACTATATCTGGAAAATTTAAAACTACTTACTGATATAGAGTCAAAAAGCAAGTTTAAAAAGGCTTTGTATTACTTTCAGATGCTAGATATGGCTTTGTTAAAGAGGCATTTTGATACAATTATCCAGTACTTTCCAGAGAAACTCACAGCACAACAAGTTCAAGTAGTAAATCAGCTAAAACCCTATCAATTAGATTTGTTTGATGAAGCCCTCGTGAGTTATCTAGCAGATTCAGATTATTTTCAGGCGTTGTTGGATATAAGTACGAAAATTCATTCATACACTCAGCTTAGGTATCTTCTATTCGAAACTATAGGTAAGGTTGGGTATGGAGTAACAAGCGCAAAACCATATTTAGAGCATGGCAAGGCGTTGTCCCAAATTCAAGAGGTTCTAAAACTTACTTTAGAGTATCAAGACTTATGGCCGACCATAGATAAGTATAGAGATGCAAACTCAGATATGCAATTTGCAGGTCTCGTTTCATATGGGCAGGGCCAACGAATTGAGGGTTACAGTGGGAAGTTGACCATGTTATTAGATCACAAGGTAAGTGAGCAGACCATTATTCAATTGATACCAGAGTTGTTTGCAATGAAATCTGGGACTGCCAAAGAGGTACTTGATAAACTTTTCGCAAAATACCATCAGCAAAACAAGCTTGTGGAGTTGTATAAAGTAACTGCAAAAATGCAGGGTAATATCAGGACTCAAGACAATAAAATTAGGATCTTTTTTAACAAAGCCTTTCATGTACCAGTCTCTGTCTCAGATATACTCCAGTTAGATAACACATTAGAAAGACTACGTTACATTCCTGAGCAAGATGTTATCATAGACGCTTTAGTAGTATTCTGGAGGGAGTCACATGATATATCTAAGATAGATGCAGTTGTAAGCAAACTTTTAGATCCAGGCTTAAGACCTAGTCTACAAAGCGAACAACTATCGAGTACTTATCCTAACATCAAGGACCATAAAACAGCGATAGTTAGGTGTCTAACTGGTCTGTGGGGTATTGATGGTCTGATTCAGACAGATAGTGTAGATCTCATAATTAAGTTACATCAAACACTTCAGCATATGAATGATGCTAAGTATAATGTAAAAGTAGATCCAGCAAGTCAGAGATTGTTATACTCTTTAGACCCTAAGTCCTTCCTAGATAAGAAAGTGACTCGTCGAACCATTTCAGAACATCTAAGTTACATTTTAAATGTTTTACTCGACAAACAAGCAGACTTTTCACAGCAAGACTTAAAAGCTTGGGCCTTGAGCAATCTACAAAACCAGAGTCCCGAAATCCAAGAGAAAGCAGCCAAGCTGCTCATAGGTATTGCCACAGATGTGCAAGATTATGATTTAGAAACTCTAAGGCATATTGCTCAAGTAGCAGTGGACAAGAATATTACTAAATATATGGTGTCAGACTTAGTTGAAGAATTTCATCTAGAGTACCTTGCAAGAGCGCAGGCTCCTAAGTTGCCATTGAGTGTCTACTTTTCAATTTTAATTAACCTTCAAAAATCAGATAGTTTGCAAACTGGTTCACAGTTTCAAACTAGCGTAGATTACTATAACAAGCTCAAAGATAATCTGGTCTATAAAAAACAAGTCTATCAAGTTAGAGGTACAAGTGCAGATAAGATGGCATATACATTTAATCTACAAAAACCTCCCTTCGAAACAACTCATACTCAAGAATTTTCCGCAGCTCAGGGGTCATCTTACGAGCAACGCACTATTAATCCAGAAACATTCGAAGAGCTTGAGAGTATAAGAGACATGCGGGGCGATTTAACAATAGATATCCATATGCATGGAGAGGACAATAAGCTCCAAGAATCTGCTACACAGCAGTACCAGGTTTCAAAACTAGGGAAAGCCATATTAGATAGGCTCAAGGCACAACCAGCAGGGACTCCTGCCTGGAAAACAAACCTGAACTTTATCTCATGTAAAAGCTCGTTTAATATAGAAGAAATATATAAAAGCACCCCAGAACTAAGTAGCTTACCAAATGAGGTTCTCATGCTGTCATCCGCCAGTGAAAATAGTTATACCAATAAGTTAGTCACAGATGCATGGCATACAGCTGCACAAAAAGCCAAGCGCCTAGGCAAACCATTAACTTTTGAGACTCTATATAGAGAAATCGAAGCTAAGAATATCGTACTCACTACGCAGGGGGGCAGTGTACCAGCGAATAACAACATGACCCTTTACTTAAACGGTAAACCACTCTTTTAGACCTCGTCTTTTAGCTTGGATACTTATAACTTGCTCAGCAACCTCGACATTGACCTTGATATTGTGCAGCTATAGCATAGACTATGCTAGTACTTAGAGGTATTAAGCTGGCCTCATATTCACCAAGTTTTTTTAAGTCCCTGCCCCATAGGGATACAGATTTAAACTCCAAATTATGAAATTACACGCCCCAGCAGATT
>CAYVIV010000014.1:10165-21321 GCA_964451705.1 uncultured Candidatus Peribacteria bacterium | reverse complement strand
ACCAGCGACCAATCGATTATGAGTCGACTGCTCTAACCAACTGAGCTAAGGGTCCATGGGCTGTATGGGCCTTGTTATATTAATTAGTTTTTCTGATTTGTGCAATATTTTATTTGCATCAGACTGCCAAAATTTATTTATTGCAGAATTGGTTGACATTTTTAATTTTTCGTGTATATTTAGGTATATTAATACACACTTGTCAACTTACTAATAGCTTTTATATATGAATTTCTTAAATAAAATTAGCTCATTCTGGAAAGGTAAACAAAAGCAGCCTGCCCATACAGAAGTGAATTTACCTCCCAGGGATACTAGCTATGAAGATACGCTTGTTGAAAATGATAACCTAGTTGCAATTCAAACGCATTTGGACAGACTATCATATCAAGATCAATACTTTTTCACTATGAAGCTGCAACAAGAGAGGCGGAATTTGCGTGTTGTTATGTCTGCTAGACATGATGTTGGCGTTAGAGTTTCTAGGGTTTTAGAGGATTCTAAAGCTCAGGCTAAGAGTATGACACCAGGAGATAAGACTGTAGCTGCTCAGGTACAAAAGAATAACTATGATAGTATTATAAACAAGGGAGTAACTGTAGCAAATATGTTTGTTGATGGTGTAAATACTGCTATAAGTGCTGGAGCCTGGGGTTGGGAAAAAATATGGCCGTCACCTAAAGCTACTCAGCCTGTCATTATTGCTAGAAAGAAATTTAACAAAAGGCCGTTGACGACCGCTAGGGCTTGAGATGTGTTGGGTGATTGTGCTGGGGTGTGATTTGGGATAGAATTAGATGGGTTTAATCTAGTTTTATGAGTACCTTAAAAGTTTTGGCCTTGGTCTACTGTGTGTTTACTCTGTGGGCGTATTTTAATTTGTCGATTAAGTCGCCTCAGCGGATTACGATTTCTTTATTTGGTAGTGAAAAGACTGTCTCGAAGGGACTTTTTGTCTTATCTAATTTGTTTGACGGGATCTTGATTGCAATAGCCTTGCAAGTTATTTTTACAAGCTAAGACTGGAGAACTGCCATTCAAGTGCTAGTAGCTAGATCTGCCAAGTGAAAAAATGCTAGGGTCAGCAGAGCTGTGGGGCTAGGAAGTTAGGGGTTTGGTCCTAATAGCCGAGTGTTAGGAGTGGATAGCTAGGTGTGGGGTGCTTAGGTTAAGGGGTCGAGGGCGTCTTTTTCCTCGATGACTTTTATAGCTAGAGTGGCGGCTTGTTGTTCGGCTTTTTGTTTGCTGGAGTCTGAGCCTTCGGCAACTTTGCGCGTGCCGACGTAGACTGCCATAATAAAGATTTTATTGTGGTCGGGTCCGCTTTGGCTAATTAGTTTGTACTCTGGTGTTAGGCCAAAGATTTCTTGGCAAATTTCTTGAAAATATGTTTTGGGGTCTATGTGCAGACGATTTGAGATGATTTCATCTATATTGCAGATAATGTGATCTAAGATAAATTGTTTAGAAACCTGGAAGCCTTGGTCTAAGTGAATGGCTCCAATTAGGGCTTCTGTCATGTTGGCTAGAATGTAATCTTTATCACGGCCACCAGATTGGTCCTCCCCTTTTGACAAAAGCATATATTTGTCTAAGCCGAGCTTACGGGCTACTTGTGCTAAATGCTTGCCACGTACTAATGCTGATCGGAGGGCTGTTAGTTGACCTTCGGCAAACTTCTCGAACTGGAGAAATAGGTATTCTGTGGCAACAAGTTCTAATACGGCATCGCCGAGGAACTCTAGTCTTTCGTTAGAATTGATTGCTTGGTCTTGTTCGTTAAGCAGTGATCTATGTGTAAAAGCTCTTTGTAAAAGAGAGATGTTTGAGAATTCTATGTTGAGGTCTTTAAGTAGGGGTGAAAAATCCATATAAAAAATTAGACATTAAGATTGGTGCTGCCCAGTTTGGTATTGCCAAGTTTGGCTTTGGCAATATTGGAAAGGACTCCATTGATAAATTTTGAGGCATTGGTATTCCCAAACTCTTTGGCTAGCTCTACAGCTTCGTTTATGGCAACGATGGGTGGCACATCTGGTAAGGGATCTAGTAGCTCGGTGATTCCGATAATTAGAATGACTTTGTCTACCAGGGCAATTTTTTCGATTGGCCACTCTGCGGCATATTCCTGTATCAGCTCTATAGCAGTACTCTGATTTGCAAGTGCCTTAGTATGCAGTTGGCGTGTAAAATCCTCGCTGGAAAGCGTTTGGCCAAAGTTTTCTAGGACATAATCTATATTAGAAAAATCTCTCTGAGGATTTAAGGAGTTTAAATCTGCAAAGAGAGCTTTGACTACAAGTTGACGAGATAAGTGCCTACTTTTACTCATTAACTAGGCTTTAATTGTTGTGATTTCGTCGATTTTTTTAGAGTTGTCGATAATTTGTTTATCTCCATAAAAACCACAGGCCTTACAAACTCTATGATTGAGTTTAGAAGCTCCACATTTTGTGCATGCTACTAGATTAACCCTTTTAGTAAGCTTAGTAACTTGTTTTTTTATGTAGGCTGAGTGCCTAATTCGAGTTTTACTTTTGGAAGTCTTTTTCTTTGGAACAGCCATGATTTTCTTATTTAATTCAAAGTATAGTAAAAATAGAGCAAAATCATATATTTTGCAAGTTTTTTTATAAAAGCTCCTTTAGCTTGGCAAAAGGTTGGTGCTCACCAGCTGTTGTGTCTGTGGCTTGGGTCTTTTGCTTCGTTTGTAAAATAGGGTGCTTAGGTGCCTTTGGGTTCACAAACCGAAGAGGTAGACTAAGGAAAATTGCCTCCCTTATGAGTGGTTCTAGGTCTAGTTCAAGATTTTTACTATCTATAAGCAAGAAATCTTCGTCTGCGACAGTTTCTAGGTCTTTTGGCAGCTTTGGGTAAGCTTGCATTTGAGTGAGCTTGGTTTGTAGCTCGAAGATAAAGTTCTCCAGAGAACGTGAGCAAATCACCTGGCCGCGTACTTGCTGAGGCGCTACCGATAGACTGAGTCCATCTGGGACTCTATAGGCTGTGACTACAATAGTCTGCTTGGGCAAGACCTGGAACTCTGGATCCTGGAATTCTGGAATAGCTAATGTATAGTCTTGGGACTGGCCAGTAGCTTGATTTAGTAACTGGTAAACTTTTATTTTTGTCATAATTTTAGTTAAACCCCCTTTTGTACTTGCGGAAGATCTCTACCAATAAGTTTATATAATACCTGTAAGATACTTTTATGTCAAAGGCAGGTATTAAATCTATTTGTCTCCCAGAAAAACCCTTCTTAAAATGCGTGATCCCATAAAATGGGTGGGATTTGGGTGCGGTTTCTGGAGCTACACCCCAAAAATTATAATATTTACACCCACGAGCCTTGGCATCTTGAATGGCTTGCCACTGGATAGCATATGATACAGGGATTTTTTTGTAGCGCATGTTAGAAGCACCATGTTTGTAGGCCATTGTGTTGCCATAGGCAAAGGTGATGGCGGCAGCCACTAACTCGTCTTGATAATAGCCCAAGTAAATTGTGGCTAACTTGAGCTTGGACATGCATTTGAACTCGTTTTCGAG
Organism: uncultured Candidatus Peribacteria bacterium; assembly: GCA_964451705.1. Classification (GTDB taxonomy): domain Bacteria; phylum Patescibacteriota; class Gracilibacteria; order UBA1369; genus CAYYFV01. The sequence continues at coordinate 17,772 of CAYVIV010000014.1, read as the reverse complement.
ATATTTCAAAGAAAATGGCACAAAGTTATGCCTTTGTGATGTAGTTGCCAGTAAATCATGGACTTTTTTGATGTCTTTGACATTGTAAGAACGTTGGACTTTGATTTCGAGTTTTTGCTGGCGCCGGATGAGGTTTCTGTGGTTTTGCTTCATGTCAGCTAAAAGTTGCTGCAAATCAGGCTTGAGATCTAAGAGCCAAGTAGTCTCGGCAAGCATATGCATGGGGCTTTTTTTAAAGCCCTGCTGTTTGAGGTTTTCTAGCACAGTATCGCAGCTAGGATAAAATGGGCAAATACGGACAAAATCCACTTTGTTACGCTTGGCATACTGCATGATAGACTTTTTGAAAAAAGCTAGTAGGGCTGGGTCTTTAAAATCCAGATTAGGGCCGTAAGGTAAAAAATAGAAATGCCCCCGGCGGGCTCGCACCTGCAAAACAAGGCTCGCGCTGACTAACTTGGAATGATTATAGATACCTAAAATAAAATAATCATGGCCCATGCTTTTGTAAAACTCGCCATACTCTGGTGTTTGTACATATAGCTGATAATCCTGGGTCAGCAAGAATTTACGATACTGCTTAAAGTCTTTGATTTTTTTAACGCTAAATTTATTTTTCATAACGGTTGATTAACTTAGCAATTGTAATGGCATCTTTATAACTAACTGTGTTGTTAATTGGTAAACACAACAAGTTTCCTGAGTGTGCCTGGGAGTTTTTGAGTTGTGTTATGTGGTAAGTTTCTGGAATATTTTTGTGAAATGGCACTAAAGGCTGCATACTCCAGTCGAGGTTTAGCTGAAAGGCCTGCTTGGCAAGCTTTTTATAAAGTTTTTTGGGACTCCGAGTTTTGACTGGGAAAAATAAGGGTGCTGTCAAAAAATCCTGTTGATACTGCAGAGATTTTGCTAGGTTGGCCTGGTAAATACTAAAAACAGCTGCCATGTGAGTAGTTTTTTGAGTGTAGCCGTTGAGTGCTAACTTAAAAACTAAGGCCAGCTTGCAAGAATCAGCATGGAAATGGACTTTTTGGTAATCTAGGCTCTTTTCGGCCTGGGTGTTGATTTTTGGGTAGAGCCTGAGCTTCGCAAAGACTGCCAGTGCGAGTTTGCCAAGATTGGCGAAGTTATAGACTGCCATGAAAATTGGCATGCTAAAGTTTTTCAGCAAGGCTTTGACTATAGCTATTTGAGGTGGCTTGGGTAAGCTGGCTAGCTTGAGCGTGGAAAAATTGCACAAGGCAGCTAATGGCCCGACACCAAGAGTTTTGTTATTGGCAAAACTAAGGACGGCAAAGTCTGAATGCTTTTGCAGTAAGCCTAACTCGCCTGCTGTCGGTAAGCAATGTGCTAAATCAGAGATGATTTTGGTGTTTGGGTTGTTTTGTCTGACAAGCTTGTGAATTTTGTCTAAAGGGTCCTGGGTTCCAAAAGTGTTTTGGACTATAACTGCCAAAGTATTTTTGCTGCAGTGTTTAGAGATCGACTCCAGATCCATGTTAAGATTGCTGGATTGCAGATCTATAAAGATTGGCTCTAAGCCAAGTTTGAGAATCGGGTTTATAAGCACACGGCAGGTGTAACCTGCAAGCAAAACTTGTTTGGCATTGGGGTGAGCCTGCTGACTGGTTTTAAGCGCCATAAAGATTGCAGACCGAGCCTGATGCGTAAGTGAAATCTGGCTGCTTTTGAGATTTAGAATCTTGGCTAACTGCTTAGTGTTTTGCTTTTGAATTGGCTTTAGGCAAAATTCTGGCAGAAAAATTGAAATTAAACTGGCTAAACTTTGCTTAAAACTAATATTTGGGGCTAGACTACTGAATGTCTTCATTTTTTTTGAAAATATTTACAAACTAACTCAAAGGTGCGACCTTCTAACAAGACAATGTCGGAGGGCTTTAGTGTCTTATTAAAGTAGTCAATGATTTCTTGTGGTTGTGTGAGAACTTTATAATTTTTATATGATTTTGGCAAATATTGGACTAAATGTTTTTTAGTGATAATAATTTTATCAAAGACCTTGCAAGCTTGTGCAAACACTTTGCGATGCTCCCTGGCATTTAGGCTGCCTAGCTCTAGCATGCCAGATGTAAGCAGGTATTTGTGTTTAACGTTGGGTGTTTGCTTAATAGTATCGATAGCAGCTAAGAAACCTTGAGGATTTGAATTAAATGAATCATTAAAAACTAAAAACTTTTTTGGATGGTGGTGTAGCTGGCTTGTAATCAGGTTATTGGAAAGTTTAGAAACTCGCTTTTTAATGACATCAGCTTTGATCCCAAGCTTTTGGGCCACCAGAATCGCTGCTGCAATGTTGTTGGCAAAATGGGTGCCATAAATTTGAGTTTTGTAGCTGATTTTATCTAAATTAAAAATTAAATGCTTGTCTTGCAGCTTACCGGCTGACATTTTATGTTGGCTATTGGGAGCCTTGCCATAAGTCTGAATACGCATATCTAGTGGGGATTGCGCATAGACATAGTTTAAAGCTGTGGCAACTGCCCTGCTATCTAGGTTCACAAAGGCTGTAGCCGTATCGTGCATGTGGAGTAAAATTTCTGCCTTAGCTTGGGCTAGCTTGGTTTTGGAACCAAAGAGCGCTAGATGCTGTACATCGACTGCAGTAAGCACAGATATGTGAGGGCGGGCAATTTGGCACATAGTTTGAATTTCCCCCTTTTTATAGGCACCCATTTCTAAAATTAGTAAGTTATGGGACTTCTTAAGATTTTTGAGAATAAGCTTGGTAATACCAATTTCTGTATTGGTGTTTTTAGGTGTCTTAAGCACATTAAAATCTTTCTCAACTAGCGCCGATATAAATTCCTTGGTGGATGATTTACCAAAACTCCCAGTTATAGCAACTACCTTTAAATTGGGGTGTAGCTTAACTTTAATCTCTGCCAACTTGTATAAAGTCTTAAAGACTATAAACTCAAATGGTTTGAGTACAATAATATAAAACATCAGAATTGCTGGTAGCAGCAAGAACACTGCTAGAAATGCTGGAAACTGACTAAAATATACTGGGATCAACAGCGATGTCGCCAAAGTCAGACCCAGCAACAACAGAACCTTGAGCGTAAACCTAGGTCTATACAGTCCCTTTTGCCAAACTGAAAAAATCTCTGCTAATATGACCAAAAGCACTGCATACATATTAAACTGGGGTGCAGAAACTAAGGCCACTATCAACAGGCCACAAAAGAAAATGTTAATAGGACTCGAAAGCTGGGAAATGCCAGATTCTTGGAAAACAAAGACTTTAAGGCGATCTATGCGAAACCATCTTTTTTGGGCAAAGTGCAAAAACCTTAGAGTCTTAGTAAAGATTGCTAATAGGAATAGAAATACAAATACAAGAAAAAGATTGAACATAGGGTTTATTTAAATGTTTTAAGGCACCAGCTAAAGACCTCCTCTGGTAGGTGGATGTGAATGCCATGTGTCATGCCTGGAATGATCTTAAGAATCGAGTTTTCCAAGAGCATATGGGCCTTTTTGGACATTTTGACAGGAGTCAAAACATCCTTAGTACCCCAGACCAGTAATATGGGGATTTTAATTTTTGGCAAAAATGGCTCGGAATTTGTGCTAACGACATTTTCAAATGTTTGCTTCATAGCACCTGCTAACTTGTTGTAGTCATATGCTCCAATCAGCCTGCGATATTGTTTGACTAAGTACGAAGTGAATTTAAATTTGTGCAAAAACTGCAATTTAGGTCCGAGTTTTTTAGAAAGCCTTTGCAAGAAGTTTAGCTCGGGCTTAATGATTGCTGGAGCTAGAAAAATAGCGGCAAGATAATTATGTTTGGGCCTAGACAGCAGCTGAGTGGCTACGCGGGCACCAAAAGAGTGACACAAAATATAACTTGGTTTTAAACTGTGTTTTTTTTGCAGATAGTCTAAAAACTTTGAGCTAAAATCTACAAAGTCGCCAAGCTGCCAAGCTTTTGGTGGTTTTTGAGTTAAACCGAAGCCCGGAAATTCAAAAAAGACAAAATTAAAATCTGAAGCCTTTGTGTCTGCCATCTGCAAGAGACTCCGCCAGCTATCTAGGCTAGAGCCCCATCCATGCAAAATCAAAATAGTTTTTGGGCTATTTGGATTACCGCTCAGACAGTAGCGAGTTTGGATATTATCTATGTTTGCTTTAAATACTTTCATTGACTGAAATTTTTAGATTATTTACGTTGGATGATACATGTTTTTGCCAAAATGGAAAATGAGAAATCACAGCTGATTCAACATAAGGACTTTGTTTTAAACGCTTAAGGGCCTTGGTACTTTCTAGCCCAATTACGTCTGCCTTAATGTTACTAAACAATTCCTGTACATCTAGGTTAGAACCGGTGAGTTTTGCTTGCTGAAGACCCTTTATTACCATTGTAGCGTCGAGGATTTGATTCTGTTTGTCTTGATTAAATACCTTATAGCTTAGATTCTCATAATCTACAAAGGCTAAGGTATTATATGGGTCTAGGTTGGACACTAATTTATTAACTAGGAGCTTTTTGAGCTGAGACTGGCTAAAAGCATAGCCCTGCACATTGGCTTTAATATCGACCTGGAATGTATGTAGTTTTTGGCCTACTAAATTGCGTTCCATGGCCAATGTTAGCTTTTGGATGTTCATTGTTTCTGGGTCGTTTAAAAGTTGCAGATCTGAGTTGGAAACTTTGTTTTTTCTAAGTAATTGATCTGTAAGAATACTGGCCAGCTTAACCTCTAGTTCTTTAATGGCAAACTCTCTAGCTGCCAGTAGGTCACTTTCCTGCACAAATTTTTCTATAATAGTAACGCCCCCTAAAAGTTCTGTACTAGTAGTGGCAAAAATAGCTTGTGCAGATGCATCTTTAAGACCCGGCAAAGTTAACTGAACCCCTGCCGCTAAATTACCACGCTCCCCTATACTCACTCCAGCTAGATCGTAGGCATCGGCAGTAACAAGAGCTTGCATGGTGCCTGGGTTCTCTGGTGTACCTGCTGGCACCCTGAGTTGCTCCTGGGAGCGAAAGATTAAGCCTTCCTCTGATTGGAAACGAGTAAAGGGAATCAAAGTCCACGGCTTGGCAGTAGGGTTTTGGATTACAATTTGTCCAGTCGCATTAGACCCTATGTTATTGACACCTGTAGAGACAAATTTAACCTGGGTTTCTACATTAGGAATTTCTAGTTTTTCTAACTTGAGCATATTGGCAGAGCTGGAGTCTTTGAGCTGCAGAGGTTTATCTAGATACATATGTACATTTAAGACCTGTTCAATAGACGATACCTTAGGTACAAGTTGAATAGTTGTTGATGGAAAAGCGAAAGCTGCAATAAAGAAGAAACAAAATATGGAAGCACTTAAGATAAAAGATAAAAACAATTTCGAACTATAATTCTGAGCTGTGTTTGGTAAAGCCTTGGCTGCATGTGACTTTATGCCCTTGAGAGATTTTTGGTATAGTTCTAGCTCCTTTTCTTGCTCGGATTTTAAATTTTGGTTGAGAACCAAATTTGGGCTTTTGGAACCCTTCTTAAATCTAAACTCTGTATCTGGATTACTATGCAAATTAGCATTCTGAATGCCAGAGTCAAAAGCTACTACTAATTTGGTGTTTGGTATATGCTTTGGAGCAAGCATAAAATCTGGGAGGATAATTGCAAACTCCTGATTTCTATCCTCTAGGTTACGGCAGAGGATTTGATAATGTGTCTGCGATAAGAACAACTTGTGTTCGGTTTCGAAGAATAAATATATTTTTTCTTGACTGAGATTATTTTGTTTTTCTGCCCGGATAGTATCAACTTTCTCTAAAACCTCAGTTAGACCAAAGCTAGATGAGACTTTTAGAATTTGTTTGTCTAAAATTTTTATTTTTTTGTTTCGACTCTTAAATTTCATTGATTGGTTGTTAGTCGCAAGATTTGGTCTATATTAGCTTTTGCGAATGATGACTTGTCTGCAGATTGCTGAGCAAAGAACTTACTAGCATATGCTAAAACCATGGAACTGGTAGAGTTTTGAATTAATGAGAATGGGTCACTTAAATATGGAAAATTATTAATAGTTGTAATACTACAAACTCCAAAACTACTAGTCTTGGACTCTAGCAACTCGGTTACTTCTGGGATCATAGCACCACCGCCCATTAGGAAAATGGATACATCTTTGAGATCAAACAATTTCAAATCTAAAATTTGCTTGTGTATTTTGGCAACTAATTTGTTTGAATTGATCAGAATATACTTTCTGAGGTCTCTATATTCCTTTAGATATTCATCTTTACAATAGGCAAGCAAGATCTTCAATGCCTCCTGCTGATCTACCTTAAAGCGTTTAGCTAAATCGTCTATAATATTTTGGGTGGAGAATTCAATCTTATGAGTTTTTAACAAGCGTCCATCTTTGGCAAGTGTGACTGTGGTTTTAGAATGACCAATTTCGATAATTAAAGATTTACCATGATCCTGAGATAAAATAGCCTGACTAACTGGTTGTAAGTAAATACTGTCTAACTTGAACCCTACATAATCGGCAAGGCAACTTAAGGATTTATAGAGCTTCTTTTGGCAAAAGGCATTGAAAAAGATTGTAGTCAGGTGATTAGCCTTAAGACCCAAAGGATTATTTACTGACTGATTATCCACCCTTAAATCTACTAGATCAGCTTGAATCAAATGCAAACTACTATCTTTAAATTTAGTCTGGGCTTTAGCTTGAGCTTGAGTTTTAGCTTGTACAAAAGAGTTCTGCAAAATATTTTGCAAAGCTCCGTTATCTAAGGCTTGGCCTTGCATTTGGAATGAGGCGGTGTAAAAACTAGCTTGAAAAAAGGAATCTTCGAGTCCAAAGACACAATGCTTAATATCAAATGTGTTTTTTTTGTACATTTGTACTAAAAGCTGAGTTAGCTGCTTTCTCAAATCCTCAAACTCTCCATCGATAACCTGAGTAAAACTCAGCTTGTGCTGAATATTCTCCAACTCTAAGATTGGATACTGCTTTTGAGTATTAGCTTGCAAACTAACTAGCATAACCTTCAGCCTTGTACTGGCTAAATCTAGGACCAGTAAAACTGGTTTTTCGCTTTTTGACAGGATTCTTTTAAACATAGAAAAGATTTGAGTATCTATAATAATTTTATATCTTTTTGTCTGGATTTTGGAGTTATTTAGACCATCTGCAGCAATTATCGTTTTACAAAAAATTGATAATGTTTTTAATATATACTTATAGCTTGGTGCGAAATAGAGATCTTTGTTAAAATATAGCCATCTAAAATATAAAACTATGAATACAAGACTGCCCTTGAAAAACATTCTGCTCTTAGCACTCAGTGCTAGCCTTTTGAATGTATCTCTATCCCTAGCACTACCTGCGCAACCACCAGCCAATGGGGCATTAACTCCTAATTTTACAAATGTAGATGTAGATAACAAGGTTACTGCCACAGAACTAGAAATAGGTGAGATTACCAGCAAAAACCCTGCTAACGACGTTGTCTTTATGGATGGTGTGGAAATTCGTGGGGATATTCTAGCTACAAATATATCTGCCGAAGACGAAGTCTACACAAGCTGGCTATATGCGAATAATCTTAGAAGCAGGACAGATGC
>CAYVIV010000014.1:0-10065 GCA_964451705.1 uncultured Candidatus Peribacteria bacterium | reverse complement strand
ACGAAGTCTACACAAGCTGGCTATATGCGAATAATCTTAGAAGCAGGACAGATGCCGACCCAATCACCCTGCACGACGACCTAGAGGTTGATGGCACCTTAAAAACAGACAGAATCGAAATGTTAAATAACGATGGTTTACCCGTAAGATTTGGGGCAGATGTCTTCATAGAAGACAGGCTTCAAGTGGAAGATATATCTTATTTAGAAGATTTAGATGTGAGTGGGAACGCTCAAATTGATGGGGAGCTTGATGTTAACTTGGGCATTATAAGTGGCCAAGCAGATTTAGGCTCCTTGCGCGTCTCTAGTATCACTCGGTCTGGAAATCCTAATAATGAGATCACTGTTAATAGCCCTGTGAATGTAAATGGCAGATTTGAAATTAATGGAACTAATCTTTTGACCTACCTAAAGAACCGAATTTACTCTAGACAGGGTGCGCAGAGTAATGCTCTGCTCACAACAGTCGCTTGTCCTCTTGGTCAGATTGCTATTTCTTGCGGGGCTAAGGTTACCGACCGCAGGGCATCTGCTAGAACGTCCTCTAGACTGGTTCAAGTTTATAGGAATAACAGCAGGTGCGATGCGAGATGGGCTGATACAGCATACCTTAGATCTGCTACAGCAATTTGCTTTGATTACAGATAGTACCTGGCATTGAGCTATTGTAGACAAAGCTCTTTATCTTGCGAGTCTTCTAGCTTATGACATAATGACTTATCTCCAGCTGCTGACATAGTCATTATTAATTGAATTTCGCATGCTTGCTGAACATTTTCATCTTTGAGCTTAGAACATTGCTTAATATCTAAAGAGTCCATGGCAGATTGACTTGTGTTTAAATAAAACTCCGTTTCTTGTTTAATTTGCTCTATATACTCCTGATCTGACTGAGGAAGTGTTTCTTGACTTGGTTGTTGAGTGGTTTGTCGACTCGAACTACAACCCATTAATAAAAGGCTGCAGATAATAGAGATTTGTATGAATTTCATAGTTTTATGTTAAAGACCTAATTGTTTTTTGATATCATCAACTTGAGACTGTTCATCTGCTTGCTGACCTTGTGCTTGGCACTCATCCTCTAGCTGTTCCCACTCTTTACGATGTTTATCGACCATTTTTTCTAATTCTTTTTGGTGCCTTACAGGTAGCTCTGCAAACTTTTCCGCTTCTTCTTTAAAGATTTTCATAAGTTCGTCAATTTGGAACTGCTTAAGTTTTGGGATAGTTTCTATGATTTTTTTCTTTTCCTCTTTAGAAAGTGAAATAGATGCAGCTAGGAGCTTAATGAACTCTTGTTCATCAAATTTTAGGCTGTGCTTAGGCAATTTAATTGGAGTTTTGCCTGTAACAGTTGAATCAATTCTAAAGTTTGCTGGTGTATTATCCTGTGGAGGCACTGGCGGCATTCCAGGTTTTGGTGGATATGCTCCTGGCATGGGTGGCATACCAGGTTGTGGAGGATATGCTCCTGGAACTGGAGGAATTCCAGGATGTGGAGGATATGCTCCTTGAACTGGTGGTATTCCAGGTTGTGGTGGAGGTATAACCTCTTGATAAGTTGGAGTTGGCGCGGGTTGTGGTGCCGGTTGCGTTGGTTGCGTTGGCTGTGGTGCCGGTTGCGTTGGTTGCGTTGGCAGTGGTGCTGGTTGCAAGTGTTGTGTTGGCTGTGGTGCGGGCTGTACTGGCTGACTGTTATCATAAGAAAAGGCTGGCTTGCCACCATAAAGACCCAATGGGTCGAATGGATCGAATTTATCAAACCCTTGATGAATGCTAGATGGTTCTGTAGCCGTGGGTTGCGGGGTAGGTGGTGCTGGTTGAGTCGGCTGTGGCGCTGGCTGTGTTGGTTGCGGTGCTGGTGGAGTAGGCTGTGGCGCTGGTTGAGTTTGTTGCGCCTCAAAGCGAGTTTTGGCCTCCTGCATGTCCTCTGCCGATGGGAAGACTGGCTCTCCTGGTTTCCAAACTGCTGGATCTCCAGAAATTGGTAGATCTCTTTGGCTTTCATCAGTAGCGGCTGCGGCTTGTGTAGTACCCTGTGCAGAGTCCCCAGTCGTTTGTGTAGTATCTTGTGTCGAGTCTCCTGTTGCCTGAACACTAGTACCTCCAGCAGGCTGCGAGTCAGCAGACGAGCTTCCAGCAGACGCTGCGGCACCAGACGAGCTTCCAGCAGACGCTGCGGCACCAGACGAGCTTCCAGAAGACGCTGTGGCACCAGACGAGCTTCCAGAAGACTCTGCGGCACCAGACGAGCTACCAGAAGACTCTGCGGCACCAGATTGAGGGTCAGAATTACCGCTAGCACTACTACTGGAATTACCAGTAGGTGCTACCGAGGGGTCCCCTAGTGGCCCTATTGGAGGCGGTGTTGGAGTGAAATTTGGATCAAAACTCATAGTTTTAGGTTTTTTGTTGCTATTATAATTACTTAATTATACCATTTTTTGCAAGAAAATTCCAGTATTAATCTATAAAATATCTATTTACTTTTACAATCTGAATTGATTAATTTTTTATCATTTTTACTTTAGATTACTTGAGATATAATTAAAACTTATGGTTTTAGAACGTTTGAACTCTCAAAATACTGACAGTGAGACTATGAGACTGCTATCTCCTGGTCAAATTACAACAATTGTTGGTCCACCAAACTCAGCTAAAACTTTTGATTTGATTACTGCCTTGGAAGGTTTTAGTAAAAAAGGAGATGGAGTGCCAACACAGATGTTTACGCCATCTAGACCAGCCCAGCAGGAAAGATCAGACTGCGTAGTACGTGATCCAGACTGTGTAGTTCGTGATAACTTAGGCTACAAACAGCACAGTGCCAAAGAAATATTTAATGCCAAAGAAATCTTTGAACATCTTAACCCCAATACCTCGGTTGTGGGCATAGACAGAGCTCACCTACTAGGCCCGGAAATTGTGCAAGTGGTTCAATGTTTAAGAGCTAGACACCACCAGGTTTTTGTAACTGGAAATGGGATGAATAGTAAATTAGAGCCATACAGGCTCAATGGTTCTGCATATAGTACTTTTGGTGATGTGATTGCTATTTCTGACTTTGTACGTAATCAAAAAGCGCGCTGTGCTTTTACTGCCAGGACAGACGCAGGCTACTCTTTTAGTTTAGACAATCAGCTAGGAGCTTGTACAATGGCACACCACCCGACTCGGACTCAAATAATCGAGCAATGGCCTTGCAAGGTACCAATACTTATGCGTGAGGGCTCTATTAGTGTTATTACTGGCCCAATGGGATCTAATAAAACAACGACTATGTTGGGGCGCTACTCACAAGTACAAGACTCTGCAGTCTTATTTCAACCTGGTCAAGATAATAGATATAGTGACTCTGCTATTCAGGACCATACTAAGAGCTTGTCATTCGATGCTATCTCTGTCTCTAGTGCAGAAGAAATACTAGAGCAAATTGATGCAGAAAAATTTCATGTCTTTATTGATGAATTTTTTATGTTAGACGATAGCTTACCAAAAGTGATCCAAATACTTAGGGCACGAGGCTGTAGTGTGACTTTAACTGGACTAGATATGAACTTTGAGCTCGAACCGCTGAGTTTCCAGAACTCTCAACATACAGTAGGTGAAATTTTTGCGATGGCAGACCAGGTTACTAAATTAACTTCTAAGCATATATTCATGGATGGTTCGGGGATTCTCAGGCATGAAGATGCTCGTTTTACTATGCGCAAACAATTACCAGGAATGATAAACAAGCAGGAGAAAGTTCTTGGCGGCTTTGAACTCTACCAAGCAGTTAGCATTGAAGGACACCCATATCGTGAAATTTATGCAAATATGTTTAGCGAAGCTGAAAAAGCATAAGCGGGGAGCCTAGCCTGTGAGCAAGCTAGATTGCTGGAGAACTTAGGGAACTTAGTCTGTAAGGAAGCCAGACTGCTGGTGCCCCCAGAGTTCGGCGTAGATGCCATTTTTTTGCAGGAGTTGCTGGTGGGTACCATCTTCAACTATTTGGCCCTTGTGCATAACTATAATTCTGTCCATTTCTAGGAGAGTTGAAAGTCTATGGGCTATGGCAATTACGGTTTTACCCTTACTAAGCTTATGCAATGAATCTTGCACGCATTTTTCGGACTCAGAATCTAAGGCAGATGTGGCTTCGTCTAATAACAGAATTGGGGCGCCTTTCAGCATGGCCCTAGCAATACCTACTCTTTGTCTTTGTCCTCCAGAGAGTTTAACTCCTCTTTCGCCGACTTTGGTCTCTAAGCCCTCAGGCAGCTTGTGTATGAACTCTAGGCAATGAGAATCCTTAAGGACCTTTTGCAACTCTTTCTTAGATACTTTGCGACCCAAGGTAATATTTTCTTTAATAGTCCGGTTGAACATGAGAGTCTCTTGGTCGACAACTGCTAGATTCTTACGGAATGATTCTTTGGTAAAGCTATTTATGTCGTGATCGTTAATGAAAATTTGTTTATTTCCTACCTGGTACAAACGCATTAAGAGCTTGAAGAAAGTAGACTTACCTGCTCCCGAGTGTCCGACGACTCCAAGCTTTTGGCCTGCTGGAATATCTAAACTGAAATTTTTGATGTCTTGAATGCTACCATATGAAAAATTAAGCTTAGTGAGTTTGATTGTTGGGACTTTTGATATCAAAATATCTTTTGCGCTAGGGGAATCTTGGTTTGATAGTGGTGTAACTAGATTTTCTAGAGATTCCTGAGTGACCTTATATTTCTCTATATAGTCGTTGTATCTTAAGAGAATGCCATGGACGTGGCGTTCTATTTTATCTGCAATAATCAAAAACATAACTATATCACCTATAGTAAAGACATTTTGAAAATATAAAAACGTACTTGCCAGCATAATCGAAAACCTAAAGACGATATCTGCAAAATCCATAAAAATGTCTAAATATCTTCTTGCCAACCACCTGTTTGCTCTAACATTGGCTTGTTTTGTGGCAAAGGCTTTGAGTTTAGAGAGTTCCAGAGGGTAAATTCCAAAATACTTGACTAAGCTTATGTTGGATATGAAATCAACAATTTTACCAAATAAGTCGTTGTTTAATTTTTGTGATTTTCTGGCTAAGTTCCCAATCCTTCGAATTTTTGCGTTGGCATATAAAGCAATTAAAATACTCCATAGCACCATTGCAAAACCAAAGTAGCCATTCGTATTAATTGCGATAAAAAATGAAGCTCCAAGATTAATACATAGCGGACCGAAGTGTTGTAAATAAAAGAAAGCTAGTTCGGTAGATCTGGCAGTTTCCATAACTTGTGCGCCCAGCTTACCGCTGGCATGATTGCTATAAAAACCATGAGGATGCTTGGCTATGTAACTTAGGATGTCTTTTCTTGCTTGATATTTCGTTAAGCCCCAGAGCTTGGTAGCAACAATGTCATAAATAGCATTAAATAAATGTGCCAAAAAGATTGCTGCAAGCATGACAAAGGCAGCTGTATATGTTTGCTGAATGTTGGGCTGGCTTAGGCTATCAAAAAACAGCTTAGAAAAGTATGGAAAGACACCCCAGATTAGATTGAGAATTATAACTGTAATGGCTGATACATAAAAATACTTCTTTAAAAACCTAGCAGTTTCTAAGGAAAATTTAAGTGGGTGAGTCGATGGTGTGGCATTTATTTGTTGGAAAATTTTCATACTATTTACTTATAAAACCATTAGACTGATGCTGCCATAATTTTTGATAGACACCTTTAGACTCTAAGAGTTGCTGGTGTGTACCATCTTGAATAATTTTGCCGTCTTGCATTACTATAATTCGATCCATAATATTTAAAGTTGATAGCCGATGGGCAATTGCAATGACTGTTTTGTCTTTTGTTAATGTTTGCAAGGCTGCCTGGATATGCTTTTCAGACTTGGAATCTAGTGCAGAAGTTGCCTCGTCCAGAATAATAATAGGCGCATTTTTAAGCAAAGCCCTAGCTATCCCAATTCTTTGTTTCTGACCACCCGAAAGCTTCACTCCTCTTTCGCCAACCATGGTGTTGAGTCCTTGGTCTAAGGACTTTATGAACTGAGTCAAATGGGCTTGTTTAATTGCAGTCTTAAGTTGTTTGTCTGAAACTTTTTTACCCAAAGTAATATTTTCCAATATACTTCTGTTAAACAAGAGTGTCTCTTGATCCACTACGGCAATATTTGCGAGCAAATCACTACGCCTAATGTCTCTAATATCTATAGAGTTCATAAAGACACTAGCTTTCGCAACTGGATGGGTATGCAATAAGGTTTTAATAAGGGTCGACTTACCTGCCCCAGAATGTCCCACAATCCCAATTTTTTGACCTGCAGGAATTTGTAAAGAGAGATTATTAATGGCATGCAATTTGTCAAAACATAAGTTTAGACTATTGAATTGAATTGCTGCTGTTTTTTGCTTGGGAAAAACTAGGGGACTTGCAGGGTCCTGTTGTTCTAGAGGTTGTAAAATGCCATCTAGAGCATCTTGAATTTCTGCTTTTTCTAAAGCTAGGCGCATTTGTTCCTTTATGAAATCTAAGCTGGCATGCTTGAACTGGAGAATTAATAATATAACCATACTGATTTCCCCTACTGTAACCAAACCAAGCTGATGCTGCCCGACTAGATATAAGACTGCATATGCCTGCATAGCAGCCATTAGAAAGACGATAATTATATCTAACTTGGTTCTGCTTAAATACTCATCGGTAGCTTTGAGAGCATGATCTAGCAAGTATTTGTCCTGTGCACTTTCTTCTAGCTTTTGAGTGCCAGATAGGCGTATGGCATTTATGTTGCTAATAAAATCAATTATTAAACCTGTAACTAGACTTTTAGCTTTTTCAAAGATCATGGCTTTTTTATACACAATGCGCATTCCTACGCGGTATATAAAAACCATTAAAAGGCCAAAACCTAGGAGTATAGCAGCTAGATGTTTAGAGACAGAATATATAAGTATCAAAGCACCTAAAACTGAGACCAATGTAGAATAGTTTTCATAAGATGAAAATGCCCAAATACAAGCATACTGCGCTTTCATGATTCTAGATGTGAGTTTACCTGCAAAGCTTTCTGCAAAGAATTTTTGTGGATGCTTGTAGCAATATTCCATCAAAACTGTTCTGGTTTTGTATAAGGTAGACCTAACTGTTCTATTCATCTTTATACCTGCAAAACCACGCAGCAGATTACCACTGACATGAACAAGTAGAAAGAGCCCAAGGGCACTGTACACTAGAGCGATATCTTTGGTTAGTAAGTTGTCTAAAAACAACTTGCTAACATACGGTCTAAATATGAGAATGGCTTGAGCTATAAACAACAAAGCAGGTATTATATACAGCAGCTTAAGTTTTGGCCCCATAATATACTTAGCGTAGCTATAGACCTGTTTTGGTATAGTTTGGCTGGCTTTGCTAATTTGAGATGGCTTTATCTTTGAATTGCTCATTTTATGTAGGTTTGCTCTCCTCCTAAGGATATTTGAGCTTAATGTTAATTAATTATAGCTTGTTTTATGGAATTTGTCTAGTTTACAACTTGCATTTTTGGGTTTAACTTTCTTACAGCTACGAAGCTTCAATTGTCTGCTGTAAGCGCTAGTTTGTTTATTTGTCTCTTGATACCGTCGTGATATTGTGCGGGTAATACTCGCCTGAAAGAGAGAGGTCTTCCTTTAGACTAGTCGCCTTCTTTGTTTGCGTAATGGGTCATGGTTTATTTGCCTAACTATCTTGAAATTAGTTTTTTTAATTTTGCTAAATCCATGGAATATATCTCCCCCAGTAGACACCATATAGACCCCTGTTGAAGTAAACAGAAGTACAACAACTGTCGCTAGAATTTTTTTTATTTGAGAAGGCATAAACAGATTATTACTTCAATCTATTTATTATACGATATTTTGTTTATTTTGTCAATATCTCAAATACTTCTGTAGCGTTATTTTTTGTACCTTTGGACCCAGTAAGTTTTGGCTTTGGGTATACTTAATGTAGAAAGAAAGAAACCTAATGTTGGAACTATGGAATTTATAAATGGTTTTGGGAGCGAGGCTGAGTAAAAAAACAAAACAATGACTATATATGTTAGGCCACAAATGAGTAGCTTGCGGGTGAGGCTGGTTTCCCAAGCCTTAGCTGCTTCTACACGCTTGTTACGCTGCTTGAGTTTTTTTATTTCTATTTCTAGATCTTTAAGAGTTGGCATAGGATTTGCTTAAAATTTTGTATAATTCTGTTCATTTAATATTGTGTAGTTTTCTTGGCCTAGTTGCAAATGCAGATGGTCGACTTGTAATGTCTTTATTTTCTACCCTATCTTTTGGCTGGCAACTGTAGTTGGGTCCGATGGGAATAAGGTGGCCTCGCGAATATTGGCAACATCACAAATTAGCATTGTCAGGCGTTCTAAGCCCATGCCAAAACCGCCGTGAGGTGGCATGCCAAATTGGAAAATAGATAAATATTCTTGAAAGTCTTTGGGATCCATGCCTGCCTCTCTAATTGCGGCTTCTAGCTGACTATGTGAATCTATTCTGCGGCCTCCAGAAGAGATCTCCATCTCTTTACATAGCAAATCGACGTTATGGTAGGTCCCCTGCTGATCTTTGTAGGCATAGAAGGTAGCTTTTTTGAAGTTAGTGATAAATATAAAGTCCGAGCCGTGTTGCTGCCTTGCATATTCACACAGTAGTCTTTCGGCTTCGGTGCTTAGGTCGTCCCAGCCTTGTGTTTGTATCTGAAATTGCTTTTCTAGCAGTTGGCAGGCCTGATCGAATGTTAGGCATGGAAAATCCCCCTTTGGTAGCATGAGTTGTCTAGCCCCTAGAATTTCTAACTGTGACTTGTGGGTTCTATAAAGTTTTTCTAAAATGTAGCGCAGGCACTCTTGTTGAGCTTGCATAACTTCGGAAAAATCTTTTATGTAACCTATTTCAAATTCAAACTGAGTAGCTTCTGTGGTATGGCGCCTGGTGTTAGAGTTCTCTGCCCGAAAGCATTTAGAGAGGCCAAATACTCTGTCGAAAACTCCCACCATAACTTGTTTGTATAACTGTGCTGACTGCGCTAAGGTGGCTTTTTTATCAAAATAGTCTATCTCAAATATTTCAGAGCCGCCCTCGCTTGAAGAAGCTAACATAAGTGGTGTAAAAATTTCTGTACAGCCAAATTCCAACATAAACTCACGATAATACTGCACTATGGCAGCTTGGATTTGGAAAATTGGCTTAATTTTCTTATGCCTAAGACTAATTGCTCTGTGCTCTAGCAAGGTTTCTAGCTTTTCTTTGACAGTCGGAGACTCTAGCTGGATAGGTGGAGTGGCCGTTACTTTTTGGATAAGCTCTAGACTGTGGGCCTGCAACTCTAGCTGTAGCTCTGGCTGCTGCGGTTGCTGTTTCGGTTGCTGTGGCTGTGGGATTTGTAGAACCTCGCCCTCTACCTGCACAATAGACTGTGGGGCCATGCTCTGGGCTGTTTCTATGAGCTCTGGTTGGCTAAGGACTACTTGAATCTGGCCGGTGAAATCCTCTAGAGTTAAAAAGCAGATCTTACCAAGTGTCCGAATGCTAAGCACTCGGCCAGCGATACCCGCTGTAGATTTTGCTTTTAGTTTTGAAATACTTAGGGTTTCTGATTTTGAAGACATGTTTTTTTAGATTAATGATTATAAAAAAAACTCACCAGGTGGTGAGTTATGAGTTTGATTTTTAGAGTAACAACAAACTAGCTCACCATGAGTGAATTTAGATTATTATTATTGTTAGTTGTGAAAACTTGCGTTTGCATGCAATTTAATTAGTAACTATGTACTTTGTGCCTTTAGCTTAACAGTTATATGTAGCTGTGTCAAATTTGCTAACCGTTAATGGCTAGTGTTGTGGAGGTAATCCTGCTTAAGGATGCTGTAAACAAACATATCATGAAACTGCCCATCTTTATAGTAATGTGTGCTTAAAGTTAAGCAAAGGCTTATTTAAGCTTAACGGCCGTGCCATAGGCTAGCATTTCTGAGGCCCCATTCATTATCATAGAAGTTGTAAAGCGGACACAAATAACAGCGTCTGCCCCTA
>CAYVIV010000013.1:11765-21634 GCA_964451705.1 uncultured Candidatus Peribacteria bacterium | reverse complement strand
CCAGCAGAAATAGACAATCTTAGCGGGTATCAAAAACTTTATCATTCTGCGGATAGACGAGGCTACTCTGGTACAGCCATATTTTCCAAGCCTAACATCTTAGAGTACCGCTATGGTATAAACAACCAAGAGCACGAAGGTGAGGGCAGGGTTATTACAGTTAAGTACGAGCATTTTTTCTTAGTCAATGTCTACACCCCAAACTCCAAGTCTGGCTTAGAAAGACTCGAAGATAGGCAAAATTGGGATCTAGCTTTTTTTGAATATATTGATTCACTAGAACAGGAGCTACCTGTGGTTGTCTGTGGAGATCTCAATGTAGCGCACAAGGAAATCGATCTAGCCAATCCAGACACAAATCATTTTTCCGCAGGGTTTACAGATGAAGAACGTGCTGGTTTTCAACGCTACGTAGACCATGGCTATTTAGATAGTTTTCGTATATTTAACCAAGATCCCAATCAATATAGCTGGTGGAGTTATCGCACTGCAGCTCGCACACGAAATGTTGGCTGGAGAATTGATTACTTCTTAGTTAGCCCAAAGCTTAAAAAAAACCTAGTCGATGCAAAAATCTTTCAAAACATTCACGGCTCAGACCACTGCCCTGTTTATATCGAACTCAAATTTCCCAATAAATAACAGCTTGGCAACAAAGCTAGCAGAAAATCACAGCACTGGTTTTAAATTTTCTCAGTTATCAAATCCTCTATAAATTCACGCATGCCATAGTAAGTTTTTTCGTATGCAGAAACATCTGGGAAATCTAAGTTTTTAATCTTTTTCAAAACTGCAGAAATAATCTTTAATAAAAATTCCATATCTCTATCGCTGGGTTGGTACTCAAGTATGCTTTGCTCTTTGGTCTCAGCATCTAAAAAGTGTAAATACGCAGAGTCAAACTTGTATTTCTTTTTATAATTTGGATGATTTTGCAACAAATATTTATAAAAAGTTAACTGCAACTTGTATTTAAAACTTTTTAACTTACTAGACAAACTACCTTTATCAAAAGCATCAAAAGGCTTACCAGTTTTATAATCGATAACACTGATATGTTTTTTATCAAAATCGAAGACCACTCTATCTAAGCTTCCAGAAATTTTAAAACCATCGATGTATAAATTACTAGAAGACATATTATATTCAGCTAAGTCATATTTGTTAAAATCCTGAGCATGCCAATTGTAATAATTAGTTAAATTACTACTTCCCTTTTGCAAATACTGCTTATATTCCAAAGTACTCAACGGAGCCTTTGCCAGCTGAGATCCATAGAACTTGATTAAGTCGTCTAAAGCCAAAGCCTGTTGCGATGTTTTTAAAGATTTACTCAAATGGTTTAAAGCAGCATGCATGGCATTTCCATAACTAGCCTGTTTGGAAGTCGATCTAGGATAGCGCAAAATATAAGAATTCAAAAATTCAGTAGGTGTCGAATTTACTATATCTATAAAACTTAAAATTGCAGAAATAGAGACAGCAAAATTATCAACAATAGGTCTTAAAAAAGCGTTTTTATCAAAGCCTTCATCCTTCCCAGATTCAGGCTTGAGTAAATTTGCTTGCAAACTATGAACACGCGTTTTTAAACCAATCTCAAAGTCTTCAGAATCTAAACCAGACTCGTGCAAGAAAGACAGCAACAAATTATCCTTGTTTTTCAAATCTTTCTTGGCATATGTAATAACTAAATTATTCTGAGCCCGCGAGAGTGCCACAAAAAACAATCTCACCAAATCGTCTACCTCATCTGGCTGGGGTTCTAAACGTAAGTGTTTAGGCAAAGTCAATTTAGCTCTGTTAACAGCAGTCCCCCATCGTTTTTGAGTACTATTGAAAACTATGACAGTCTCAAACTCCAAGCCCTTGGCTCCATGCGCTGTCATTAATTGGCAGCTATCAGCATTACCAATCGCAAACTGAAAATTTAATTTAAGTCGAGAGTTTTCATATATCTCAAAGTAATTCAAAGCCTGTACACAATCAAAATTATCTGTCGCATAATAGGTTTCTATGGCTTCTATAAAAGATTTTAAAGCCTCCAACGACTGGTATGATTCTAAATCTTCCTGAGACAAAAAGTATTCCTTAATTGGAGATTTTAAAACTAAAGTATCAAACAAATTCTGACGCTCTTCGAAAGTTTTAGAGCCAATAATATAGTCAAATACAGATCTATACGGCAGTGCCTGAGAAACATTAGATAATTCCTTAAAAAAATGCATGTAGTATGCTACATCTGGAAACTTCTCTAAATTCATATGTTTCTCCCACCGGGAACGCTTAGCAAAGACATCTCTAGAAAATTCCCAAAGCTGCTGTGTTGGAATATTAAAGGCTGGGTGGCCCAATATCTCTGGTAAAAGTTCGTAAACTCTCTTTAAAGTCGGCCTAGAGAGATGGTACAAGAGTTTTGAAATTTTCACTACCAGCACAATCACCTCTTGCTCAAAAACATCCAAGCTACTTTGATAACTCACAGGAATGTTATGAGAAATCAAAAACTCCGAAATCTGCCTGAGGTCAGAATGATTTCTCGCCAAAACTGCAATTTGGCTGTAGTCTTCTTGCTTGGCATATTTCTTAATTAATTCTAACAAACAGTACAGCTCAGACTCAGAATCTTTAGCTGCAATTAAGCGCATGTCACCAGGTTGCAAAGTGGTATTAGCAGCCTGCAAAGACTTTTGAATTTGAGGGTAAAAATTCTCCAGTCTCAAATCTGAATGCTTAATAACATGTGAAAACAAGTCCACTATAGACTGAGTAGAACGATAATTTTTCTCTAAAACAATTGTCTTAGTAGTCTCGTATGTAGATAAAAACTCTAAAATATTTTTGATGTTTGCTCCCTGAAATTTATAAATAGACTGATCGTCATCACCTACCACAAGTAAATTCGGCACAAAATCTGCTAGCTCAGAGCTGCTTAACAAATTCACAAGTTGCATTTGAGCATCAGAAGTATCTTGAAACTCGTCCACCAAAATAAATTGAAAAATTTCCTGCAAATTAGCCCGTAAGACTGAATGTTGTTTGATCTTACTAATTAAGTCTAAAATTAAATCATCAAAATCACGAAAACCATTTTGTTTAAAAAACCCCACATATTGCTGATAAACTTGTGCCAAGTCTTCTAAATTATCTAACTTGAGACTGTCTTTGCAAACAAACTTAGCATCTTTATCTTTTGCAAAAAATTTATTCTTAAAAGCTGTAAAATACTTTGTCGTGTTTTCCTGCTCACATAAATTCAAAGCGTTCTTAAGCTCTAAAGCCAAAAACTGAGCAACTTGTGAATCCAAAGCCTGCAAATCTACTAAGAGCGCCTGCAATTGAGGCAAGGCCTTGAGTGAGCGAATAGAATTGTTTGCTACAAAAAAAGCATTTACAATTTGATTGATCTCAGTAAAATCATCACGCAAAGCAGCAATAGTCTCGGACAAACTGGCAGAGTCTATATTGGCTTTTTTAAGGCACGTTATAATGCGTTGGATATCATTAAAAAACACAAAGTTTCCATTGAGATCTAAAACTCTTAAATTTCTATCCAATGCTAGTTGGTTCAAATTTGTACTTAAAACTTCAAACTTGCGGATATCACAAGCTAATTGCTTATCTACATAGTCATAAAAATAATCCTGATAATTATTCAAAACATACTGAGCAAATGAATGAAAGGTAAAAATCCCAACCCGAAAAGCATCTATACCTATAATTTTACTCAATCTCTGTTGCATATTCTTACAGGCTGCATCTGTAAAAGTTAAACACAAAATATTCGAGGCATCCAAATCTGTCTCTTGCAAAATATTAGCAACTCTCATGCTCAAAAGCTCGGTCTTACCACTACCAGGGCCTGCGACAACCATCACAGGGCCATAGATAGTCGTCACAGCCTCTTGTTGTTGCTGGTTTAACTTTTGAAACCTATCTGTGTAAATTTGATTTAAATTCATAGTCAGCTTGTAAGTAATTTATATATATAAGTTATCATCCAGTTACTAGTATCATATAATAATAGATTTAAATACAAAGCGAAATCTGTAATAAAAAAGAAAAGCTCCAAAAGTATATTTAAAAAGTAACTCACTAAATACTCTAAAGCATCAAATTTAATATTTATTAAAAAAAAACTCAAAAACATTAAAACTGGAACCACTGCAGCAACCATAAAGTTTGCCGCAATTGCAAATAAATTAAAATTATCAAAAAACACATAACTAATAAGACTAGTTGCACAAAAGCTTACCAGTCCCAAGCCCAAAACCTCTGCAAAAAATTCTGAGCAGCCAATTTTCAGAAAATACTTTCTGGCAGAATCTCCAAACAAAATAATTGCCAAAGTCGCCAAAACAGATAACCAAAATCCCAAATCAAAATATAAACGTGCAGGGTTTAGAAGGCTCATAAAAACAATTACAACCAGCAAAGCATCGTAAGCTTGGTAACTGCGTTTTGTGCCAAGTGACAACAATTGAATTTGGGCCATTAAACAGGCACGAATCACAGAGGCCTGTAAACCCGTTATAAAAACAAATACACACAAACAAAAAGGATATAAATACAAACGCCAACGACGATTAAGAAAAAACAATGTTCGGTCTATTAAAAGTAAAAATAAAGCTACATTGTAGCCAGAAATCGCAATCAAATGCGTTAAACCCAAAAAATTCATCTTGTTTTTTATATAAACATCAAAGTTAGCTCGGTACCCCAGTATCAAACC
The DNA here is from genome assembly GCA_964451705.1 of uncultured Candidatus Peribacteria bacterium. Classification (GTDB taxonomy): domain Bacteria; phylum Patescibacteriota; class Gracilibacteria; order UBA1369; genus CAYYFV01. Next base: position 16,902 of record CAYVIV010000013.1, on the reverse strand, counting down.
TGCTGCTAAATCTGCATTGGGGTAATGCAACTTGGTCAAAAAAACTCCTAAAATCCTCTGTCTTAGCTTGTCCACAAGCGCAAAGAACTTATAGTAGAGTCTAGGCGAGTCTTCGACAAAACTTGGCATGCTACGCAAACTACATACATTATAAATTTTGAAAATTTTATAGTAATTCGCTAAATCTGGAGCAAGTACAGTACTTGCAACACAGCCTAAATCCATTGACCAAATTTCTGCAAACTTTAAATTCAGACTGGGATGAATCTCCAGTAAAAACTTCTGCATTCCTGCATCAGAGTTGTAGTTACAAACATGCAGGTGCATCTTATTACCATAATCAAAAGTCTGAGAACAAATAGTCAGCTTCTCTGATATTTGAAACTCTGCCTGCTTAAAAGTTTCATACCGCTGGTGACCTTGGCCTTGCTCTTGTATAAAAAAAATATACAAACTCAAGGCACAAACTATAAGTAAAAAAGCACTAGAATAAGCTTTCTTAAATAGAAAAAAGGCAGTAAAAGCACATGCCAAACACAACATAGTCAAAAACGACCAGTAGAAATTAACAAGAAATAAACAAATACCCAAAATCAAACTAAGTCTTCGCATAAAAGCATTTACTAGTCCTAAGTTTAGGACAAGAAAATAAAATTACTCTAATAAATCCTTAATATTTACGAAATTCTTAGGCTTATCGACTAGCTTAGTACCACCAAAATTTCTTGTTAGTAAATCTAAACTCAAAAAATCATTGCTAAAAGACAACTGACTTTTAGTAGACAGTTTGGAACTATCAAAGTCTAAATTCTCTAAAGCAAGGCTTTTTAGAACAGCAGTGTTCAAAACAATATCTTGCTTCTCAACCGATTCTCTAAATAACAACAAAGGGTCAAAATTTAGCAGTTGTTCAACTTTTTTATTCACCAAAGCTGAACTTTCTAAATCTGCAAAATCCAAGTACTTCCAACCCAAAGTCAGCAAGTCTGTTTGGCTTAAGTCCAAAAAGTCATTTACTAGCACATTATAATACAGATCATTCGAACCTAAGACTGCAGTAAATTTAAATTTTTTAAACTCTAAGTGATCCAAAAACAATTCTGCAATCACGGTCCAGCTTTGGTCGATCATGTATATATTGGCCTTAAAATCCAACAAGTAGTCAGATACTAAAAACTGCTTAAAATAATCATTTGATAAATCCAGGCTGCCAGAAATATACCAGTGATTTTTCTGAAAAAATTCATGTAAAGTGCTTTGATTTTTAAGACTTAAAGCAGTATTATGAGACTGAAACCAAAAAAGTGAAAATATTGCTAAACATGAAAGTGTTAACAGAATCTTAAAAATATTTTTCATAGACGATTTTAAGTTCATTAGTATAAAAATAACACAAGAATGTCTTTTAAAATAATCAAAATTCGCAAACGCGGTATTGTATACAAGTTCAAAAAATATATACATAATAAATTTCATCACAATCAAACAAAAAAAAGAATCTGCATAGCAATTGCTAGTGTATTTATTATATTTTTTTCCGGTCAGGCAGTTTACAACAGTGGGGTCCAGGATTTGTTTCTAAAACAACTCTCATCGAACCTACCAACAGATAGCAATGGTTACACCAACATCTTATTAGTTGGTATGGGTGGTGCTGGACACGATGGAACTAATTTAACCGATACGATCATTTTAGCTGGTATCAATAAAAAAACCTCTAATGCTTATATGCTCTCGCTGCCGAGGGACTTGTACATAAATCAAGAAGGAATTATTCCACAAAGAATTAATAGTATCTTTGCCAATCACGAACTCAAAATTGGACAGCAAAAAGCCATGCAGTTATTAAGCTCTAGTGTCCAAAACATTAGCAATGTCGATATCCATTATTACATGGGTGTTAATTTTGACGCAGTCACAGATGTGATAGATGCCCTGGGAGGACTGCATATTTACAATGAAAAAATGATCTATGACCCTTTTTACCCAGGTCCAAACTATACCTTCGAAACTTTTACACTGCCTGCAGGACCTGTGAAACTCGATGGCGAAACTGCTCTGAAATTTATTAGAAGTCGTAAAACTACCTCTGATTTTGATAGGTCTCGGCGACAACAGCAAGTTATATCGGCTATCAAGGACAAAGCTCAATCCCGAGAAGTGCTCACTAGTCCCAGTAAACTTAAATCACTCTACAAAGCCCTCATGAAAAACATAGTCAGTAACATGCAAATTGAAGACATGTTGTTTTTGGCATCTACCGCAACACATTTCGATACATCTAAGCTTAGTAACCTGGTAATACACGATGATGCAAGACAAAAAGGAGGTTTCCTATTTGTACCACCTAAATCTGAATATGCTCAGGCCTTTGTGTTACTGCCCATAGATCCTGCTTATAGTTACATTCAAAAATTTATTGACTTACACCACAAGTTCCCAGAAACCATGCTTTATTCAGGTTCTATAGTTATAAAAAATGGTACAGATATCCCAGGCTTCGCCAGAAAAATATCAGCACATCTAACCAGGCTCGGTTTTAATGTGACAAAAGTCACAAATGCAGAATCTTCCAATCTAGAATTCTCTGAGATCAAACATTATAATCTTACAAATCAAAAAGTACTCAAAGCTATTTCTCAAGCTAGTTTTATCAACAAACACAGTGATATCGTGGTCAACGATCCAGACGTTCCAATCTACTCAGAAATCATAATTGGCAATGACCTCAAAGAATACTACGATTATTTCACGCCTATAGAAAAACTCACAGAACTTATATTACAAGGACAAAAAGAATGGTACCAATCCCCTAACACACCTGTAGAAACCGCTGGCACAAGCTCTGGGAGAGTCACTACAAACCCAAACTCAAACACAAGTGCGCAAACCACAACTCAAACACAAACCGAATCTAAGGCGTCGTCAACAAACAAACCTCAAACTCCAGAAACACCTACAACAGAGTCAGAAAACATAACTCCTAAAGCCAAAAACCTAAAAATACAACCTTTTATGAATACTAGTAGTTCAGCCTAAGTGAATAATTTATAAATATATGCTATCTAAAATTATATTAATTATTCTCTCTGGAGTTATTAGCCTAAGTAATGTAGCTACTCCTCTTAAAATTGTTGAGAACCTAAAGCCGCAACTCAGTGCCAAAAGTGCTCTAATTTACGATATCAATAGTCAGACCATCTCATATAGCAAAAATGCTTACCAAAAACTTCCAATTGCCAGCCTCACCAAACTCATGACAGTTTATATAGCCACCCAAGAGCACGACATGCAGGAGGTGGTCAAGCTCAGCCCACAGCATAAATCTGTTGGTGGATCTAGTGCTAATCTGCAGGCCAACGATAGTTATTACATGCAAGACTTAATTCATGCCATGTTGCTTAGCTCGGCCAACGAAGCTGCAGCTGCAGTTGCCGAACATAGTGCAGGCAGTCAAAAAGAATTTGTAAAAAAAATGAATCACTATGCTAAAAAGCTAGGACTCAAAAACACTAAGTTTGCAAACCCCATGGGCTTCGACCACATCGACAATTATAGTACAGCCTATGACCTTGCTAAATTTACAAAAACACTTATGGAAAATAATTATATTGTTGACATTGCAAAGAAACAAAACTATAAAATTACTAGCCTTAAGAAAAAAAACACTCTAGTTAAGAATACAAATAAAGAGTTGGAAAACAAACTCAATCTAAGTGGTCTCAAAACTGGCACCACTCCATTAGCCGGACAGTGCTTTATAGGCATCTCCGATGGACCTAAATCGGTAATGACAATCGTTTTGAATAGTAAAAACAGGTTCTTAGATACAAATTCTCTTCTAGAATATAATAGTAACAAAAACTTTTATGATCACTCAAGCTCTCAGTAGCCATTTAGGCCTTATATTAGCAGGTAGTTTTTCTAGCTTTCTTTTAGCACTTATTGCCACTCCAAAATTCATCCGTTTTATAAAGCGCGTCCAGTTTACACAGCAAATTAAAGAGTCCAGCATGGACGGGAGTAAAACACCACTATTTAACTCTTTACATAAGAGCAAACAAGGCACGCCAACAATGGGAGGTATAGTTATCTGGGTCACAGTTGCAATCATAAGTTTACTTTCGCTGTTTTCTGTCCAACTTGGCATAACTTCCAATAGTTTAATTAGCAGATCCGAAACCTATATTCCTCTATTTTTCTTAATTAGCTTTGGGTTACTTGGATTTGTAGATGACTATATGAATGTTAAAAAAATCGGTAAATTTAAAGGTCTCTCTGCCAATGCAAAAACTATTTGGATGACAATTTTAAGCTTTTTAGGTGGCTACTGGTTTTATAGTAAACTAGGCTTCTCCAGTGTTTATCTGCTAGGCAACGATATCAGCCTAGGACTTTGGTACATTCCCCTATTTATGTTTATAATCATTGGCACATCTAATGCTGTCAATATTACCGATGGCTTAGATGGCTTAGCATCTGGACTCAGTATTACTGCTCTAATTAGCTTGGCTATTATTTCATTTATCAAAGGCCTATTTATTCTCAGCACCCTGTGTGCAGTGATTGTAGGGGCTCTAGCAGCATTTTTATGGAACAATATTCCTCCAGCCAAATTCATCATGGGAGACACTGGCTCACTAGCCTTAGGGGCCACAATTGGTGTCATCGCAATGTTAAACGATAGCATCTTGTTACTGCCTTTTATTTGTTTCATTTTTGTTATAGAAACATTATCTGTAATCATCCAACTGCTCTCGAAAAAATTCCGTGGCAAAAAAGTCTTCGACATAGCTCCCATTCATCACCACTTTGAATACAACGGCTGGAAAGAATTCACAGTCACTATGAGATTTTGGCTTATAGGCAACTTCGTGGCTATGTTTGGTCTTGTCTTGCACTTTGCAAAAATCATCTAAATCCACAAATAGCTATTCTAAAAATCAGGCAGATCCACGCTTGATTCCTAGCTCATAACTTGGCAGCGATACAAATCTAAAGATCACTGACATCAAACGTTGATTCCTCGCTCAGAACTTCTGTAGGAGGTGTTTGGATAGTTTCAATAGTCGATACATCATCTAAAGTCTGTAAATTTCTCTCCTGAATTTGGAAGCTACTTTCTAACTCCTCAACT
>CAYVIV010000013.1:0-11665 GCA_964451705.1 uncultured Candidatus Peribacteria bacterium | reverse complement strand
AGCCTTCAGTCAATTCAGACTCTAATTCAGATACTGAAGCCTCCAACTCTTGAGAATTTGATTCTAGATCAACATCTAACTCAGTTTGTTCTGGGGATTCTAGAGTCTCCAGGTCTATATCTTGATTATTTTCATCTAAAATTTTATCTACTTGCAAACTATCAATTTCTTCAATAGTTACAGTACTAGAATCTGCCTCGAAAGACACACTAGAACTAAACGACTCTTGGGGCTCAATTTCTTCTGAGTTTCCTTCCGACACCACAGCTGCAACCTCTTGAATCTTAGTCCTTAAAAGGTCTACTTTTTGCTCCAAAGCGTTATTATCCACAATATCTTTGTCTACCATATCTGTAATCACCAAGCTTTCACGAATTAAAAACTCTAAATCTTGAGATAATCTATCATCTATCATTCCTGAGTTAGAAACTAAGGTTGATTGCATAGAAACTTTATCTAAAGCAAACGTTAATTCATCTAAAACATTTGGCAAAAGCTGTTTTTGCACTTGTTCATCTTCCAAGCTAATTTCTGTTAAAATCTGATTTGTATTTTCTAAAGCTACTTGAGACTGCTCTTCAAAAGATTCCGAAACATCTAATTTAGCATTTGACACCAAAGATTTTAGTTCAAAATAAGACTGTGGTGTAACTTCTTTCGAAATAGAACTTTCTATATTAGTTAATTGAGAAATCAAGTTCTCCTTAGTGCTAGTATGTAGTTGCTGGCTAGTCTGTTTTGTTTGCTTCACAGACTCAACAACCTTAGATAGTTTAGCTTTTAAATTAGACTTAGTTTGCGAATCTAAATTTGCATTAGATTGTGCCAACATTAACTCTGTTTCAATCAAAGATTCTGATACATCATCAATTTGTGAATCTACAGTAGAAGAAGATTTAACCTTAGAGTTAAACCAATCCTGTAAAACTTCCAAAGGATACATAATCTGATTTGGCAAAACTCCAGCAATTCTATGTTTTTCTGAACTTAAATCCTCAGAGACATCCATATAAATCGTCTTATCTAAATTAGAGTTCAAAGACATAAACGCCAACATATTGTCCTTAAAAATATCTAAAGTTTTCTCGGTACTTACATTCATAACCTGTGATTGACCCAAGTACGAAGAATCAGAAAGGGTGTGTGTTAAAACTGGTCGTGAAAAATTGTAAGCTATCAAAGCTTCTGAATTTGTCTTCACAGCAAATTTAGATGATTTATATAGCTCAAACTCAGCAGACGCTGTAGACAAATTAATCTTAGTCGGCACCAAAGTATTATAAGAAGAGTTTAACCAAAAACTACCCTTACTCAGCTCTAAATCTACAGTATTTAAAAAGGGACTTTTAGAAACATTACCAAGATATAACTGCGAATTCTGACCTAAACGTACAATTGCACCATCTAAGACTCTTACTTCCACCAAAGATTTTGAACTAGTCGTGACTACATCTAAGGCTTGTAACTCAAACTCATTATCTACATCTAACAAATTGCCTGCTCGCAAAACCTGCACATCGCCACTTAAACGAGATAGCAAGTACTGGGAGTTGTTTATATAATTGTTTGTAGATAAAAAAGGTATTGCTAAAATACTTAAAACAAATACAAAGCTCAAACCGACTGCCATCGATTTCTTAGCAAAAACATAACTAATATCTGCAAAGGACTGACTAAAATATAGTTTGTACTTAAGCTTAGTCTTAAAAAACCAACTAGCCCTAATCAACTTAGTTATAAACCTAAATTTTTCTAAACTAACTAACCTACTATAAAGTTTATTTTTTTTAGAGTAGCTAGGTTGATTCAATAATTCAGAGAGTTGTTTTTCTAAATTCATAATTTAGTTGATTCATATTTATATACGTGAAAACAGGCCTTATGTTTCAAGTTTTTCTAAAATTTGCCTTAAATCACGCAGTGTTCTCATCATGGTAATTCGCACACTTCCTGCAGACTTACCTAGGATTTCTGCAATTTCTTCATAAGATAGTTCATCTATAAAACGTAAAATCACTATATCTTGTTTATTTTTCGGCAAAGTCACCAATGCTTTTTTTAAATTTTCCTGCTGCAAAGATTTCTCTGCCTTGTAAGCAGTTTGAGTTGACTCCTGAGTATCTGCTACATAATCATGTAATTCTAAAACTGGCTTGTTTGAACGCAAAAAATCTATAACTGTATTTCTGGCAATTGTGTAAATCCAAGTACTAAAAGCACTTTTTTTCGGATCAAAAGTATCTTTTTTTTGCATAACCTTTAAAAATACTTCCTCAGTTAAATCCTCTGCCTCATTCGCTGGCACTTTAAAGTAAATAAAACGGTAAATTTTATCTATATAGTAATCATAGACAAAAGAAAAAGCATTTACATCTCCCTGCAACCATTTTAAAACCGATATTTGTAATTTATTTTTCTGCATAAGTCCTGAATATCCAGTACAAAACAGATGTTATAACATTCTAAGCGCTTTGTAAATATCTTTAGAGTTTTTCATAACTATGCCAACGCTCAACAAAATCTTTAGTACCCACCATGAAATCTGTAGTTTGATGCAAATCAGTAATTTTCTGCTCCAAAATAGAAACCTGCATATTCGAACTCAAACCTCCCAAAGACTCTATTATATAAGCCAATGGTCCACATTCATATACCAACCTTAACTTGGGCTTAGCTTTAGCCAACCTGGGTCTCACAAACAAACCTCCTGACTTAGAAATCAACATATGCACATCTGCAACTAACCCACCAGAATAACGCAAATACAAACCTTGACTTAAAAAATCCGCTAACCTATCTTGAATACCATTTGCAAACCAGGCCTGCAGGTTTGCAGGTGCTAAGACGCCTTGATTTTTTAAAGGCATATTTTGGTTAAATTCAAAATCATCCCCGGTGTATTTTGCCGTAAAAGTTTTTTTACCATTAGAAACTACCAGTATTAAGTTCGGACCATATATATAATAAAAGCTACAAACTTGCTGCGATAGAGTAAGTCCAATTGGAGTTTGGGCATTATAGATACCAAAAATACTACCTGTGGCAAAGTTAGCTTCGATAATACTCGATCCATCTAAAGGATCAAAACATACCGAATATTGACCATCGGACTTAATGGCCTCTTCTCTTTCTTCTGAACAAATACAGGCACATAACTTTGTACTGAGCAAAGCATTTGTAAAAATCTCATCGGCTATTAAGTCCAAGGCTTTCTGGTTTTCACCATGCACATTTTGGCTCTCCTGCACATTTTCTATACTGCAGTAGGAATTATAAAAATTAATTGCTGCTTTTGTGCATGCTCCAACTAGAGTTTTTAAATCTGAACTGAAGTCGCAGTCCTCGAGTAAGCGTTCAAAATTTTGCATTTTAATATCTTAAAGCAGTAGCAGACGAGTGCTGAACATAATTTGTGATCTTTGGATTCGTCATAAAGTCAATCACCCCAGAATTCTGAATATAATCTAAAGATTGCAATCGTGAAAGCTCTATATTGCTCTTCTGTTTTAACCCGTTAATTCTAAGTCTTTGAGATGAAAGCTCTGAAATCTGATATCCATAAGTCAAAGACCTCTGAAAATTATACAAGTGCATACACAAGGCAAAAATGATCACCGTCAATAAAAAAACAGCCACCCCATGCCAACGAGGCTCTATGCCAAGTTGTAAGGAAGTATTCTTTAAGAAAAGGGAGATTGTATGCAAATTCTAAAATTAAAGCTTTTTGAAGACTCGCAGCTTAGCGCTTCGGGCCCGTGGGTTATCTTCTACCTCCTGCTTGGAAGGTAAAATGATTTTTTTTGTAATAACTTCTATTCTCGGTTCAGCATGTACTGACATCATAGCCTTTAATGGATCAGTTTCCAAAGGTTTTTCTAACTTTTTAATAAAATTCTTAACTATCCTATCTTCCAGCGAGTGATAAGAAATAACAGCAACACGTCCATTTTTGCGAAGGAGTTCAAAAATATTATTCAATCCTGTATTCAAAGCATTCAATTCATCATTTACAGTAATTCTAATAGCCTGGAAAATACAAGTTAACTCCTTTATAGCATTTTTAACCGATAAACATGGTCTAATTCTCTCTGCAAACTCATCTGTATATGTAAATGGTTTTAGCTCTCTTTGTTTAACAATAAAAGCAGCAATTTTACGAGCATACTTAAGTTCACCGAATTTAGATAAAATTTCAGCTAACTTTGCCTCAGAAATACCATTAACTATCATCGAGGCCGTTAACTTTTGTTTTCGAGAAAAACGCATATCCAAAGGACCTCGCTGCTTAAAAGAAAAACCATACTCAGCAATATCCACATGTGGAGATGATAAACCTAAATCTAACAACACCTTATCAACACCATCAATTTTTAAAACTTTTTGATAGTGATCTATAGTTGAAAAATTATCGTTCACATAAATTACTCTACCCTCAAAATTACGCAATCGTTTGCGTGCCTCTTGTAAATTCCTAGAGTCTAAGTCGAAAGCATATAATTTTCCAGTATTGCCTATTTGCGGCAAAATAGCCTTAGAGTGACCTCCAAGTCCCAGAGTACCATCAACAACATAGTCGCTTTGCTTTAAATCCAAATGAGCAATTACTTCATCGAGTAAGACAGGGGTGTGCTCTGCTATATATGTATCCATTCAAAAAATTAAATCCTAACCCATCACTACCAACACAACGAGCTCCTACATCGGCTCAAATCCTTAACTTTATAAGCTTTTAAGCTCCAAAAGTCAAGCTTTGATTCTAAACATGAAAGTAAGCCACAGGCCTAAAGTAAGCTCTAAAGCCAATATAAAGAACAAGTAATTTAATCATAAACTCTTGACCAATTGGCAATATTATTGCAATGTTAGTCTTTGGCGTATCTCTGAAGACAAGTCCCCCTCACGCAATATTTCTAAAGAATCTAAATTAGCACGCACAACTGTAGATGCAGGTTTAAAGTCTAAAACACCTAAATCTAACACAGAGTCTAAATCCTTAAACTTGTCCCCCAATTGATTTTCCAGCTCCTCAACACTGTAACAGGCAGGTAAACCATGAGCGTTAGCAGAACTCGTAAAAATTGGAGCTGCTATTTTTCTAATCAAATCTCTTGATAAATTATGATCCGGCAAACGAGCACCCACCATCTTGCCCTGCTTAGTTTCAGCAATGATAGTCAGTGGACCAGGCAAATACTCCTCTACTAAAAGTTCCACTAATTTGTTTGGTTTAAATAAATTTAAAATATCTGCTTTTTCTGCAAACATAATACTCAGTGGCTTGCTTGGGTCCTGCCCCTTAAGCTCATGTAAACTAGATTCAGCTTTGGCATCAAATGCTAAACCACTTAAACCATACGATGTGTCGGATGGTATGCATATAAGTTTAGATGCTCGTAGGCTTGCAACAAGTTGATCTAGGACAAGATTGTAATTACTAATATCAGAAATTATCATGGTCAAGCTTAGTTTAATTTGCTATAAATATAAACAAGTAAAATAACAAATTCAACCAATGAGAAAAAAAGTTGCAATCAATGGATTTGGCAGAATAGGTCGTGCAAGTTTTCGTGCCAACCTTAAACAAGATTTATTTGATGTCGTCGCAATTAATGACTTATCAGATATCTACACAACAGTCCAGCTGCTAAAGTATGACAGCAGCTATGGAACCTTAGATAGCACTATCGAAATAGATGGAGATTACATTGTTGTCGATGGCAAAAGAATTCTGCACCTAACACAAAGAGATCCAAGCCAACTGCCATGGAAGCAACTTGAAATAGATGTAGTCCTAGAGTGCACCGGAATCTTTAAAACCAAAGAAACAGCTGGCATGCACTTGCAAGCTGGGGCTAAAAAAGTAGTTTTATCGGCAGCAGGCAAAGATATAGAAAGAACTATAGTACTTGGTGTCAACCAAGACGAATATCAAGCTGAAACAGATAGTATAATTTCCAATGCCTCTTGCACAACCAACTGTGCCGCTCCAATTGTTATGTTACTAGATCAAGAATTTGGTATAGAGTCAGGCTATCTATCTACCGTTCACTCTTACACCGCATCTCAAAATATCCTCGATAACACTCATAAAGATTTTCGTCGTGCACGCTCGGCAGCCACAAATATAATCCCAACCTCTACAGGTGCCACTAAAGCAATTAGCATGGTACTACCACAACTAGAAGGTAAACTAACCGGTCAGGCCTACAGAGTCCCCTGTGCTACTGGTTCAATAATTGAACTCAACGTCCTATTGTCCAAAAGCACTACTGTCGAAGAAGTACATGAATTATTTAAAGAAGCCTCTCAGAATCAACTCAAAGGTATTCTCGATTTATCTTCAGAACAACTAGTCTCTAGCGACTATGTTGGTAACCCCTATTCCAGTGTAATAGATATGGAGTTTACCCATGTTCTAAACGGCAAAATGCTCAGAATCCTGTCTTGGTATGACAACGAGTACGGCTACTCTAACAGACTAATAGAACTAGCTAAGATGTGCTAACAACAAAAAGACCTCTTGAGATTAAGAGGTCTTTTTTAGCTATATTATCAAAAGCAAATTAGCTTTCCTTTTCATCAGTAGCTTTCTTTGCAGGCTTCTTTGCAGCAGGTGCCTTGGCAGCAGTTGTTGAGTCTTTTTTGGCAGTAGCTTTTTTAGCGGGCGCCTTGGCAGCAGCAGTTGCAGACTCTTTTTTGGCAGTAGCTTTTTTAGCAGGTGCCTTGGCAGCAACAGTCGTAGATTTTGCAGCTACTAGTTCTTCGGCAGCTTGTCTTCTTAAACGTGCCTTTAATTTGTTTCTTTTTTTCCAAGCCTTAGCCTTTGGAAATTTTTTGCCAACTAAACAATGTTGTTTCGAAGATGATCTATTAGACATTACTGTAAATTTAAAAAGTACTCAATTTATATACTTTATTTTTTAAAAAAGCAAGAAAAACTTCAAAAAACTTGCCAGAAGACTTATATTCAAAATATAATTCTATTAAATCCAATAGACAAAGACCACAATGCAAGAAAGAAGTAAAAAAATCCTACAAGCTATCATAGAACAACACCTACTATCTGCAGAGCCTGTTGGTTCTAAAACATTATTAGTTAGTTATGATCTAGGAGTTTCTCCAGCAACCATAAGAAACGAAATGGCCAAACTAGAAGACAGCGGCTATCTTATGCAACCACATACCTCTAGTGGCAGAATACCAACAGATTTAGGCTATAGGTTTTTTGTGAATGACCTTGTTGATTTTCAAAATGCTAAACAGCAATCTCAAGCCTTGATTTCTAAAATCCAAAGCGACTTTAAAACCCATAAGCTCAAAAAAGAAATTCAAAATGCAGTGACTATGCTCTCTAACTACACAAACAATATTACCTTTGCAACTCTGCCAGATTCTGCAACCTTCTACCTAGGTATCTCCAACATGCTCAAGAAACCAGAATTTATGAACGACCCCCTAACTGCCTGCCAGGTAATCGAAGTATTTGAAAAAAATAACCAGTTTCTCAAATACCTGCAAAATTCCGAAGTCCCAGAGGGTCAAATTCAAATATCCATCGGTCACGAAAACTTACTTGAAGAAATAAAAAGTTGTAGTATAATTGTTACCCGATATCGTAGTAATAACTTTATTGGTTATATTGGGATATTAGGACCAACGCGTATGAATTACGCAGTCAACAGTATTGTGCTTGAAGAAGTAACCAATCAACTTAACCAAGAAATATAATGAGTGAGCAAAATCCTACACCACCAGAGCCAAAAGAACCTATAGAAATAGACTTACAGGCCGAACTAGACAAAATGACCCAAACCGCCCAAAGAGCATTAGCCGACCTAAGTAACTACAAACAACAAGTAGCCAAAGAGCGCCAACAAATGCAACAGTTCGCCCAAATCAAAGTCTTAGACAAATTTTTCCCTATCATAGACAGCTTTAACCTAGCAATTAAAAACATGCCAGCCGAACAGGCAGACGACGCCTTTGGTAAAGGTATTGTGAATATTCATAAAATGCTCAACAAAGTCACTAGCGACTTAGGACTCTCCCCCATTGCATCAGAAACACTAGATAGCAACCTGCACGAAGTCATCTCTGTAATTCCAGGAGAAAAAGATAAAATCATCGAAACTATCGAACAAGGCTACATGCTAGGAGAGGTAGTTATTCGCCCATCCAAAGTAGTGGTTGGCGCAGGAGAATAAGCCTTCACGGTAAGTTCAAACCAGCCTAAAGAAAAAAACCTTGCAAAATTCTAATTAGCACTCTATAATCTTGAGTGCTAATTTAATTTTAAATTTAACTTAAATATCAAATGAGTAAAATTATTGGTATCGATTTAGGTACAACAAATTCCTGCGTTGCAGTCATGCAAGGTAAGGATCCAGTCATAATCCCATCAAGTGAAGGTACACGTACTACCCCATCTATTGTCGCCTACAAAGGTAAGGAGCGACTCGTGGGTATTCCCGCAAAACGTCAAGCTGTAACCAATGCAGAAAATACAATCTTTTCTGCAAAAAGATTAATTGGACACAGTTTTAAAGAAATTGAAAAAATAATAGAACATCTACCATACAAAGTGGTTAAAGGTGCAAAAGGCGAGGCAGAAATTGTCTTAGACGGCAAACAGCACCGCCCAGCAGAAATTTCTGCTATGGTTTTGCAAAAACTTAAAGCAGATGCCGAGGCTTTCTTAGGTCACGAGGTATCCCAAGCTGTAATTACAGTACCAGCCTACTTTAACGATACACAAAGACAAGCCACTAAAGATGCAGGTAAAATTGCTGGACTAGAGGTTCTACGTATTATCAACGAACCGACAGCAGCATCACTAGCTTATGGAATCGATAAAAAAGGGGCAGATAAAAAAGTCGCTGTTTATGATCTTGGTGGTGGTACCTTTGATATCTCCATCCTAGAAATTGCCGATGTTGATGGTGAAAAACAAATTGAAGTCCTAGCCACAAATGGTAACACAACCTTAGGTGGTGACGACTTTGATAATGCTATCTTAGAAGAACTACTTGCTGAGTTTAAAAAACAAGAAGGAATAAACCTCTCAAGTGACAAAGCAGCCATTCAAAGACTTAAAGAAGCTGCCGAAAAAGCTAAAATAGAACTATCCTCTGCACAAGAAACAGAAGTGAACCTACCTTTTATTACCGCAGACGCCAGTGGTGCTAAGCACTTTAACATGAACCTAAAACGTTCCAAGCTGGAAGAAATTTGTTTTGATATTGTAGAAAAAAGTATTGGTCCATGTCGCAAAGCTCTCAAAGATGCTAAAGTCTTTGAATCCGATATTGACGAAGTAATTCTAGTAGGTGGTATGACAAGAATGCCTCTTGTCCGTGAAAAAGTTAAAGACTTTTTTGGCAAAGATCCTCACCAAGGACTCAATCCAGACGAAGTCGTAGCACTAGGTGCTGCCATTCAAGCTGGAGTCTTACAAGGTGACGTAAAAGACGTACTCCTACTAGATGTAATTCCACTAACTTTAGGGATCGAAACTATGGGAGGTGTCTCAACACCATTAGTTGAAAGAAACACAACTATTCCAAGTTCCAAATCACAAGTCTTCTCGACAGCTGCAGACAACCAACCTTCAGTAGAAATTCATGTACTCCAAGGCGAACGTTCCATGGCAGCTGACAACAAATCTCTCGGAAGATTTATTCTAGATGGAATTGCCCCAGCTCCACGTGGAGTCCCTCAAGTCGAAGTTCACTTTGACGTAGACGCCAATGGTATTTTAAATGTAAAAGCAGTAGATAAAGCTACCAATAAAGAACAAAAGATAACTATTACTGGTTCTAGCGGCTTATCTGATGAAGAAATCACAAAAATGCAAGAAGATGCCGAAAAGTTTGCTGAAGAGGACAAAGAGAAAAAAGAAAATATAGAAACACTCAACCAGGCCGAAAGCCTAGTCTATCAAACAGAAAAAACTTTAACAGAACATGGAGAAAAAGTCCCAGAAGATATTAAAGCTCCAATTCAAGAAAAAGTAGACTCTCTCAAAAAACTACTAGAGGCCGAAGAAAAAGATTACACTGCACTCAAATCTCAAGTAGAGGAACTTAACCAAGAAATCCAAAAAATTGGTGAAGCTGTCTACAACACAGAACAAGCTGCTCAAGCAGCTCAAGCATCTGGAGCCCAGGCCTCAGATGAAAACAACGAAAATGACAACCCTACAGATGCAAACGAAAACGACAGTCCTCAAGACCAAGACTCAGATAACAGCTCAGAGGATGCTACCAACAGCAAAAAAAATAAGGACGGCGAAGGCGAAGTCATTGATCAGTAAACACCACTACCTTCATCAGTAGCCTCACTCCTATAACATTATCCAAGCAGAGCTCAAGCTCTCAAAAAACCACCTAGTAATAGGTGGTTTTTTATTAACACACAAGATAGTATCACTCACAACAGGAACTTAATTGACTTGTATGAGTAATGCAGGCAAAATATTAACACTTTAACACCCAGCAAATGCTAGATATTAAATATATTCGAGACAATCTCGAACAAATGCGCGAAAACATTGCCAAGCGACAAGTTAAAGTAGCACTCGATACACTTGTCGAACTTGACGACAAAAGAAAATCCTCACAACAACACTTAGATCAACTCCGATCGACTCTCAAATCTAGCTCCAAATCTAAACCAACTCCAGAAAAAATTGCCGAGCTCAAAGAACTTAGCCAGCAGGTTAAAGAACTCGAGCAGCAGGACCGCAAAATAAACGACAGTTTTTTAGAGTTACTTAAACAAGTACCCAATATTACCCATCCAGATTCTCCAACTGGAGGCGAGGAAGATTTTAATCTATTGTACAAAAATTTTGAACCAAAAAACTTTGATTTTCAAGCCAAAAACCATGCCGATCTGCTTGTTGCACACGACGCACTTGATTTCGAACGAGGCACCAAAATTGCCGGACACAAGTCGTACTTCCTTAAAACAAAATTATTCAAACTCAACCGAGCATTAATTGATTATGGAATTAGCATACTAGAACAAAATGGAATCACAGAAATTATAGAAACTCCAGATTTCGCCCATAACGATGTTATCGAGTATGCAGGTTTCAATCCTCGTGGTGAACAAGACGACATTTATAATATTGGAGGCGAAGACATGAGCTTGGTCGGTACAGCAGAAATCACTATGCTTGGATATCACTCAAACGAAGTCATAGACTTATCAAACGGTCCAAAAATAGTCGCAGCTATCTCGAGCTGCTTCCGCAAAGAGGCTGGTTCATATGGACGTACATCTATGGGACTCTACCGAGTACATCAGTTTAAAAAGTTAGAAATTTTTGCCTATTGCAAACCAGAAGATTCTGATAAAGTCCACCAACAAATTTTAGAAATCGAAAAGGAAATTGTCGATGGGCTCGAAATCCCATACCAGGTAATAGATATTGCCACAGGAGACCTAGGGGCATGCGCATACCGCAAATACGATATCGAAGCCTATATGACAATGAAAGGCGATAAAAACACGCAAGGCGAATATGGAGAAATAACATCGACTTCTAACTGTCTCGACTACCAAGCTCGACGTGCCAACATAAAATACATAGACGCAAATGGCAAAAAACAATACGTGCACACCCTCAATGGCACAGCTATTGTTACTAGCCGCTTCCCTA
>CAYVIV010000012.1:9351-22082 GCA_964451705.1 uncultured Candidatus Peribacteria bacterium | reverse complement strand
GACAGTGGTAAAGCAAGCCCCAAGGCAAGCTCCAAAGCAAGCCCGAAGGAAAGTCCCAAAGCAAGCTACGACAGTGGTAAAGCCTCCTGATAAATAAAATGAATTTTTCCAAGCATAATCAGTGATGAATTGCTTGTGAATAGCTTGAATAGTTGATAAGTTTAAATAGAATAAGAATTAATTTATTATTAATATGGGTAATATGGATAGTATGTATCGAGAGATACCTAAGTCAGACAAAATAATGGTTGCACTGAGGTGTCAAGCTGATCCAGGCAAAGTAAATAGGCAGGATCCTAAGCTTTTAGAGCCAATAGATACAGGTGATTATGTAGATATGTTAAAAGAATTTTTACCTATAAACAAGGATGCTGGCTCATGGGTAGAACAAATTTTATCTGATGGTTTACTAGCTAGGCGAGTATGGTTAATTCAAACGGATAACCATTTGCAACACCACTTTGGTGCTGAATGTATAATGAAAATTGTTCCTTTTGGGTTTGGTTCTGGGGGTGAAAAGTTTACAGAAGAAGAACTAGGTTATGGAGCACATTTAATGACTTTAATGATTGATCCAGAACTAGACCAAACAATTTATGGTTTTACTTCAGAACCAAGTTATATCCATAAGTTACTGCCTAAAGAATTTGATGTTGCTGAGTTTAAGGTTCCAAAATATGAATCGGATAGGTATGTTACTGATGTAGAAAGACAAAATATAGCAGCTTTATATACAAAAGCTTACCTTGCACTAAAAGAAAGCTTAAAAGGTTTATAGACCTAGAGTTGCTAGAGGGGTGTTAGTATTGTAATTTTATAATTGTGTTTGAAAGATTAGCTAGTGGGTCGAGGCAAATGTTGAATTTTTTAAGTGAGGGAGTTAGTTATCTCCATGGATTGAATAAGCAAAGGCTTGATGATAAGCAGCTGAGTAATGATTCGATAGCTCGGTCTCTTGAGCCCCATGAGGTGCAAGCCGAGGTTGCAGCTTTGGTATCTAGTCTTTTAAATCCTGAGCGTAATGACTAGTGATTTAAACTGTAAAGTAGATGCGATATAAGGCTATAATTTTTGATTTTGATAATACAATTTCTCAGACAGATCAGGGAGTAGCAGAGCTGCTTTTTTGGTCTTTATCTCAGGTGTTACCAGGTCAGACTCCTAATTTAAATTATGAGTTTGTCTTGAAGATTGTTAAGCAAGAAGTGCATTTTGATTTAGCATTAAAGGTTTTAGCAGAGCTGTTTGTTGTAGATTTTGATAAAGTTTTGCAAATTTACAAAGCTAACACGAGACAAGTGAAATACGCTCCAGTTTCTGGCTTTATGGACTTTTGGAGGTTTATCAATGAGCAATATCCAGCTTTAAAAAAAATTATTGTCACTAATCGAATTAATTTACTGGAACATAGAATGCAAGATTGTGGTTTGAGCATGGATGATTTTGATTTAGTTTTGCAGGCTAAAGATCTTGAGCAACAAAAACCTTCTGTATATATGTTTGCTAAAGCTTTAGATTTTTGTGCTGAGTATGGCATTACTGCTAGTGATATTTTGTCGATTGGTGATACAGTCTCAGACTATCAAGCTAGTTGTACTTGTGGAGTGGAGTTTTGGATGCGTAAAGGTGGCTCTAGTGATTTTTTAGATTTGAGCAACTTAGGCTTGTCTGATGAGTTAGCTTTTTCTGATTTTCAGCAAATTTTGTTGCGCCTTAGTAAATAGCCTGTGGTGGATTAATGCACAAGTACTGTATGTATTGGCTTGATGATTGAGATGCCCGTGAGGATTTTTGCTGAGATGCATGTAGCTGTGTTTTTGTTTTTTTAGAATTGCGTTCTATAGATAGAAGCAAACTATGAAAGCACATGCTTGACAAAACAAAACTAAGCTGTCATGCTTGATAAAAATGCTAGCATATTTGAATTTCCTTTTATTAACAGTTTTAGCCTTTGGGTTTTGGTCTGGTTTTGAGTCCAGTTTTGTTAATGTAAAGTTGTTGGGTTTTTATAGTGTCTTTACAGTCTTTAGCTGCTTTGTGGCGTATACAGCTTGTTGGCGGAAAAAACTGCAAGTTAATTTGTTTAAGCAGACTCAGTTGTATTGGCTGGTGGCTATTGTGTTAGGCTTGTTGCTTTTAAGTGTCTTTGTTTCTCAAACTCCCTTGTTGTCATTTTTTGGTAGTTACCAAAGGGGGATAGGTGTTTTTTATGCTCTGATTTTGTTGCTTTTGTTTTTGGTGAATATATCAAATTTTAGAAAAGAGTACTTTGTCAGATTTGTACGAGGGGTCTTGGGTGTTAATCTGCTTATTTGTGGATATGCTGTCTTACAGTTTTTGGGGATTGATCCATTTTTTAACTCTTACAATACAGCTTTTTTTGATGGTAGAAGTTTTAGTTTTTTAGGCAATCCGTCTTTTTTAGCACAATTTATTGCAATGACTTTGCCTTTGAACTTAGTGACTTTGCAGAAGTATAAAAACTTTAGTTTTATTTCATTGTCTTTGAGTATTGTAGCTTTGATTCTGACAATGACTAGAAGTAGTTTATTAGCTGTGATTTGTGGAGTTTTTCTATTAGCATACAAGAAATTCCCAAAATTGATTTTACGTTTGATTTTAGGATCTCTAAGCATTGTAATAGTTTGTGCTTTGATTTTCCCTAGGTTTAATTTGTTTAATTCTGACTCTTTGAACTCGCTTAATTCCCGACTAAGTATTTGGGAGTCTAGTGTCGAATATATTCTAAAGTATCCACTTGGTACAGGTGTCGCTAATTTTGAGAGTTTTTACCCTGCAGTCTTGAATTCAAAGGTTGCTTTGTTGGAAGATAGCACCCATGTGATTGTGGATAACCCGCATAATCAGGTTTTGTCTGTGATAACATCTACTGGAGTTGTCGGACTTATGCTGTATTTACTATATGCCAGCTTTGTATTTGTGACTTTTTTGAGAGCAAACGATTGGCCAGTAACTGCTTTAAGTTTGAGTTTGCTTGTAAATTTGTTGCAAAATCAATTGAATTTTTTTGATGTCACTACACTGTTTTTAACTTCGGTTTTGTTGGCATGGTTGGTACTTTTTAGATTTAAAAGCCAACTGCATATTGTGCAACTTGGATACAGGGTTTTGTTCACATCTTTAGCGACTTTAGTTGTGTGTGTGCTAGTGCTTGTAAAAATGTTTTGGGCTAACCTTTATTATACTGATTTCGTGTATTTATATGCAGTTGATAGGAATTATGCAACTGCCTCTTTGCAGTCTGCTGTTGAGGTGACCCCTTTTTATGAAAAGTTTTTAATGGATTTGTACGAGGTAGATGCTCCCAAGCGTTTAGAGACTATTGATACCTGGCAGCAGAGTAACTCTGTGTCTCCTAGATTTTTGTTTTATAAGTCACAGGCTCTAATTGCAACTGAGCCTGAACAATCTTTGAACTTAGTAGAGCAATTGTTGGAATTAAATCCGCAAAATTATCATTGGTGGCGTGCAGATGCAGATTTAAACTACAAACTAGGCAACTTGCACGATGCCTTGAGTTCATATAGAAAGTTTTGGAGCTTTTTCCCTAATTTAGAATCTGATTCGCCTAAAAAACTTAAGTATTTTTATAGTCAATCTCCTGAGTTTAATTATGTCAGCAAACGGCTTGTAGAATTGAAATAGCGATTACACAATGTTTTTTATTTTTAATAGTGAACTTGAAGAATTTGTTTTGACAAAACAGGCTTAATTATGTAATTTATTCACAACTTAATGTCTTGAGTATGTATACAATAGTTAAAAAAGCTTTGGTTGTGATGGCCTTAGTTTCTCTAGTGGCTGTATCTGCAAATGCAGCTTACTACGGTGCACCAATTAGATTGAGGACTCATTACAACACTCTGCGTACAGATGTAGATTGTAAAGAGATTTTCAGAGGTGGAGTGTATTTAGCGGATGGTCAACTAGTTTCTGATGTTACAAGTAAGGTTACTAGCGACGTAATTAGCGAGGTTACTAGCGATGTAACTAGTGATGTAACTTCTCGTTCTGCATCTAAATCAGCTTCGCCTACTACTTCTAGAGTTAGCTCTCGAGTTAGTTCTGGAGTAAGCTCTAGGGTTAGCTCTAAGGTTACGTCTCAGGTGGCATTGCCAGCAAGATTGCAATACGCAATTAGAAAAGCTTGTAAGTTATAATCAGGTTTGAAATTTGTATCAAGAACTACAGCTTTAAGTTGTAGTTTTTTTTGTTTGTTTGATATAGTGTACTTAGAAAAATTATAAAATAATTAAATTTTAGTTTATGAAAACAGTTATTATAAGTAGTTCCTTAAGAGAAGAATCTAGAGGCAGGGTAATGCTAAAGGCAGTTGCTGAGAAGTTAAAAGAAAAAGGTGCAGATGTTGATTTTATAGATTGTCGTGAGTTTGAACTTGGTCATACCTTTAGATCCACAGATGATATGGAAAAGATGAAAGAGAGGATTGCTAAGGCCGATAATTTGGTTATAGGTATGGCTGTTTACTGCTATTCAGTGAATGATAGTTTAAAATCCGTATTGGACAATTGTTTTGAGAATGTTAATCATAAGTTGTTTGGGGTAGTTTGTGCTGCTGGTGGCCAAAAAAGTTACTTGGCAACACAGCATTTGACGCAAATATGCATGAATGAATGGCGAATGCTTCAATTACCGCGAGTGGTTTATGGCACAGGTCAGGATTTTTCAGAATTAAAGATTACTAATGAGGATTTGCTAGAGAGGATTGATAACTTTGCAAATGAGTTTTATGATCTAGGTAGCAAGCTACTTAAATAAGCTATTTTTTGCTTGTTGGCTGTGCTATAGTGCCGGCGATATAATCTTAGTTTATTGAGAATTGCTATAATTGGAGGTGGTGCTGCAGGAATGATGGCAGCAGTGCTTGCTAAACAAACGCTAGCGAATGCGGAAATTGTCTTGTTCGAAAAAAATTTGAATTTGGGCGCCAAAGTTGCGATTTCTGGTGGGGGGCGCTGTAATGTGACAACTGGGATTCAGGATTTAACTCAGGTTTTAAGCAAATATCCACGAGGAGCAAAGTTTTTACGATATGCTATGCATAGCTTTAGTCCAGCAATGCTTGTGGACTGGTTTGAAAAACAAGGTTGCAAGCTAAAATGTGAGTCCGATATGAGAGTTTTCCCAGTTTCTGATAATGGATCCGATGTGATTACTGTATTTAGTGATTTTTTTGCTGAGCACAAGGTGCAGGTTTGCTTGGGTAGTCAGGTTGTGGCTTTAGAAAAACTTGAGTCTGGTAAATTTGAATTAAGTTTAAAGTCTGGGGACATCTTTAGTTTTGATAAAGTGATTCTGACAACTGGGGGTCAAGCCTATAGACATACTGGTTCGAGTGGGGATGGTTATGCTTTTGCGGAGAAATTAGGTCACAGTCTTACAGATTTAGGACCAAGTTTGAACTCTTTTGTTTTAGAGGAAAAATGGTTGGGTCAGCTGTCTGGCATTAGTTTTGAAAACTGTGGTTTGCAGACTAGTTTGCGTAGCGCCGTAAAAAGTTCTGGCAAAGTTAGTACTGGTTCTTCGAAAGTTTCTAGCAAAGCTGCCGCAAGTTCTTTGAAGCAAAAATCTAATGGTCCTATTTTGATTAGTCACAAAGGTCTCACTGGGCCAGCTGTTTTTGAAATGAGTGCTTTAACTGCTTTTGAGACCATTAGTAAAGAATCTGCATTAGAGCTATATTTGGACTTCATTCCTAAATGCAACCAGTTGCATTTAGAAAATCAGGTCTTTGACTTTGTAAAGAACTTTCCGCAGAAGTATATAAAACAAGCTTTTTATGAATTTTTACCAAGACGTTTAGTAGATTTGCTTGCCAGCCAATATAATTTTGATTTTGATAGAGCATCTAATAGTGTTGCCCATAAGGATATTAGAAAGTTTTTGCAACTAGTCAAACATTTTAAAGTTCATGTGATATCTAGAGCAGCAGGAGACGAGTTTGTGACAGCAGGTGGCATTGAGTTGTCAGAAATTGATCCAAAAACAATGCAGTCTAAAATTTGCCCTGGACTATTTTTTGCAGGTGAAATTTTAAATATAGATGGGTATACAGGGGGCTTTAATTTGCAATCTGCTTGGGCTACGGGTTTTGTGGCTGGTAGTAGTTTGGATTTATAATTTAGCGCGGGCTTATATATGAAAGGTCTAGATTCCAATCCAAATATAGATGACAATCTACCTTCGCCATTAGTGGGTAACGTAGCTGAGCCAAAAAGCTCCGAGCCAAAAGGTTTTGAGTCTGAAGGCTCTAAGCTTGAAGCTCTTGAGGCAAAAGTGGATTACGATACTAGTTTTGCAAATGATTCGCTTAGAGAAGATGCTATAAAAACTCAATCGCCTGCGACTAAGTTGAGCTTGATTACTGCAACTACATTTTCCTGGGCTTCTTTTGCTTACATGACTTATGTTTGTGAGGAGGATAGTTATATACAAAGTTTGGTTATTAGCTATGCTGTATACTTTGCTAGTTACTACGCTACATATCGCACTGTGAGATTTTTTGAGAAATAATTTTGAGTTGCGTGTGATATTTTGAATTTTAGAAACTAAGATTTTTGAGTTGCAGGCGATGCTTTGAATTTTGGAAAACTAAGAATTTTGAGTTGCAGGCGATGCTTTGAATTTTGGAAAACTAAAGTTTTTTAGGTTATACTGTTTTTGAAATAATAGTCTTTTATGAAAAAATTTTTTAGAATGTTTTTGATATCTTTAGTGGCAGTTTTGTCCCTTAGCATTTCTGGACTGGCAGCTACTTCAGCTAGTTCAGCTACTTCCGCTAGTTCAGCTAGTTCTACCGAGCTACTGGTTGAGGTTTTAGAGCGGCCTGAGTGTCAGCACTGTCAGGCACAAAAAGAGTTTCTGATTGATTTAAAGGCGGACTACCCTAATTTACAAATCAATTACTATGAGGTAAACCAACATCCGCAGCTGTGGCAGGAAGTTACAGGACTCTCTGGGGTTATAAGTGCAACTCCAATTACAATTATTGGAGGTAGTTTGGTGCAAGGTTTTGATTCTGCCGAGACTACGGGGAGACTTTATAGGGATATTTTGAGCTCTGGGAATGCAAGTTCAGTGAGTTTTCGTGAGTATATCGATGGGAACCTGCATAACGCTGTGCAAGCTGGGGGAGCCGGCTGTGCTGATGATGGGACAACATGTGGTGTTCAAAGGCAGTATGAGCCATTTTATGTGAAGCTGCCATTTTTGCCATCTTTCGATGTTAAGAAGTACTCCTTACCAGTCATGTCTTTTTTGCTTGGTGCTATTGATGGGTTTAACCCATGTGCCATGTGGGTGCTTGTGACATTTATTTTAGTTTTGGCGAAAATCGGAGATAGACGCAAGCTCATAGAGGTAGTGGCTCTTTTCTTGGTGGCTCAAGCTATTATGTATGCCTTGATTTTAAATGTCTGGATTGGAGTTTGGGACTTTGTTGGTTTGGATGCAATTATTACTCCGATAATTGGTCTTGTGGCAATTGGGGCTGGTAGTTTTTTTCTCTGGGAGTTTCTGCAAAATGGTGCTGAGTGTAAAGTTACAGATGCTGGTGAGCGCCAAGAAACGAAGTCTAAGATAGAACAGATAGCAAAATCAAAACTGACTATTGTCACGGCTTTGGCCATTATTGGTTTGGCTTTGAGTGTTAATGTGATCAACTTTGCATGTTCAATTGGAATCCCTCAGGTGTTTACGAAGATTTTAGAGTTAAATTTGGTAGAGTTTTGGGGACGACAATTTTATGTGGGACTTTATATTTTAGCCTTCTTGTTGGATGACTTGTTAGTTTTTGTTTTAGCTTTGTGGAGTCTTAATAAGCTTGGTTTTACATCTAAATACTCTAAGGCCAGTAATTTGATTGGGGGGCTTGTAATGTTGGCCCTTGGTTTGATTATGCTTTTTAAGCCAGAACTTTTAGTTTTAATTTAGTCTCGGCTAGAGTTTTGCAGTTAGTTTAGTTTTAATTTAATTTGAACTTTTGTATTGCTGTGAATGGAGTTTACATTCCTAGTTGTTGTAATTTACAGCTGTGCTAGCTGTCGCATATCATTTATCATTGGTCCTATGTGGAAGCTTGTTAGGTGGTCATTGGAATGGTTACAAAATAGCGTTGGGACTACCTCTATAGGTGATTTCTCTTGTGAGAGCCACTCCTGGAATTTGTCTATGGCTAGCAGGCCTGCAAGCGAATCTTCTACAACAACAACTCGTTTGAGATTTTTTTGATTAAAAGTTTGGAATGCTTGAATAAAGATTGTTGGGTCTGGTTTCCAGGCGTTGAAATCATAGGCGCTAAATACAGGAAATTCTTTTGTGTATGAGATTAGGTTGGAATATACAAGGTTTGTTTCAATAACATCTCTAGGGGCATTCGAGGCAATAGCTGCTTGAATGGCCTGTCTACATGTTTGTTTAAACCACTGGATAGTTCCAGGAGTAGTTTTAATGCCATCTGCTTGTATGTCTATCTCTATTTGATCTTTGACATATGCGATAGCTTCTTCTATATCTAGGTCTAAGTTGTAGGCTTGCTTATAAAAGCTTAAAGCATCTCTAAAAGATGTACCTGCAAACTCCCTATGATATTCTTGTGTCTGGATTGTCACGCCATGTTTTTCGAGTACCTCTACAATCAGCCGGGCTATATTATCTTCTGTGGAAACTAATGTTCCGTCCATATCGAATATGTAAGCTGTCTCCAAAATGTTCATACTTGCCTGGTTAGGTTATTATGATTTCACTTTAGCGTTGGATTTTTGTTAGTCAATTTAAATGCTTTTGAATAAAGTAAAATCATGGTTTTTTGAATCGGGAGTTTTCTGTCTAATTTGTAATATCAGGAATTTATGTATTAGTTTTTTGTTGTTTGTATAGGGCGGAATGTTTGGATTTATAGAATTTCTGGAGATCTGAAATTTATTCATGTATTTTATCTATATAATTTATTTTTATGCGTAATTTTACTTTGTTTTTTCTAGCTTTATTTATGATGGTCCCAGTTGCTCAGGCAGATTTTACTGATGTAACGTGGGACAACATTCATAGACAGGGGATTTTATATTTAGAAGACAAACAGGTGGTTTCTGGTTATCCTGATGGGAGTTTTGCTTATGATCAAGATATTAATAGGGCAGAGATTTTAAAGATTTTGATAGAATCCAAACTACAATTAGAGGGGCGTAACAGTGCCTTTGTAAATGACTATAAAGGTAGCTGTTTTGAGGATGTGAGTTTTGGAGACTGGTTTTCGGGATATGTATGTTACGCCAAGAGTTTGGGATGGGTTAGTGGCTTTGATGGTGGTAGGTATTTTCGGCCCTTTAAGCAGGTGAGTTTGGTGGAGGCTACTAAGATGTCTTTGGTGGCGTTTAACCATGAGTATCAGCAAACAGATCGTTGGTACCGTGGTGTTATAGACAAGGCTGCGAGTTTAAATATTTTGCCAATAGATGTGGCTTATTTTCATGATAATTTGACGCGAGGTCAGATGGCAGACTTGGTTGTCAGAACAATTAAAGAAAATCAAGGAAGCCTAGATGTATATTTAGGAGATAGAGCTGAGTATAATGTATCGTTTGATACTTTGAAGCTGCGAGAAAATTTATATAACTCTACTTTGGAGCAATGTAAGGTGCCAAGTATTTTGAGAATGATTAGTCAGACTCAATTTAACTTTCAAGACGGGACTCAAAACTGCTTAACTTTGGTAAAATTCTATACAAACTCGCTAGACAGTTTGCCAGATAATTTTGCTTTAACTAAGTGGAAGCAGATGGATTACTATACTATTTTTTATAAAACTAATATTCAGAATTTAGCAGTGGTCGAAGATTTGTTGTCTCAATTTGTGCATTATAACGATGCAATTGCTAACACGTATGACGCAAATGCTAGTAAGGCTCAATATAGTAGTCTTTCAGGTATCTTTTATGTGGATTTTGACGGAGCTCAACGTGATTTTACTGTCATGGAATTTCCAATTTTAGCTAAACGCTCCGCAGAGATTTTGGACTGGCAAGCCCAAGAGCAAGCATGGCGCATGGAGGCTGAGGATCGTTTTGATAGAGCATCTTGTAGGGAATATAACTTTCCAAGTTTTATGATGGGCAAAATCAAAGTCTTTTATGAGTACTGCCAAGAGCTCGGGGGTCTTTAACTAGAGTTTGACTAGGTTTCAAGCAGGGTATACTATCTCTCAGTGAAATTCTTGTTAGAGTTTAGAGTTCTTGAGCTAGCGTTTAGATGAATTTAAGTGATTGTATTTATCTGATGTGTTAATGTTTGATGCAAGGGCTTGACAATTATCAAAAATAGTTTATAATCAAAACAATATAATATTTTACAAATGATTACTAACCTAAAAAATACAGCATTTTCAATTATGCTTTCAGCCTCTGCACTTGCCTGTGCGTCAGGTCCTCAAACTAATGGTTTGAGCCCTAATAATGTGGATACTACACGAGAGAGGCTTGTATTTCCTTTGACTGTTTTTACACTTTCTGATCCTCAGAAATTAGCAGAGCATGTAAAGAGCTTCGCTAAGACTGCTGAGCAAAGAGAATTACTTTTATTACAAGTTAAATTACATGAAATTTTTATTAATCAATTGTCAAGATCTGCAGATACAATGGCGGACAAGGTGGCAAATGCTTATAAGCCCAAATTCTTTAGGTTTGTTAAAAGTCTTGGAGTCAGTCTTGAAGATGGAGAAAAATTGTTTTATAAACTTTGTCTTTTTGTACAGAACCCAGACTACCGTGGCTCACTGCACAATTCTGCCCTAGAAGGATTAAAACCTGAAGTGTCGAGTTTGGCTGGTGAGGCGAGTGAGCTTGTGAACCTAGCATTGTTTGGTAAACATCATGATGAGTATGTTACTTTTAATATTGATAGCTATTCTATCTCACCCGAGGAAGTTGAGAGAGGGAGAAGGTACTTTCTTTATTTGATGCAGGGTAAGTTTAAAGGTTATGAATCTTTACAGAGTATTAAAAAGCAAATTGTTTGGGATGAATTTAGTTTTGTTTTTTCCAGTAGAGGAAGTGAGATGTTAGATCAATTTGATCGGATGAAGATTGTTATAGATTATGCAAAGCTTATTTCAAATGAGCCTGCTGAGCATCCGGGTTTTTTAGTTTACTTAATTAGAACTTTTTCTGAAAACTATAAGTTAGGTTTGGACTTTTGCGATTTACTTTTGCAGATAGATAAACTTTTTACTGATTTGAAAAAATTAGACGATATGCAAGTTAATGATAACTCTTTAAGGACCTTAGTAGGTGAGTTAAGGAGAGTAGAGAATATAAATGAGTTTAAAAGCACACTAGTTAAGGCCCAAGATCGTATAAATCTTTTATTACAACTAATTGCACATAGCAGTTTGCGTAAATAGAGAAAATTAAAGAAGCCTAGTTGTTAGGCTTCTTTTTTAGTGTAGAAGTTAGTTTGGTGTACAGTGGATTAGGCTAAAGGGGAGTCATCAATTGGATTTGTAAAATTGCAGCTTTTTTAGTTTTGAGTTTCTTGTTTTGAAGATTTTTTATGGATTAGTTGGAGCTGAGTTTTTAGGTCGTTTAGTAAGTCTTTTGGATCTTCAATTCCGATTGATAAACGGATTAACCCATCATTTAGTCCTTGTTTTTGTCTTTGTTTGGCGGAGATTGAGGCATGTGTCATGCTGGCTGGGTGATTGACCAATGATTCAATGCCACCGAGACTTTCTGCAAGAGTAAATACTTTGAATGATGAGATGAGCTTTATGCTATCTTTAAGACTTAGATTAAACTCTACAGATACTATGCCACTGTATCCTTTCATTTGAGACTGAGCTACTTTGTAATTTGGGTGAGTTTCTAGTCCTGGATAAAAGACCCTTTTGACTAGCGGATGTTTATCAAGAAATTCAGCTATTTGCTTTGCATTTTGGGCATGTTTTTCCATGCGAACTGCTAGTGTTTTTAAGCCTCTTGTTGTTAGCCATACGTCAAATGGGCTGGGGTTTAGGCCCATGCTCATTCGGGCAAATTGCATTTTTTGCTTGATTTGTTTGTTGTTAGTGATTATGGCACCGCCGACTACATCTGAGTGACCACTAATGTATTTTGTCGTGCTATGAAGTGCAATATCGGCACCAAGCTGGATGGGCTGTTGGAAATATGGAGTAGCAAAAGTATTATCCACTACACTTATGGTTTTGTATTTTTTTGCGAGTTTACTAATCACACGAATATTAGATATTTTGAGCAGGGGGTTGCTAGGTGACTCTAAAAAAATCATTTTAGGTTTTTTCTGTAAAGCTTTTTCAACTGCCTGTAGGTTTTGGGTATCAACTACTATGAGTTTAATTCCAAATTTTTTAAAGATTTTTTTAAATAGTCTAAATGTACCTCCATATAGATCGTTGCCTCCAATGACTGTGTCTCCCTGTTTGAGAGTGGAGATTAGTGCAGTCGTGGCGCCAATGCCTGAGGAGAATACAGTTGCATACTTGGCCTTTTCTAAGGCAGCCAGAGTCTTTTCCAGATTCGTGAAGTTCGGGTTGCCAGCTCGAGTGTAGTCGTAGCCTTTATGTTTGTTAGGGGCATCTTGTATGAATGTAGATGTCATGTAGATGGGTGGGATCACAGCCCCGGAGTTTGGTTCTGGTTTTTGTCCAATATGGATTGCTTTTGTAGAAAATTTCATTT
>CAYVIV010000012.1:0-9251 GCA_964451705.1 uncultured Candidatus Peribacteria bacterium | reverse complement strand
ATCTCTCAAGTTGACCGAGAGATAGCAACACAGCATTAGTTGATTTTGAGATTTCGCCATGGCTTTGAGTTTGTTAGTACTTAACTCTATATTAAAGGTTTTTTTAATTTTGTCAAAAATTAAAGCACTGAGCACTACATAAATGTAGCAAACTGACTATGGGGTGCTTAGCTTGCTTGCAAATTTGTTAATATTAGATTTTAAAGTTTATTTGCATTTTGCCAGATGAGGGTATGGATATTTTTGAGCATTTGAGAGATTGATTTTGATTCGACAATCATTCCAAACATTTCGTTGTTACCAAAAGATAAAAATCCTATTTTATTTTCCCAAAGTAAGATTTCTAAATTTTCTAAACCCATGCCTTCTGGAAAGTTAATCAGTCTATGTTCTTGATAGTATTTTTTTTCATTTTTTTTAATATCAATGTGCTTAGGGTTATTTACTACCAACATCTTTGTCGAGGAGTTCCTACGTATACGCTCAGGAATGATTTCTCTATAAATAAATTGTAGTAATTCGGTTGGATAAGTTGAGTAATCACTGAACACGTAAGTGTCTTCATTAGTAAAGGAGAATTCACTTAAAACCTGCCTCATGCCTTTCATACCTTCGTAAAATTTAATTCTGGGTTTGATAGGTGATTTATAAGCCATTTCCATTAAGTCTGGAAGGATTTGTTCTGCTTGATTTAGGGAATTTTTAATGGATTCTATAATGAGATTAGGTGCTGTGACTGTGACTTGTTTGATCCCTTTGGTTTTTAATGTGCTAGCAAAGCCCTTATTTTCAAGGCGACTTACAATATCATAGACAGTGGGTCTTTCTAACTGGGTTTTCCTGGCAATCATCGACATAGTTGCCTGTCCATATTCTAGTATAGACATATATACTTTAGCCTCCTTAGGAGTAAAGCCATTTTTAACTAAAATTTTTTCGTACATAGGTTTTGTCAGTTTATTCGACAGTTAATTTCCTTATCCCTTGGCCGTTTTTCAAGGTTTAAATTGGGTGGTTGTTGCGTTTATTATATATTAAGTATATCATTGTGTCAAGTTCTGTCAAAGTTCTAAGGCTTGAAATGATTAACTTAACTGACTAGAAAATTAATAATTTAAATATAAATTAATAAAAAAAATGATAAACAAAAAACATTTTAAAAATAAAATTAGCTTAGCGCTTACCATTATAGCCTCTTTACTACTTACGGCTTGTACTAATTTGCCAGTACCGAGTGTAAATGAGTATAAAATTGGTGTTATTGCACCTTTAAGCGGATTTGGGGCCATTTTTGGTGAGTCATATCTAAAAGGGGCAGAGCTGGCCCTGGAAGAAACAGATACAAAGATACAATTAATCATGCAAGATAGTAAATTTGAAGGCAAAGCTAGTATAGATGCTGCAAACTTTTTATTAAATGTTGAAAATGTGGATGTTTTAAATGCATTATTTCACTTACCAGCTCAATCGGTTAGTGATTTAGCCAAAAATCAAAAAACACCTTTTATCTACGAAGCATACACACGTAGCATGTTAGATGACAATCCATATGCATTTAAAGCGCATTTTGATGCTATGGAAGGTTGTCAGCAACTTATGCAATACGCAAATGAAAACTCACATTATAAAAAAATAGGGGTTTTAATGGCACAAACCGAATACAACCAATTATGTTTAGAGGGAATGAAAAAAGTCGAGCCAAACATCCAGGAACATTGGTATAGCTTTGGTACCACAGATTTTAAAACTCTTTTAACAAAAATGAATTACGAGGGTGTTGATAGCTTGATGACGGTAATGATAGACTTTGAATACGCCGCTATGTTTAAGCAGTTAACTGAACTTGGTTACCCGATGAAGGTTATGTGTGCAACTGCATCAGAGTGTATTTATCCTCAAATTGAGTCTGATATACCAGCCGAGGTCTTAAATGGCACATTAGCTATAGATTTTATACCACCGAGAATTCGAGAAACAGCAATGGGTAAAAAATATCTTGCTAAGCACCCTCAAGCTTCTTTTGTTGAACTTAACTATGCTGTAACAGGTTATGAAATGATAAAATACACTTCTAAAGCTCTTGAAAGTTGTAAATCAGGAGAAAAAGAATGCATTACTGCAGCCCTGAAAAATATCAAAAACTACGGCTCAATACTTGGTAGTTCAGGTTTTAAAGATAGAGTATTACAAGTTGAGAACAAGCTATACTCCTATCTTGATGGTATTTGGTCGGAAGTCAAATAAGCAATGATATTTAAATACTTTAGCAATGACACCTGAAATTTTTGTTCAATTGTTATTGAATGCAATAGTCGCCGGAGCTGTGTACGCATTGGTAGCTGCTAGTTTTTCTATAATTTATTCTACCAATAAATTTATTCATATGGCCCATGGGTCAGTTATTGCACTAAATGTTTACATTTTATATTTCTTGTTTAGTGTGCTTGGCATTAACTTTCCAATAAGTGTGATGCTTACTTGTGTCGGTTCAATGTTTATTGGCTTTGGAATAAACAAGTTTTACAATCAATTTCGAGAAAAAAAAGCCTCTTTAGTAATTTTGTTACTTGCCAGTATTGCTTTAATGATTTTTTTAGATGCATTGATTCTCTTGTTATTTGGAGGCAACCTAAAGTCGATTGGCCTGATTAAGGCGGCAAAAGGCATAAGTTTTCTAGGTGCTGTGATTACACCGATGCAAATAGTCATAATTATATCATCATTTATTGTTTTATTAGCGTTTTCTATATTTATAAAAAAATCTAGCTTGGGTGTCACCATGCGAGCAGTCGCAGATAACAAAGAGTTAGCAGAAATTCTGGGTGTAAGTGCTAACCAGAGTTATGCTTTTAGCTTTGTGATAGGCTGTTTAATTGCAGCTGTTTCTGGAATTTTTTATGGTTTAGAGTATCATTTAACTCCTACGATTGGTGTTAAGTTAATATTTACAGGTTTTGCAGCTGTAGTTGTTGGGGGTATAGGTTCTATTAAAGGTGCAATATTGGGAGCCTTTGTAATTGCTTTAGTTGAAAATTTTGGTATTTGGTTCTTACCTTCTGGTTATAAAGATGCCATTGGTTTTATGGTGTTATTTGTATTTCTTGTCTTTAGACCTCAAGGTATTTTTGGATTTAAAAATAAAATATCTCTATGACTATTGCATACTTAATACATATAGGCATTATAATTGGTATTCATTCCATTTTAGCAATGTCTTTACAGCTAGCCTTCGGTTTTACTGGGCTGATAAACCTTGGACATATAGCCTTGTTTGCAATCGGTGCATATTCATCTGCATTAATAACTTTAAATGGCATCCCTTTTAGTGTTGCAATTCTCTTGTCTGCAGTAATATCTGGGCTGTTTGGTATGTTACTTGGTTTTTTTACACAAAGAATTCAATCCGACTATCTAGCACTTGCTACTTTAGCATTTAGCTATTTGATTCATGCCTTCTTGTTAAACACAACCTCACTAACTAATGGTCCACTGGGTTTAGCAGGTATCCCTAAACCTTATATTTTTGGTTTTAGCATAGACAATAATTTGAGCTATCTTATATTAACCTACGCTTTTGCCTTTTTTGTATATATTGTTTTGAAAAGTTTAATAAATTCTCCATTCGGTAATGCTTTGCAAGCAACCAGAGACAATGAATTAGCCTTTCAGATTTTAGGTAAAAACTCGTTCAAAATTAAAATAATTGCTTTTATGTGTTCTGGTTTTTTGGCTGGTTTAGCAGGTGTTTTATATGCACATTTTATGACATTTATTGACCCAGCAAGTTTTACGATAATGCAATTAATTCCAATAGTTTGTATAGTTATTATGGGCGGCCTTGGTTCTTTAAAGGGCACAATATTAGCAACGACAATTTTAGTTTTAATCTCAGAATCTCTGAGGTTTATTAGTTTTCCCGTTTCTGTCGTTGGTCCACTGACCCAAATGATATATGCTTTAGTTTTATGTATTATATTAATCAAAAAACCTAAAGGTTTCTTTGGGAAGGTCACATTAAAATAAAAATTATGCTGAAAATTAAAAATTTATCTAAACATTTCGGAGGAATTCAGGCTGTAAATAACTGTACGTTTGACCTACAAGAAAATGCTATTACTGCTTTAATAGGGCCAAATGGTTCAGGTAAGTCTACAGTTTTCAATTTAATTTCTGGAATTAGTAAGCAGGACTCTGGAAATATATTCTTTGCTGAAAAAAACATCAGCCATTTTTCACCAGAAAAAGTATCTAACGCAGGAATTTCACGGCTTTTTCAGCAGTCTCAGTTATTTGAAAATCTTACCGTAAAAGAAAACTTGTTTTTAGCCCTAGATAATCTAGATACTCAATTTTGGAAGAACTTATTTGGTAGAAATAAAGTTACTGCTAATAAAACTTATCAAGTTAATCAGATACTAAAGTTGATTGAAATGCAAGCAGCAGCTGATAAAAAAGTAAGTAAGCTCAGTTATGGTCAGCAACGCTTAGTCGAAATTGCAAGAACTATCTTAAACCCACATAAGTTGATAATGTTAGACGAGCCTCTAGCTGGTGTAAACACAAAACTTAGAAATGCGATCTTCAAATTACTTTTACATCTTAAAAAACAAGCTACAACTATTTTATTTATTGAACATGATATGAACTTTGCTCTGAATTTTGCTGATAGAGTTATAGTCTTAGATGCAGGTAAGGTAATTGCTACAGGCACTCCTGAAGAGATTCAAGATAATAAACAAGTCTTAAAAGCTTATTTAGGCAATTCATTATGTTAGAAATTAAGAACTTAGATGCCGGATATAAACAAATGCACATACTTAAAGGTATAAGCTTTAAAGTCAAATCTGGATCAATTGTGCTGATAATGGGCCCAAATGGATCTGGAAAGTCAACAATCTTGAAAAGCATTTTCAACCTTTGTGATATTTATAGTGGAAGTATAAGCTGGAATCACCAAGATACTACAAAAGTACCAACACATAAAAAAATAATGCAAAAGATAGCTTATGTACCTCAAGGAAGAAAAGTTTTTCAAAATTTAACAGTACATGAAAACTTGAAAGTAGCTACCCTTGCTCTATATGACCAGGAAAGGGTTGATGCAAAGATCGAAAATATATACAGGCAGTTTCCATTTTTAAAGGCAAAAATGAATTTAAGAGCACAACTACTTTCTGGTGGGCAGCAGCAAATACTCTCAATAGCCAGGGCATTGATTCAAAAACCTAAATTATTACTCTTAGATGAGCCTTCTCTGGGCTTAAGTCCTAGAGCTATGCAAGAAATTTTCTCAATTATTCAGTCAATTAAAGCTAAAGGGGTAACGGTGGTATTGGTTGAGCAAAATGCACAAGCTGCAGTGGAAATTGCAGATAAAACCTTTGTATTAGAAGATGGAAAAATTGTTTTAAATGAAGGAGGGGACTAATGAATAATTCTAAAATAAAAAACATATATTTTGCATGGAAGATTAATTAGAACTTATAATCTTTTTTTATTGTGAACTACCGTTTTCTTGAGTTAGCATTGACAATTGTTGAGTTTATGTTATGGTGATGAAAAATACCTATGAATATTTTTAAAAGACCATTCTTTGATATCAATCCATTAGAACCATTAGAAGGGGAAAAGTTTTCTATGAATCTAATTGAATCTTGTCCTATTGACTCTGATACTCTGCCTTATATCAACTCAGTAGCGTTTTATCCTGAAGTTTTGAATTCAATCAGTGAATTTCCTGATTTCAATTACTATTTAGAACTTAATAAGATCTCTTTTGAGGAATTAGTAGA
This sequence comes from uncultured Candidatus Peribacteria bacterium, assembly GCA_964451705.1. Classification (GTDB taxonomy): domain Bacteria; phylum Patescibacteriota; class Gracilibacteria; order UBA1369; genus CAYYFV01. Next base: position 3,459 of record CAYVIV010000012.1, on the reverse strand, counting down.
AACTTTAAAGAGTTTATTTGCTTGTAATGCTTTTGATGAGTTAAATGATTTTGTTTTGTATTGTTATCAAAATAATTTAGGGAATATTTTGTTTGAATTCTTTGCTTGTTTGAATAAAGTGCGGCAAGGTTTGGAGTTGAGGTTTTGGAAGTCGATAGCTGTTCAAGGTCGTTTCTTAGTTAAAAATACAGTTTTTGCAAACTTGCAACTGCGCTTGTTTTACTTTTTCTATAATCAGTTTGAATCTCAATTGGTTCTTTCAAATACTGCTGCAAAAGTTGGAAGTGTTGTTGATGTAAGTATGGAAGATTCTGATCAGACGGACGATACTGTTGAGACTCCTGTTGAAATATACAGGCGCCCTGATGTTACTACCTGTACGCAACTAGAGGATTGGAAGTGTTTAGGTGGAGAGGTGTTTCCTAAACTGTCTATAAATCTTTTAGAGCGTCTAGGATTACCATTTGTTAATGATGTTCTTTTTACTTCTTATGATGTTAACACAGATGGTTTAAAAATTAATGATCTTGTTATTTATTGTAAATCACCTTTGGATAGAATTATTCTGCCTTTTGGTACTAAATTGTTAGAATCCAAAAATACGGATTCTGGTTTGATTTATTCATTCGCCTATATACATGAAGATTCAATGTTGGAATTTAACGAAAGATTATTCAAGCAATTATCACAAATGGATGTGTCATCTAGCGATTTTGATGAACTTTTGAATCTTTTAAATGTTTGGTTGCCAAACGAATTAAAGCTTCTCGAGGGGAAAAGTCTTAATTCTGTTTTGGAAATATTAACTTCCTTTTTGAAAACTTGTACATATAACATCCAAGATTTTGCCTCTTTGTATAAAAAGCCAGAAGATGTATTTTGGTTAACACTTCATAAAAAAATTGGGAGTTGTTTTTATTATAGCAAGGTAGTAGCAACTATTTTAATTGCAAATGGGTTTAAGACATATATTTGTGCCAATGATAATCATTACATGGCTGGTAGAGGCTTTTGGGATCAGGGTCACGCCTTTGTTTTAGTTGAGGATCCTGAAACTAAGAAGTTGATTGAGTTTGATCCTACTGCATTTTTACAAACAGACAGTACTCTAGGTTCATTTGGTGACATGAGTTCACCTCAAGGACCCCCTAATTTATCTGAAGCTAATGAATTCAGAGAAGAGGTCCAGGAATTGCGAAAGCTTTTTAAGTCTATGTTTGACCGTGATGCCCGTCCTATTGAGTACTCTGATGTAAGTTTTGGTGAATCTCCTTGCCTAGATCAAGATGATTTGGAGCCTCCAATACATGAGGAACTTATCTCTGATTCTGATATGGCAACTTTAAAAGTGATGCAGTTTGGAGATCTGGAACTGGTAACTGCTGAAGAGTCGTTAGAATTTGAGAATCAAATTAAATCAGATAAAGAATTTAAGTGGGAAGTTTTGAGAAGATTTTATGCAAATGAATACCCGGATATTTCAGAAAATATACTTAACAGTGCTGATTTTGAAGGGTTGAATATTGTGCATTTAGTGTTAGACCATTTTAATGGATCTGAATTACCACGATTGCCAAATATAAGGTCTTTGGTAATTATGTTTTCTTCTAATATAGATAATTTAAAAGGGTTACCTGCTTCAGTTGAGCGATTAGAATTAATTGTATCAACTCTTGCAAGCCTTGAAGGAATTCCTATAGGTCTGAAATCACTAAATGTTGATGAAAATTCGCAAGCATCTTTAGATGAGGCTTCCAAAATTGTTCTGGGGCGTTTTGAAGAGTTTACTTCAATACCAAAAGTTTATTTAAATAATTTAAAGAACTATATTGATTTTGCTTGTAATCAAAACTCCAGTATGAAGTGGGTTTCTATTTTTAAAACTTTTTTAGATAGTCAGGCAACTTTTGATCTAGATATTTTTCCATGTAAATACATGCAATTTAAAATTCAGTTACTAGGATATACATCAAAGTTATCTATTTTTGATGTTTTTGAAATTTATTTTCTACTAGATCAAAAAGATAGAGAGGCGATGTTAGAAAATCGTATTTTTATGACTTTATTTCAGTTGGTTTATTTGTTTGTTTTTGACTTCGTTAATAATCCTATTGATTCCGAAGTTGACAACCAGTTATTTGTAAAGCCTGATTATGAAAGTTTAATGGATTATAGTTTAGATGTTCTGATGTCTCAAATATTTAAACAAAGATTTTCAGATGAATTAATACAAAGTTTTTATAATTTAAGAAAAAAAAGAGAGAAGCCGTTGGTGCTTAAGTGCCCAGAGGTGAATTTTGATGAGATTCCAGTAGAAAAAAACTTTAGATATAATGGTTTCTTTCGTTCAAGTTTTGATTTTAGACCTTTGTATAAAATATTTAAGTCGGTTAAAGGATCAAAGTTAAGACAAAGACTCTCGGCCTCTTCAGATTTTGAGCATGTTTCTGACCGTGAATATCAGTATGGAGATGATGTCAGAAGGATTAATCATCCTGCTTCTGCGAGAATGGGCAAGTTGATTATAAAACAATTTAAAAAGTCTCCCGAAACAGCTCGAGTTTCTGCTAATAGTGTTTTTGTAGTCCCGTTTTCTTATTGTGACTATGTTGATGTGTCTCTGGAAAATATAGTGCATGAATTGGTAACTCTTTCCATAAAAGAAAAAGTTGAATTAAAGGTATATCATCAAGGCATGAATAAGATTCTAAAATTTAACTTTTTCCAAATTGGCAACTTAAGGAGATTGCGAGGCATCAAACTTGGGTGGCAAGAATCTAAACTAATTTATGATGAAATTTGCAAAGAAATGAAATCTTCGCTCGAAGCTTGTTTACGATCTGTTGGTAGTTTGGATCAAGTACCAACGTTTCCTGATGTCGATTGTATGGAAACTGTTTATTTAAATTATCACCCCGGTTTTATTTACAAAACAGTATTTGCGGACATTGAAAAAAAAGGATGTTCAGTACTTAATCTATCATTAGTATATGGAAGGTATAAACAAGAGTTAAGGTAGACTTAGTTTTTATTAAGAAAACTATATCCTTTTTACATTAACAGTAGTTGATGACGAAATTCTCAAATCCAGATTGTTAGATGAAAGAACTTCAAGTGGATAGCTAATAAGGCTTAAGTTTTACTAAGTCTCAAATGGCCTTGGTGTATAGTGGATTATGCCAAAATGGAGCCATCAATGGGATTTGAACCCATGACCTCACCCTTACCATGGGTGCGCTCTACCAACTGAGCTATGATGGCGTGTATTTTGACGATATTTGCTTACTCGGATTTTATTAAATACTAGCTGCTTTGGCAAGTTAAATCTTTTAGAGCTTAGATTCGATTGTGTCTTTGCGCTTTAATGTCGAGTCTGTTGTTTAATAGATGATGAGTACTGTGGTTTTAATAGGTTTTGAAACATATGTGCGTGCATTGTCCTTGCGTATTTGTGATTGA
>CAYVIV010000011.1:0-24086 GCA_964451705.1 uncultured Candidatus Peribacteria bacterium | reverse complement strand
GGAAAGCCACATTGGACAGAGCTCAGGACTCAAATCTTGACGAATCAGAACGCCTCCAGGCACTCGCTAAAGCAACATATGACCAACGCCAGATTGATCTAATCGATGCTATTGCTAAATTAGAGACTGAAATTAAAGCCCACACCGACGAGCTAAACAAGCTTGGCTTGAAGATTGTAGATGCTGAGAAACTAGATACAGAAGGTCAGGACATTCTTAATAAGCGCAAGGAAGTAGATGATTTACAGAATGAAATAAAGGAAATCAAGACTAAATTAGATGTAGAAAATGCAGCAACACAGACAGCCATTACTGAATATAATGCAACATACCAGTCAACTTTGGTTCAAGCAGATCTTGAGAATGCAGGAGCTCCTTTGGATACCGCTAAATTGCAAGCACTTGTGGAGGCCCAGATTACGGCTATGCCTAAAAGTATTAATGTAGAAGCACAAGAGAAAATAATAGCTTATAACAATGAGTTCCCACAAAAGACTCCCCTGGAGGCTCACTACTTCTTTCAGGATAACAATACTAACAAAGCTCTAGTTAATGCTGAGGATTTTCTAGACCTTCAAAATAATGAGCTAGAAGCAACTGCCGAAAGTGGTAAGACCGTGGACTTAACGCCAACTCAAGCAGCAATCAAGCTACATGCTCAGTTGCTCATGGCACAGAATGCTGAATTGTTTGGAGGAGCGGGTGCAGGTGCTGCTGAGATGCAGTTGCAGAGGCCTGGTTTTTTAGATAAATGTGCATCTATTGCTTTGGCTGCAGATAATTTACGTAGAAAAAATCAAGAGTTTAGAAGAGACTTTAGATCCAATAAATCATACACCCAAGAGCAGCTCTTGCAGGATCAAGATGCTCAAGAGAAGATGCAACGATACTACCCAATGAGCTTTCAAGAGGCAATTGTAGCAATAGCTGACTCTCACTACGCTCAGGGTGCAGGTGATGTTTACCTTAGGGATGATATATTGCAGCTAGCACAGGTGGATGACACCAAGAAATTAGAGCAAGTTTTTGCTAAGATTAAAGATCCTAAGAAGTTGTTCATACTAATTTCTGAGTTGAATTCTATCAAGGATGGTACTCGTATGAATGTACCACAAGGTAAATATTTAATGTATAAGTCTCAGGCAGATGTGGCTGCATGCTCAGCTTTGAGCGATGCAATAATTGAGTATATTATTAAGCTTAAAACTCAGGAACTCTTAGAGAAGTACCGTAAACAGACAATTAAAGGAGATAAAAAACATAATTTGAATGTATTTGCCAGAATGCAGGATGAGCTTAGAGATGCTATTACAGAGATCCATGCAGCTGCATTTCAAGGCAGTCTTAAAGATGCTAGATATAGAGTCTTTGAACAGGTGCAAGATTTAATTGCCCAGGAAGAAAGAAATGTCTTTGGTTTAAAAAACCCCTTTAAGACAGCTAACCTACAACCAAAACCTTCGTCTAGAGACAAGGAGTTAGCAGGAAAAATTGATGCGCATGCAGCCAGACCCTATGAAGCACTTGGGCAGTTGACCTCTCGAGATGCACGGCAAAGGGCTTTGATAGATGTGCTCTCTTATCCATTAACATTAGTTCCACGCATACCTAGTGCGGTAGGTTGGAGCCTTAGAGGTGGTTGGAATGCTAGTAAAAGCTTTTATAGAGGCTCTACCTCTGCAGTTGGCAGTACTTATAGAGCGGTATTAAGGACGCCTGGTAAGATAGTTAGAACAGTATTCATGGCTCCGGTCCATGTGATCGGGAGCTTGTTTTCAAAGCAAAAATAATTTACTTTTAATCCCCTAAGAAATGTCAAATTTTGCAGTTATGCTTAATAATATGCCTGAATACTTTGATAAGTATTACCAGCAAATTATTACAGCTTTAGAACTAGACAGTTTAACTGACCAAGAAAAACAACTTGTGGAATATGTTGTGCATCAAATGTTTTTAGATGCTATAAACACAGCTTGTTCCAAGGCTTTATCTCCAGAAGAACTAGCTAAGGTAGAAGTCTTTTTAGACTTCCACCCAGAGGCCACCCTCCTGGATATTTATTTTGCTGCAGCAAGTCACAAGGATAATATAGATGAATTAATTGCCTTAGAGTTACAAAATGCTGTAACCGATGCAAAAAAACTGTATAGTGAATTAGAAGCCTAAAAATTAACTTTACTACAAAATGACCCCTACTCCCCGACCAACTCCAAGTCCCTCTCCTGTTCCAAGTAGTTATGATAATGTAGCTTTTTTCCAATTTGCTGCAGATCTCGAAGTAGCTGGCTCTACTTTGTTACATGTACTATCAAACCACTTTGCTGCAAATACTAAACTTCTTAAAGATGACACGACTCGATTGGAATTATTAGATGTCTTAATAAAACTCCATAATGAACTTGGTGAAAACTCGTTTGTTGAGAAATTAAGCCCCTTTGCAAAGCCTAAGTTAAAACCTACCCAGAGGGCGAAACTAGCTGAATTACTTAATCCCTATGGCCTCTTAGCCCGACATATGCTGGATGTTAACGATATTAGCACTTTGAAAACTCAAGAAGCTCATGTCGAAGATGTCTTAGCGTCTAAGGCAACTACTGGACTATTGACCGTTGGTAGTAGTGTGATTACTTATATATTACTGAGTAGGGAAAAAGGCAAAAAAGCTAGGTCTCTACTAACTGGAGCAGCTATTCTAGGAGGCGCAGGTGCGATGGCGTATAACTACATTGCGCCAGATAAGAAAGCTGATAAATTTCCAGATGAAGATGCACTTTTGAAGGCTTTAAGCTTAAATGAAGCTGATAGATACGCTGTGAACACTATTTTCTTATCTTTTTTCCGTAGTTCACAGTTATCTAGGTTTAGCTTGAAAGACATTAAAAAAATTGTTAAGAGCAAGAAACCGGAGGAGTTAAGTCGTGCTAGCCATGTGATTGACAGTTACTTTAAAAGATCTAACCCTGCATCTAGAGAGGCGTTCTTTAGTGTCTTTGCTCGTTTGTTGATTTATGCACCCTTTAAGTCCAGTCCAGATAAGACAATGTTTAGTCGCTTGGTATTTAAGTTTTTGACAACAAATACAGTGCTAAAAAATGCACGTACTACCAGTGTGCCACCTTTAGTTCAAACTCCTAGAGCCACCACATCAGTCAAGCCTGCCCCAATTCCTGCACCTGCTCCAACGAGCTTTGATCCGATTTCAAGTTTATTATCAGAGGATTTTATTAATGACCCAGATACTCAGGCGAAAAAGAATATGTTACACATGAGCATCCCAGATAATTTGACAAGCCTAAATCAAAACTACGGCCCTTTGTTTACAACTGCAAAAACAGATGTGGAAAAAAGTCACCTAGCTATTACACCAACTGTAGTTTTAGATGCCCTATCTAATGGTTACATATATTTAGAGGCTGATTACGATAGCACTACTTATCTCCAAGATATAAAAGGTTTACATGAAAAAGTTCAAGCATACTTAACATCTAAGCTTGTACCAGCTGACTTAAGAGTTGTGTTTGCTGGTCCTGTAGAAACTGCTGCTGCCACTTCAGGTGGCACTACTACCCCAAAGTTTAGGGTAGCGATGGTGGCTTATGGTATTAATAACTCTGATTCAGATTTTAAATTTGCCCCAGTTAAAAGTACAGCATTTCTATCAGCTGGTGCCTTTTCTTCGACACAGAGGCACTTTGCTAGTATTGATACCAATACGCTTAGTGGTACTTTGAGAGATCCACAAACACGACTGAAAATGACTTTAGCGGGCTGTCTTGTTAGTGATGCAGATATATATAAAGGCTTTCCTACCCCTACAACTGGACCTCTTACAAAAAACCTAGATAAACATATAGGCAGTATTGACGATTCATATAAGGTAAACTTAGATGCGTTAAAACTGCATATTAACGATTTTGATAAAGAACCTAATCTTAGGTTCTACTCTCATATAGCCTACCTACTGCAAGAACTGCTAAGAGATTCTACTGTTAATGAGCGAGAGATCAACCGGATCCTCAACCAAGCTACAAGCTATACTACTGGTTTGGAACTCTTTAACTTCCTTTTAAATACCCTGTTGGCGCATAGTACACTTGATTCTAAACCAACAATGGTAATAGATCAACTCACACAAGCTTTAAAACCCCCAACAGACTTACAGAGAGCAAAATGCAGGCATTTAATCCTGCTACTAGCACATTATGTTTGTACTGACTCTCAACGAGGTAATATTATTGCCTACCTAGATAGCAATAAGCAGATTCTTAAGGCTACTGGAGATCCAAATAAGCTACTTGAATATGCTACAAACTACCTTAAATTAGCACAGAGGTCTCTTGCAGAGTTGAAAATAGAAGATTTTGTAAATACCTCTGCCAAGGTTCAACGCGTCCAACTGACTGCAAACCTCAAATCATTTGATCTAAAAACCCCAATTTCTACTGCAAACTCTAATTTAACGGTGCAATATCTCCAGAGCCCAGCCAGCACTGGAGTTACCTGGAGTGGCTTTACCCCTGCATTAAAAGCTGGTGACTGCAGCAAGATAGCCAATGGAAGCGACGCTACGACCCACTTGTATAAGCTCAATAATCCTATGGCCTTCAGTACTATACCTAATTCACCAAGCATTACCGCCTATACTACTTCCACTAAATAATTTTTGACTATGAATCTTTTTGAAAACCGCCTTATATACCAAAGAGCAACGCCAACAACTGCTCCAACTGGCTCCCCCGCAACAGGTCCAGCCCGTACAGCTGCTACCTTAGATACTACAGCGTGGAATATTATTAAGCCTGGTGATTTTTATAATGCATATGAGACCACACCTTTCCCGCGTTTAAATAGTGCTAAAAGTGTTGATTTTTCGAAAGCCAAACAGAGCTTTGAGGAACTTGTGCTGCGGCTCAAACCTGCTGTGGCTATTCCCAATCCTATAGACTTACAGCTCGATACTGTGATGCTTGTATTTAATCATATAATAAAGGTTACTAAGCAGAAGATACAATTTCATGAACTGAGTTCTCAGGAAATGATGGATGTAATTGTTATCTTTATGGAAAAATTCTACGGTGTAGACTTTGAGGCGGATTATGAAGTTAACCTTCAGGGAACTTATCGATCAATACAAGCAATAGAACAAGCCTATACAATCAATACTGCCCTTAAAATCCCACAAAAGTTTTACCAAGTTTTCCCTGAATTGATTGAGCACATTGTGACTTATGACAATAACCATAGGACTAGCTTTGTGCGAGACCATGCATCAAAAAAAGTGAGCTTGCTTACCCCAGGAAAGTTTAAAGGATTGCAAACTCTTATTAGTTACTATTTAAAATACCTGCAAAATCCCCCGCAAGCTGGAAAAGAAGGAACATACTATCAGAAGGAAAATCTGACTCCAGAAATTAGCAAAAAATACTGTAGGTTTTTTAAAGAATTAAAACGCCAAAAAATAGACTTAAACTATGATCTACTAACCAAGGTAAAATTTTTAGACCCTTTTTTTATTAAGAGCTTAAACTCAGGCACGCCCGGTTACAGTATTACGTTTGCTGATGACCACGTAAAGGATTCCGCTGGTAAAACTGCTAAGCTTGAAGGACAGCTGGAATATTTTAAAGACACATATATTCTGGATCCGCGAGCAGCTCGACGGAAGGCTAACCTGCCTGATATGCTAGCGCCAGACGAGATGGAATATCATACTCCAGCACCGAAATATGCACCAGAATCTCAGGTTGGTTACTTTAGAGAGATTATTAAAAACTTAATAAGATCTGCAGATACTATAGTCTTTGAGGGCAAAACATTTAATAGCACAAATTTAAGCGCATATATACTGGATGTACTTAATGGTGAAATAGGACCACCCAATTTTACTTCCTCTGATTCAGCATTTTCTAAGGCACTTGCGCATTTGGATAGTAGGGTGTCTCAGTATTATAAGGATCATGCCCCCAAACACGGTAAAGATTTGTTTGATGCCTTTAAAGAAGCTGCAGCTAAGTACCCAGGCATTCCAGAGAATCAACAAGCTAAAGTACTTGAGACCTCAAATAATATGCTGCTTGCAAGAGTCACAAGATTGATTAAGTTTTTAAAGAGGGATGATTATGAAAATTATACTTTTTTTAATCTTCTGAAATTTAGAACAACAAAACCTTCTTTGTTGGAAACAGACCCACGATGTCGCATACGATTTTTAAACCTTTTAATTGATCATGTTGTAACTTCTGATGAAGAGAAAAAACAGCTAGCAGACTTAAGAGACTCATTGGATACTAGCTTAGTACAAATCAGCAAAAGCCCTGCTTTAAGCAGGAAGTTCAAAAACTACCAAAAAAAGATTGCTGGGCTTAGGCAACTTGTAGTGCTTTCTGAAATTCTGAATGACCCCAATGACCACCTGATTACTTCTACTTTAGCACGGACCTTAGATGAACTAGATACAGCTTCTACTACTCAGTTTGCAGCAGCGGCTGGATCTGTATATTTGTTTTCCCAAACTGTCTTTAGTGACAAGCTTCCTGCAATAGCAAGAGCTGCTGTAATGGCTCCTATAGCTATTGTGTTGTCTACTATGATGTTTAAAGATAAAACAGTTATGCAGGGGGCAGCAGCTATACAAAAACATGTATGGAGCCTTAAGGAAGAAGTTTACAAGACTTTAAGGTTAGATAAGGATGCTGAAGGAAAGTTTTTACCTTTTATTTTTAAAAGTTTCTTGTCACAGCAAGAATTCTCAACTATATCTGTTGCAGACTTACGTTCTTACTTAAAGGGTTCGGCTTCCAGCAATTTTCTGTCTGGTAATTCAATACTAGTCCAAAACTTACGTGCCCAGGGACCAAGGTCTGAATTTGCTAAGGAATTTAAGGAAGCACTTCGCTTAACTTTTAAGCATACTGATAGGGTCCTTACAAATGCTCTAAAACAAGCTAACCCTGCCCTGACTCTTAAGCAGATTAAAGACACTATTAACTCCTCTTGTATATCTGACTACATGTTTATGTGGTTTAGTGTAGACCCACTTTTCAGCAAAGTCTACGACCTTCAAAACTTAGAGGTTTTCAAAACGACACTCGACCACAACCAAGCTCAACCAGAGGACTTAGAATACAATGACCATGATCACCAGTGGTTCCTTAAGAGACTTAGGGGCAAGGCATTTCCGACGACTGCTCAGCCTGTGATTTCACCAGAAGCTGCTAAACTTGATGATACTGATCTTTTAGCTGCTTATAACATAGATCTGGCTAATAAGAACCTAAGTGGTATAAGCCCTCACTATGGAGCTTTATATGCACAGTCAGAAACCATTGCCACACTAGCCACTGGTGGGCTGTTCCATCAAATAACAAATGAAGCAGAGATTGCTAAAAAGTTTAAGCGGGATGCACTTGGCAATATATATTCTACACTAAGGATTGCCCAAATCGACTTAAATGACTGGTCAAACAGGGGTAACCTAAACCATGCTGCTAAAGATGTAGTTACGAAAGCTCTTGATAAACAGGGTGTGAATATAGCTGAGTCTAAGATTTATGTAACCTTTAATGCCACGAAAGCTACAAGTTCTAGCAAAGGAGACTTGTATATTGGTATAAGTTGTACCCCCACATACAAAGTCAGTGATATTAATAAAGTTGTTTCGCCAGCTGAAGGAATTGATACAATAGATACAGATCCAATTGAGAGCTCTACTATGGCTGAGTCTTTTCATATGGGGATAAAGCTTGGTAGGCGCTCACCTATTATTAGAATCTTGGAACATTTATCTGGCTTCTCTAGCGCAGCTCGTGTCACTAGACATGTGGGTCCCAGCACCCCAGTGGATACAGTCTATCGAGCTTTAGAAACTGCTTATAGTGGTGTGAGTGAATATAAGAATGACTTAGAGCGCTTTATTGTACACTACCGGAGAACTAGTGAAAACAGCCCGCTCAACGAGCAAATACTGACGAGTTTAGTAAACTACATCAAAACTGGAGCTGGTTCACGAGACGAAAAACGCAAGGAAATCGACAAACTAAATAATCTAAATGGTATTGCCCTATATTTCAGATTAATGTCGCTCACTGTGGGTGGTGGTAGTAGTACACAAAAGTCTAATACTAGTAAAGCTTATGCTACTATAAAACGTTTGGACAACCGCCTAAATGATGCATGTGATACTGGCAAGTACAAAAAATACACATCAAATCAAAAAAAACTGCTCAAGTCTGCTACGTACCACTTAAACTTGCTCTTGGGTTTAATTATGCAAGATACTAGCTCTACTCTCAGCAAAAAACTGATAGACTACCTTGGGATTCAAGAATTGTTTGATCATAACCATTCTGCCAAGCTTATGCCTGCTATAGACCGCTATTTTGATTTCCGAGTAGCTTTACTAGTCAAACAAAACTTTGGCAATAAGCCTATTACAGCAATTAACGTACTTGCACCTGAAGAATTTGCTAAGGAAGTTCTGCAAACTACAGAATCAAAAAGCTCAAAATTTATTACAAGCTCAGTTGGTAAGCCACCTAGCCGTGTAAAACTAACTGGTGATGACTTGACTCGCTACTTAGAATCAGACACACTAAAATCCTTACTGGTTAAAAAGGGCACACAAATTCAGAACTTGAATGCTACTGCTGCAAGCTTTGCACACACTGCTGTTGACTTTATGACAGCTGGTGATACTAGCACTGCTAAGCGCGATACCTTCTTGCTACCAGAGACTGGTACAGCTCCAGATACTGCTGTATTCAATCTAACTGGCTTAGAAATTAATGGTACAGTCCAGGCGTTAAAACCCCTCACTCCTGGCATGACTCTACCTAAAAAGGCTCCTTTGAGTAATTTGGGCAAGCCAAAATTTGGAGAAGAGTTGAGCTATGTCGATGTTGCTAATCCTTTTGCTGTATTTATCCCTTATAACCTAGATTTAAGCCAAACAATCGAGTATGTTTTGATACTTGACTCTACTAATACAGAGAACTTGTTGGCAGCAGCTAGGGAAAAATCTACTGCCAAGGATCGACGAAATTTAGTTATGATCATACCTCAAAAACCAGCCAGTTTTGATTTAGAGGCTTTAAGACAGGCTAAGGCTAACTTAAATACAACTATTCAGAATAACTACACGTTTAGCGCTAGGACAAAAAGCTTAAGTAGTTTCACTACAGTAGCTGCTTATGGTAAGCTAGCTGATAAATTGCATAACTATGACAACTCTGACTTGGTAAATGTAATCAAATGCCTTAATCCCGCTACTAGCTTGAATGCTGCAAAGCTCAATGATATTCAAATCAAGACTGACTACTATACAAGAGATGCTAAGACAATATCAGGAATTGATCCTAAGAAAGTGCAAGTTGTAAAGACAGGTGTAACTGACGCCTATAAATGCTTTTAAAGAGTTCTTGTTGTGGCTGTAGTTTATGATAAATGATTTTTAGCAGGCCGTGTGCGGCCTGCTTTTTTGTGATCACAGAAGCTGCTATGGTATGGGTCTGCAGAGCGTGCAGAGTGTTGAGAGTGTTCAGGGTGTTGAGAGCGTTCAGGGTGTGGGTGGTTTGCTGTATGCGGAGGCTTGCTTGTGAGTGAGCTAGCAGTGGTTTTGGGGGGTTTGGCAAGCTGGAGTGATTGCCGAATTGGGGTTTTTATACTATATTATCTTTGTAGGTGTTTGTGGCTTATAGCTGTGGATTTCCTCAAAGCTCACTTTTAGCCTCCAGCGCTGTATGCTCAAGTAGTATCGATACCGGAGGCTTTTAGTCTTAACAATGCATTTTAATTTTGAGTTTTATTGAACTTGATTTTTTCTATAAATTCAGCTTAAATATACAAGCTAAGTGGTGTCTGTAGCTCAGGTGGTTAGAGCACCGGGTTGTGGTTCCGGGGGCCGTGGGTTCAAGTCCCATCAGACACCCCATTTGGCAATAAATATTAGAAATCCAACTGGGTAGTCGCAGCTGAGTGTTTTTAGCGTATGATTTGCATAAGATCTGTGGAGACTGCGTGTCTGGCTTGGTCTTACTGAGATAGAATCTGTTCTAGTTTGGACTCTATATCTAACTCCTTGACTATATCTACACCGCCAATCAGCTCCCCATTCACGTAGAGCTGTGGGAAAGTTGGCCAATTTTTGTAAGTTTTTATTTCTTGTCTAATATCAAGGTGCTCGAGAATATTTACGCAACTAAAGTCATTGGTGTAGCTTTCTAGGATTTGGATAATTTGCTTAGAAAATCCACAGACAGGCTCTTGCCTGCTACCTTTTATAAATACAACTATTGGGCTTTCTGCCAGAATACTGTCTATTTTTGCTTGTGTAGAGTTCATTTATGAGAATTAGAGTCTTTTAGTACCATAGATAGAGCATGGATTTGTTGATTTTCTAGATAGTTTGTAAGAATCTTATAAACAAGCTGATGCCTTTGTAGCTTGCTCAGATTATCAAACTGCTTGGACTGTATAATTAGCTCAAAGTGTCTTGCATCCGATCTTGGGCTCCAAAACTTAATGCAATCGTCACTTGCCGAGAAATGCTGAGCCAACTGGCGCTCAACCTTTGTGGTGAACTGTTCCTGATTCAAGCTGTTGCTGATTAGTAATAAAGTTATTGAGTCTTTCTACTAAATTGTTACAGTATAGCTTAGCAAACTTAACAACATTTTGCGGCACAAATTCAAGCTTGTTAGATTGCAAATACTGCTGAGTACAATAACTGACTAGTGCAATAGGTCCACTTTTGCAAGTTTGATTGTTTAAGGGGCTTTGTAGGCGCTGAGAATAGAGTTTTGGATCAAGAAAACATTGGTTGTTTAGATGGTTTATCCAGGTGTTTAGGTTGAGCTTTATGTGCAGCGGGATATTTTCGCCAAGTTTGGGTATAACTACAGACTGAGTCTCGGATGCCTTTAGATCTGCTTCTGATTCATCTAGTTTAAGGCCAACTTTGGACTGGACACTTGGATAAATCAAAGCTAACACGGATAGCACAAATAAGGCTGGAATATTTTGTTCCAAACACTTAATTATTTGTTGTACCAATGGGTGCTTGTGCCCCAACGTTTCTATAATACCGACAATAAAGCTAAATAGATCTGCTTCGGTCTTTTTTTGTTTCGATTCTTTTTTCTGATCTCTAGATTGGGCTGCCTGACCTTTACGCATTTTCTCGCGCATACGTTCGAGTGCCGAGGGGTCTATACCCTCGGTGCTCTCGGTGGGGGAAAATGATTCAAACTCGCTCATATTTAGTTTACTTCAGCAAAAGTAATTCTGTATGTTCGGCCATTGAACTTTTTAACACGTTTTTGTGTATAAGAAACAACGCCTGGTTTTAGAGCAAAAAGTGTGAAATCTTTACCAGTACCAACATTTTCACCAGCACGAAACTTGCTGCCTTTTTGTCTAACAATAATAGCACCCGCAGTGCAAGGTTGGTTGCCATAGATTTTGACTCCTAAGCGCTTGGAGCGCGAATCGCGACCGTTTTTACTAGAACCAACACCTTTCTTCTTAGCCATACTGCTATATTTAAATAAAAATCATGCTAATCGTATATAATTGTTTGGGATTTTGCAAGAAAAAACTTATAATACTGTCATGAATAAGCTTTTTATATTTTTATTGACTCTTTGCTTAGTATTTGGCAGCTACAGTGCGGTGGCCTCTGATGAATCTAAGCTAAACAAGCAAATAAATTCCATTAACTCCGAAATTAACTCTGCTAATGCGCAGATTAACTACTTTAATTCTCAACTAGATGAGCTTGGCCGCGATTTAGACCATGTACACAAGGAGCTAGAATCACTCAACCACACCCTTGGCTCGCTTTATTCAGAAATTCAAACATCGGAATCCAAACTAGCTATTTACCAAAATCAGCAAGAGTTACTTGTGCAAAAACAAGACCAGCTAAGAGAACTGATTGCTTCGCTTAAGATCCAAAAAGACAAACTAGCATCTGAGTTAAGCCAGTTACTCGTACAGTTTTATTTAGAGGCCGAGGCTAGTGGTGTTTTTGACAACCAGGATCTTAGGTTTTTGAAACTTGTGTTAAATGAACGTACTGCTACAGAAATCCTGGAAGATTTAGACAAACTCTCTCATTTAGAGAATATATTGCTGGCCAGTATTGAAAAATTAGAAAATAATCTGGCAGACTTGAATCAAAAAGACATAGAACTCAAATCCTCCCTGCAAGCCAATTTGGCCCTACAGAATACAATTTTAAACGAACAACGCCAGCTGGCTGGTTTTGTAGAAGCCCAAAACAACTTAGTTGCGATCCAGAAGACTAAACAAACTACCTTAGCCGACCTTATCGCCCGCTCCAAAGCTCAGCAGCAAGAATCTATGAATCTTTTGAAGAACCTTAGCACCCAAAAAGCAGATATAGAAGATAAGCTAACTAAACTACGTTTGGCCCGTAAACAAAAGAACAAACCAAATGCTAGTTCTAAAGAGGTTAATTTAGATACAAACTTTATTTGGCCAGTGCCAACTGCCAGGGGAATATCTGCATTTTTTAGAGACCCAGAATACTTTTCCCTATTTGGTATCCCCCACAATGCAATCGATGTACCTCTACCAATGCAAACCCCGATTAAAGCACCCGAAGACGGCGTAGTGATAAAAGTGCGTGGTGGCTCGGGGCTCGACTACCACTATTTAATTGTCGAACACCCAAATGGCTACAGAAGCTTATATGGCCATGTCTACAGAATTTTGGTATCTCAAGGAGATGTAGTTTCGCAGGGCCAGGTGATTGCTCTTTCTGGTGGCCTACCTGGAACTACTGGAGCTGGATTCTTGTCTACTGGTGCCCACCTGCACCTGGAGTTCACACGCAATGGAAGCTACCTAAACCCACTGTCTGTCTTGCCTTAGAAACACTGTTTTCTTGTAGACTTCGATTTGACAAATAAAAAGAGTTTGAAATCATTTGGTTTTTGTGTTATAATTTTATAATCACTTTAAGACCCACTTAACACTTGACACATTACATTAACTTGTTTACCTAAGGCTCGTGTCAGAAAAAAACCACCCGAGCTGTAGAGTAGATAAGCTATGAGTGGCTTGAGATATCTAATTACTCCTACTGCTTATTTGTTGTAGACTGTTCTGCTTGGGAATGGGATTTCTATTTTATTCTTCTCAAACCCTGAGAGGATTTCTGATAAAATAGCTTCGTTAGTTTCTAAATATAGCTGGTAATCTGCTGTGTGCACCTTGTATCGCAGTTTGAAGTTAAGGCTGGAATCCCCCAGCTCGCTGAGCCTACAAATAAGTAATTCAGCCTTGTTGGCTTTGACCGCCTCGGCAACTATTTTTTTCACCAATTCTAACTTCTTTTGGCTAGTACCATAGGCTACAGTGAGAATGGTGCTAACTGTACGTTCTTTCATGCGGCCAAAGTTTTCAATCTGCTGGGATGTTAAATCTTTATTAGAGACTATAATTTCTGTTCCAGCTAGAGTTGCAAGAGTTGTTGACTTAAGGCCAATTTTTAGAATTTTACCCTTAGTTGTACCAAAACTAATATAATCACCTACATTAAAGGGCCTATCTACATATAGGGTAACGGCAGAAAAAATATCAGCCAGAATGTTCTGGATGGCTAAAGCAGCAGCAATACCACCTATTCCAAGCCCGGCAATTAGGGTGTTTATATTGACTCCAAGAATATCTAGAATAAATATAGTTGCAAGTAGGTATATAACTATCGAAACTAGTATTTTAAGTGCATTGATGATAGTTTTTGTCCCTGGATTCTCTTTAATATAAGTGCTTGAGACCCCAGTTACCACCACTAGTACTACTTTTCTTACTATGCTGGCTGCAAGGAGTATTAAGGCAGCTTTTGCTGCTAAAAGCACTTGTACATGGCTAACAGTATTTACCAGGGGTATCAAAAATGCTAGTGCTACAAGCTGCGTGTTGTGAATTTGTGCTAGACTGTCTATTAAAATGTCATCTATAGAGTTAGATGTCAGTTTAGATAGTTTATGTAGCCGATTAAGTGCTATTTTTAGTATCACCTTGAACACCACTAGGTAGCTAACTAGCTGTAGACCAAAACTTAATAATGTATTAGGATTGATTTGATTAAGAAATTGCATAGAATTTGCATTATTTGTCTTTCTATGTATTATATCATCTTTTAACTAAATAAACTACCTTTTTTATGCAAAATGCATTTAAATATGAAGATGTGCCAGAGGAACAAGAGGAACAAGAGGATGACCTGAATCAAGCTATAGACTTCCCTTTGACTGCCTTGCATTTAACTAATAACGACAAATTAGGCCAAGGTAGCGAGCATATAGTATTTGAATTAAGCAATCCAACTCAAAATCAAACACCTACTGCAGTAGCTAAAATCCCTCGTGGTGACTGCGGAGCAATACCAACGTGGCACACCAAGGGTTCTGAAGACTTTGATAAGGATTTGACTTTGCTAACAGAAGGCAATGTCCCCTACCTGCCAACTCGTGTTATAACCTCACCGAAGTGCACTTTAAATGGAGAGTCTATCACTCCAGACTATGCAATCATACAGGAATGCTCGGATTTACCAGTGCTATCGGAGGCAGATTTAGCTGACACTTTTGTGCATAAGCAAATCTCTGCCGTACTCCAAGCATCTGTAGATATGTATAACAAACATAATCTTGCTATTGACTGTCTAGGAGCAGAAGCGCTTATCGATATGGTGAGAACTATTTTTTCCAGGAAGTATAGGATGAAAATTTGCAACTTTAGAATCAATAATTCTGACAAAAATATCGTCTTATCCGATACAGGCCTCATGAACCCTGCCAAATGCCGCTGGTTCACTAGATATCTTGTGTCCCAACTGATTGATATCCAACATGTTGGAATTGAATTTTATTTGCAGCAGCACGATTCAAATTTCAAATTAGAGAACTTTAGACCAAGCATAACTGCGAAGTTTGTGGCCCTAAGCATTTGCAAGCTCACAAAGCTTAATGTAAGTTCACTCTTCTCTATATTCAAGGGCTAGCACACACTTTCCCGGCTAAACCAAAAACCAGTACCTCAAACAACCCTGTGCTTATAGCCAAATACGACAAAGTGGCTGGGGTGGTAGGACTCGAACCCACGCATGGCTGGACCAGAACCAGCTGCCTTACCACTTGGCTACACCCCAATGCCTGTTAATTTTATAAAGCCTTGGGTATATAGTCAATAAGAAATTGTGAGCTTATGATCCCTGCGCTTACAGCCGTATATGACGAATTGGCTGGGGTGGTAGGACTCGAACCCACGCATGGCTGGACCAAAACCAGCTGCCTTACCACTTGGCTACACCCCATTAAATTCGTGCCATAATATTATCGTGGCACCTAGGTCTTGTCAAACCTTTTTTGTTTATCATTCCCTGCTATTTTTTTGCTATAGTGTAGGTAGTTTAACTTATAGATATGAATGATCTTTTTCAGACAAATTTAAAAACTGGCCTGTCTTCTGCCCAGGTAGCCAGTCTATTAGCTAAGTTTGGCTACAATAAAATTGCTAAGTCTAATGACTTTAAATTATGGAAACTGCTACTGTCTCAGTTTAGCTCTGTCTTGGTGTTAGTTTTGTTACTGGCTGCTGTTATATCGTTTTTTTTAGGACATTTATTGGATGCTGTAGCAATTTTAGTTATAACTTTGATTAACGCTGCGATTGGCTTTGCTCAGGAATATAAGGCAGAAAATGCTGTAAATGCTTTGCAAGACCTTGTACTACCTAGTTCCAAAGTTCTAAGGGATGGACTGCCTATAGTTATAGACACTGAGTTACTGGTTCCAGGTGATATTGTCATACTAGATGCTGGAGACAAGGTACCGGCAGATATCTTTTTACGAAAGTCGTTTGGTTTGCAGGTAGATGAATCTATTTTGACTGGCGAAAGCGTGCCTGTAAACAAGCAGATGCCAAAAGCTCAGCAAGAGGAAACGAAGCTGTATAAAGGCACACTTGTAACTAATGGACGCGCAGTTGGTGTGGTATATGCAACTGGCTCGCAAACTGAGTTTGGGAAAATTGTTAATTTAGTTTCTGAGACTAACGAACCAGAGTCGCCTTTAAATGTACAGTTACGCAATTTTGCAGTCTACTTAATGTATATTATCTGTGTCTTGTTGCTTGTGATTTCTGCTTTGTTCTTTTTCAAAGGGCTTGGATTATCCGAAATTTTTATGACAGCCGTCGCGCTGGGTGTTTCTGCAATCCCGGAGGGCTTGCCGGTTGTTATCACCCTAACATTAGCGCTTGGTGTACAGACACTATCCAGGAAAAAAGCTATTGTGCGTAAGTTAAATGCCATAGAAACCCTGGGAGCAACTACGGTGATATGTACAGATAAGACTGGGACACTGACTCAAAATGAGATGACAGTTACAAATATTTTTTTAGATCAAAAGGATCTCCCTGTGACTGGTAGTGGCTACAAGATAGCCAGTAAGGATAAGATTAAGCTAGAATCTAATCAGCTAAAGCTTTTTATGCATATTGCCAATAGTTGCAATAATGCTTCGATTTCCGAAAGTATTTTTGGTGACCCAACAGAAATAGCTCTAAAAGTCCTGGCTAAGAAGGCGGGTATTAGTACAGAATATGAAATTTTGGATGAGAATGTATTCAGCTCTGAACGTAAAATGATGTCTAGTTTGCACAAAATAGACCACGATAGCTACGTTTTTGCAAAGGGGGCTTGCGAGGTCCTGCTAGAAAAGTGCACTCAATATAGCCAAAATGGTCAGCTGCAACAGCTGGATGATGCTTTTCGTAAGCAGATTTTAGCCCAAGCAGACTTTTATGCTAAAAATGCCCTAAGAGTACTGGCTCTGGCTTATAAGAAATCTGATAAACTAGAGGAAGAACAACTCGTCTTTCTTGGTCTGGTTGCCATGATAGACCCACCAAGACCAAGTGTTGCCAAGGCTGTAAAACTTGTAAAAAATGCTGGTATAGACGTGAAAATTATTACAGGAGACAACCCAGTCACAGCAATGGCAATTGCCAAGCAAATTGGCTTTGATAATCTTAAGGTTACTACTGGTAGCCAAATTGATCAGCTTAACAATCAACAATTGTTAGAGTTACTTTCGACAAGTGATATTTTTGCTCGCACTAGCCCAAAGCATAAATTTAGAATAGTCCAAATTTTGCAGGCAGCTGGGGAAGTAGTCTCTGTGAGTGGAGATGGTGTTAACGACGCTCCTGCCTTAAAACAGGCAGATGTTGGGGTAGCTATGGGGATTAAAGGCACTCAGGCTACTAAAGAAGTGGCTGATATTGTCTTAAAAGATGACAACTTCTCTACCATTGTGACCTCTATTGCCGAAGGTAGAAGAATCTATAGTAATATTTTATCTTTTATAAAATATATGCTCGGAGTTAATTTTTGTACGATTGCTTCAGTGAGTTTACTAACTATACTGGGTAGACCGCTGCCAATTTTGCCCTTGCAGATTCTTTTTATTAATATTGCTACAGATGCACTACCAGCCTTAGCACTTGGCCAAACAAAGGCTCGCCCAGATATTATGAGTTGCCAGCCGCGCAACCCTAAGGAATCTTTTTTACGAAGGTTTGGTCTCTTTATAGTTATTGCATTTGTAATCCAAACTGTTTGTAATGTGGTAGCCTTTGAATATGGTTTAATGGCAGATCAGCAGCTACTTGCTAACTTATTTGATTTCGGACAGCCGTCTGTAGCTAGGACCATGATTTTTGCCCAGATTATTTTGTTTGAGTTAGTTTTTGTCTTTGTTTGTAAAGCTGATCAATTTTCACTAACAACTATGTTTAATGATAAAAATATCAACCTTTCGGTCTTGTTATCTTTGGCAATGCTGCTTTTAGTGATATACGTCCCCTATTTGCAGACAGTTTTTAAGACAAGCTCATTGGCTTTAGAGGCCTGGGGAATACTTGTGCTACTTAGTTTACCGGCCTTGAGTGTATCGTGGGTAGCAAGTCACCTGCAGTCGCGTTTTAGCACAAGTTCCAGCTCCTAGGTTAAGGCAGGTGCTCAAACTGAAAAAAAACCAAGAAGGCTAACGCTCAAACTTTATTGAATTGAGTGAATGCCGAGTTAGTCTTTTTGGACCTGGTCGATTGTGGCGTCTACTAGCTTTTGCTGTCGAGACAGCACTGGGTTATAAGCCGCATAATACATTTTAATAAGCTCTTTTGTATTAAGCCTTCTAACCTTAAGCCCGCAGTTTTCTAAACCATGAGTGACTGTAGCAACTCGAGACTCTAGGGTGCCCATAAGTTTTTCAAGATTTTTACGCCTTTTCACATAATCAGACTCAGTTTCTGCCTGCCTTAAGCGCTCAAAAAACTTAGTAAAGATCCCTGTTTTCTTTGAGAGTACTGCTTGATATGGCACGATAATGTAGAAGTTTTTGTCCATAATGTCTACATATTCAAGTAGTCTAGCAATATACTCAGCATACTCTAGAGTTTGACGCTTTAATAATGGGTTTTCCTGCTTCTCTCCCTTGGCTCTTATCTTAGAGATGTAATTATCTAGATCAATCTTTTTGGATTGAATACTAATCTGAACAGGAAACTCTATAGTGTTTAAAAAAGCCTGATAACTAGCTAAAATAGATTCTTGTTCGTGTTCACTTTTAAGGCTGAAGTTAATACTGCCAACCTCTAAGACAGCTCTAATGGCTCCATTTTTTAGAATTGCTGTATCGTTTTGAATCTCAGCAATCCGTAAATGTGACTGAGTAGCAGCTGCAGGGTTTGCAGTAGACTTTTTGACTTTGGAGTCTTGAGAACTTGTTAATACTTGCTTCATAATGTCTATTTATCTAGTAGTTTACTTAAATCTTCAATACTATCTTGAGAAATGCTCTTGGCTTCGATTTTTTTCTTATCTAGGCTGCTTTCAAATAATAATGGATCCTTTGAATATGCGTGGTTATAAACTAAGTTACGCTTATGAAAATGCCTCATTCTAGGCTTAAAAAGATATTCTATTAAGCTAAGTATCAGCATAGTAAAGCTCATGTCGAAAATTCTTAAAAATGCGATAGCCAATGTGAGTAAAGCAAAGAAACCTACGACTGGTGCCCAGATTATTACAGTGTAAATCGGGTACAGAAGCAGGTAAAAAGCATATGTAATGCCACCACCAAGGAGCAAAATTGCTAATTGTTTGAAGGTTATTGTCCCTATAATTTGATCTTCCCTTTGGACATCTTGTGGAACTAAAAATCTCATAGGTGCTTTTATTTGATTGTATTATAGCAGTTTTGTTTAAAAACAAAAACATTTGCACCTTGCTTTGTTATTTGCTTTTTGCAGCTATATTGTTTAAGTTATGTAGGAATAAAATTGAATTTATGACCCAGCAACACTCAGGAGAAAATACTCAGAAAAACATTAGAAATTTTTGTATTATTGCCCATATTGATCATGGTAAATCTACTTTGGCCGATAGAATGTTAGAGCTCACGAGTACCCTGTCTAAACATCAAATGAAACATGGTCAGATGTTAGATACAATGGACATAGAGCAGGAACGTGGAATTACAATTAAGCTCCAGCCTGTGCGTATGAATTTTGAGCACGAAGGCCAGCAATATATTTTCAACCTAATCGACACCCCAGGCCATGTGGACTTCTCATATGAGGTTTCACGTAGTTTGGCTGCGTGCGAGGGTGCTATTTTGGTAGTAGATGCCAGCCAAGGTATAGAGGCCCAAACTTTGGCAAATACCTACTTGGCACTTGAACATAATTTAGAAATTATTCCAGTTTTAAACAAAATAGACTTACCTGCAGCAGATCCCGAACGAGTCGGCCAAGAAATAGCAAATTTGCTTGGCTGTGACCCCGAATCTATTTTAAAAATTTCAGCCAAAAATGGTACCAATGTCGACAAACTTTTAGAACTAATTATAGACCAAATTCCTGCACCTAAGCCTGTAGATTCCACTGAGTCTAAGGCTTTGATTTTTGATTCTGTCTACGACCCGTATAAGGGCGTGGTTGTATACGTGCGTTGTATGCAAGGTTGCTTTAAAAGACGTGATAAGCTGTGGCTGTTGAACTCTGCTAATACTTTTGAAGCACTAGAGGTGGGTTACTTTAAACCTGAATACGAAGTTTCCGAAATGATTAATGAAGGCGAAGTAGGTTATATTGTGACTGGCTTTAAATCGGTAGGAGAAGC
Source organism: uncultured Candidatus Peribacteria bacterium (assembly GCA_964451705.1). GTDB lineage: Bacteria > Patescibacteriota > Gracilibacteria > UBA1369 > CAYYFV01. The sequence goes on along the minus strand of CAYVIV010000011.1, from coordinate 3,871 downwards.
TCGTGTTGGAGATACAATTTGGCAATCAGATAGTAATATGGAATTCACCCAAGCTAAGCCACTAGAGGGTTATAAAAAAGCCAAACCATTTGTGTTTGCCTCAGTTTTCTGTAGTGATGGCTCAGAATACCCCCTGCTGCGGACGGCTTTAGATAAACTTTCACTAAATGATAGTGCAGTTACCTTTGAGCCAGAGCAATCTTCGGCTTTGGGTAACGGTTTTCGCTGTGGGTTTTTGGGTTTACTGCATCTAGACATTGTTCAGGAGCGGTTGGAAAGAGAGTTTGATTTAGACCTAGTTATTACAGCTCCCTCTGTGAGCTATAAGGTACTTATGCAAGATCAGCAATATATTGAGATTTCTAACCCTTCTCAGCTCCCAGAGCTTTCTCAGGTAGAACATGTCGAAGAACCATGGGTGAAAACAGAAATTCTAGTACCAGCTGAGTACATTGGGGCAATTATGAAGCTTTGCCAAGAAAAAAGAGGAATACATTTAAACATGCAGTACTTAAATCAAGACCGTGTTATGATTGTTCACGAAATGCCTTTGGCTTCTATTGTGGTAGACTTCTACGATGATCTAAAAACAGTTACTAGTGGCTATGCATCTTTAAGTTATGAATTTTTAGAATTTAGAGCAGGTGATCTTGTCAAACTGGACATTCTTATTGCGGGTGATTGTGTAGACGCCTTAAGCTTAATGGTGCACAAGAGTGAGAGTTACTATACTGGATCTAAACTAGTAAAACGTCTTAAGAAATCAATTCCGCGTGCTCAATTTGAAATTGCTGTCCAGGCAGCAATTGGTTCGAGAATAATTGCTAGAGAAAGCATCCCTGCACTGAGAAAAGATGTCACGGCCAAGCTCTACGGTGGAGATAGAACCAGAAAAGACAAGCTGCTAAAAAAACAAAAGGCAGGTAAAAAACGTATGAAACAGGTTGGTAAAGTTACCATTCCTCAGGAAGCCTTTTTAGCAATCTTGCAAAAGGATTCTGACTAAGGTATTTGCTGGCTTACATGGTTTATAAAAACTCCGTAAACTCTGCTGGGTCGACTGCCTTAAACTCTCCCTGCGGTAGACTACTTAAGTGGAACTTGTCTATGCGAGTACGTTTTAGTCTGTGGACTCGTAGCCCGACTGCACGACACATGTTACGAATCTGTCTATTTTTGCCTTCGCTAATGACTATCGTGAACTTTCTAGATGCTAGTTGTTCAACCTGGCATGCCTGGGTTTTATAGCCTTTGACATTCACTCCAGAACTCATATTGCGTAACTGCTGCTCTAAGATTGGGTGGTCTACTGTAACTAGGTACTCCTTTTCTTTTGCAAAACTTGGGTGCGTGAGCTTTTGCACAATACGCCCATCATTGGAGAGTATTAGGAGGCCCTCGGAATCTTTATCTAGCCGACCAACATATGTGCAACCTGCGAGCTGTGGATTTTCATCTATCAAATCCCCTATAGTTTGGGGATACTTTGCTCGAGGATTTTTTGTCATACTGCACTCAATACCACTTGGTTTGTTATATAAAAAATATTTCAGCTCTTGTTTCTCTAGGTTTTTATCATCAAATTCAACATTGTCTTGGTCTGGGTCTACTTTAGTGCTTAGGTCGGTACAAACTTTGCCATTTACTTTTACCAAGCCGGCAGTTATGTATTCCTCAACCTTACGGCGCGAGCCGACACCAGATTGTGCTAAATATTTATTGATTCTTATTAATTCCAATTTTTATTCTTATTTTTTTATACTATACTATAGATGATATTTAAAATTAATTCAAGATGTTAGTTTCAACTAAGGAAAAAACATATCCAGTTAGTTATAGTTTACTTTGGTCCACATTCTTTTTTGTGGTGCTCATTGTGATTTTTGCACTTTCGGAACTGGAGTTTTTCAATTTCGATGTGGTTGCCAATATAGAAAGTCTCACTACATTTGAGTTTGTAGTCTTAGCCCTAGCTACGCAAAGATTAACTAGACTATTTGTTTATGATGGTGTCTTCCAGTTTGTTAGAGACTGCACTTTGGACTTAAATGAAGTCCAGGAAAATGGGCAGACACGCATTCAACGCTTTCGTCCAAAAGCAGGTTTCAAACGTTTGTGTTACGAACTACTTGCCTGCCCATGGTGTGCTTCGATTTGGCTTGCATTAATAGTAGTAACGGGCTACTTTTTGTTCCCATTTCTACAAATTTTGTGGCTAATTTTGGCATTCAGTTCACTGGCATCGATTATGCAAATCACCACTAACCTTTTAGGCTGGCAAGCTGAAAAAGCTAAAAATCATGTCTTAAATGAATCTTAAAATTGACATTGAAAATATTAATACTTATGATCTGAAATAGACTGTAAATATAAAATAATACAATGAGCAAAATTTTAGAGAACTCTGAACAAGCACGTACCTCAGCTAAGGAAGTCATTAAAGACTTTAGTAGTTTTATGCATGATAACCCTGACTTTTCCCTCATAACTACTAAGCTTTCTTCACTATCCAGAAAACATATTTCTAGACTCTTGGAGACTCCAGAACATTGGGCGCACACTCCCAATGGGTTAACAGCTATGATATTGGTGAATACTGGTCTAAATAAAACTAATGTTAGATCTAAGAGCATAGTTAACTCTGCAATGCTAGTTCTACAACAATTTATAGAAGAGACGATCGGTGAGAATCACCTTGCGTGCCTTCCTGTTTTTCTTGATGCTTTAGAGAACATTAGAGATGAAGACTTAGTAGATTCACTTATTGACCTAATTACTCAAGCTTGTTGGACCCTGGATGGCAAACAAATTGATTTAGGTGGTGCTAGAGTCATAAGCGCGAGAAGCTTAGAGACCCTAACACCAATCCAGGATTTTCCAGCTAGATTTCAGGATATTTATCATGATGGTCCTAAGTTTGACCCAAACAATCCTAGTGAACTTGAACAAGTTGAATATCGAAGTCAGCAACTGGATGATCAAGACGATATATATTCACGTTCTAGATTGGTAGACACAGATCTAACCTTCTCTGTAATGGATAGTATTCATCAAGACCCCCAATTAAATGATGACACATTTTTAAACCGTTTCTTAACAGCTCTCTGGTCTCATAGTGAGGCAATGTCAGTCTACGCCAGAAGAACATATGCAGAGCTCTCACCTTGGAACGACTCAAGTTTTGTAAGGTCCTGCTGGAGAAACACAGGTACAGATACTTTGCATGCAGAGGTGTTATACAGGTTCCTGGACATGCTCAATGCTCCAACAATGATTTCTGATGAACTAAGATCTAAGTTAAAAGAAATTTTGCACTCTCAAGTCACAGAATTCTCTCACGTTGCTGAAGAAGCTCAAACTGACGTAGAACTGAGTTACTTAGATTACCTTACAGATGCATCACAGGATGAATCTAGTAGCTAGACACCGACTTATGTTGTTTTTTATGCCCCCCAAAGTACATAGTGTATTAATTTAGTAGGCTCTCTTGTAGCTGAAGTCTTGTATATACCTATCATATAGACTTATTTTAGCATATATGACAAATAACCCAGGATATATTATCTTAGGTCTATTTGTAATGCTTTGAGAGAAACTCTGTCTTGGCGCCTTCCTACTTTACCGTGTTCAGTATCATCGGCGATGAGTGGCTTAACTTCTGTGTTCGGGATGGGAACAGGTGTACCCCACTCGCAATAAGCGCCAAGAGAGAATCGCTCTCAAATTTTGTTCGTAACAAGCACAAATGCTGATTAAAGATTCTTCATTAGTACTAAACCATAAACGAATTTATGAGAAAGTACCAATGAAGGAATAATGAATAAGTTTTATTGTCTATTAGTACCAGTCGGCTGAACACATCACTGTGCTT
>CAYVIV010000010.1:0-24515 GCA_964451705.1 uncultured Candidatus Peribacteria bacterium | reverse complement strand
TCCTGATTTTCCACAAACATCAACCAACAAATCTTCCCTATCATTTACCATCCAAACATCCAAGCATCCAATCCAGGCTAACAATGCCATCTGCCTAGGTCTACAGATCCAGAGGATCTTTTTTGAGCTCTGCTCTTGGGTCCACGTTTAAGGGAGATGCGCCTGACTTGATTTTAATTTCACGAATTTTATCTTTAGCCTCTTTGCTATAAGGATTCATATTTAGGTATGTTTTCATAAAGGCCATTGCCTCGTTGTAGGCCTGGACTTTAATGAGCAAATCTGCAATATAAAAGTATAGTTTATCATTCTTTGGGTTTAGCTCTAAAGCCTTAGAAAAAGCATTAATTGCTGGTTTCCAGTGCTTTAAATCCACACACACTTGTCCTAAAGACAAAAACCTAGAATCTTTTTTCGGGTCTAGCTTAATCGCCCTTGTATAGGCTTGCTTAGCCTCTAACTTGTGCCCTAGGCTGTAGAGCGCTAGTCCTAGGTTGGAATAGTAAACTGCCTCGTGTGGTTTGATTTCAACTAGTTTCCTAAAAATCACCTCAGCCTTAGAAGCTCTACCCTCTTTTAGGTAAATTAAGCCCAATTTATTATTTGCACCAGGGTGCAGTGGGTGTAGCGTTAAAACATTTATATAGGTTTTTTTTGCATTTTCAAAATCTTTTTTAGAGTAAAAAGTTTCTGCTTTGTTAAAAACATCTGCAATTTCTTTGTAGTCCAGTTTGGGCCTTTTCCAGTTTAGGCCATCTTTCCTTTTTGTAACTGGTTGCTTGGCGTCAAAACTATCGACCATCGGTTTTATAGCCTTTACCTTAATCCTCTGGTTTCGGCTTTGGACTTTGTACTGATTAAAATAAATCATAATCAGACCAAACAAACACGCAAATATGATTATCCAAGACATAAATATACTTTATTTAGACTCTATTCTAACCGCAAACCTGGTTTAATTTCAAGCTCAAAACCTCCAGCGCAAGTTTTTGATTGCTATTTTGTCTAATCAACTTTCGAACACTCAAGCATTCACGCGAAGCAAAGGCAAAGTTTTCCAAGCCCAGCTCTTGTTTGTGTTGCCCACACCACAGGCTTATGAGTTCCAAATAAAGAGCAAGGGCCTTGCGGTCTTGATCGGCTAAAAAACCCTTAAAAAGCTTATCCGAGCCACTCTCAAAGAACAACTCCCATTGCTGCCAAAAGCTCTCAAAATCAGCCCTAAAACCCTCATCTTCCATATAATGTAGCGCTAATGCATTTTTGCCAAAAAAACTCTTAGATTCCAATTTGTGGCCACTCAAGTCTATGTCTAAGTCTGCAATACAGTTAGAGACATTAAAGCTCTGACACCTAGATTTAATTGTATCCAAAACCAGCTGAGAATTATTAGAAGTCAGAATAAAACACAGGTTCTGTTTTGTATCCTCCAGCACCTTTAAAAGGCTATTGATAGCTGGAATACTCAGGCATTCAATCGCCCTGATAATGCAAAACTTAAACTCTCCATGTGCAGACCTACTCAGCATTTCTTGCATTTGACGCAGGTCTTTAATGCCAATTTTGGAATACTCAGCATCCAACACGCAAATATCTAAGTCCCAGTATTTTTCATCTACAACAGTTCTAGCAATTTGCCATGCAGTTTCTGCCTTGCCAACAAAACTCGGTCCAGATATCAGATAGCTGTTTTTAGGTTTCATAGCTTTAAAATCAGCCAAGATTGATTCTTTAACAGGGGCCAGGGCAGCTATTTCTAAATTTGTTTTTTTCGGAAAATTCATATAAACAGTAGACTTATTGATTCAGCATATTATATTATTCTAGAAACACTATATAACAATTTGCTTATGAATAAAGTAAAAAAACTAATCCTCCCAATTTTAGTAATTTTAATAGTATTAGTTTTCACATCTATGAACAATCAATCAACAGGAACTCAAGCCATTATAGAAACAAATTTTGGCACCATTACAGCAGACATTTCTGATAAGGTCCCAGAAACCTATAAAAACTTTGTAACTCTTGCCAAGCAAGGTCGCTACGACGGTGTGGTTTTCCACAGAGTAATTGGAGATTTCATGCTGCAAACAGGTGACTTCGAAAATGCCAATGGTACAGGTGGCCATTCTTACAAAGGGCCAGGCACTACTATAGACGAGGAGTTTGACCCTTCGCTAAAACACAGCTACGGGGCTTTATCTATGGCTAAAACAGCCTTACCATCAACTACTGGCTCACAGTTTTTCATTGTCCAAAACAAAAATGGCACAGCTTGGCTAGATGGCCAACACAGTGTTTTCGGCATGGTCACAGAAGGTATGGATATTGTCGAAGCTATAGCTGCCCTACCAACAGATGTTTATGATAGACCACTCCAAGAGGCTATCATAAACAAAATCACCATAGTTGAATAATCAAAGACTTGGTAAATAAAACCAAGCTACAAAACCAAAGCAAAAAAAAACCTCTCAGACTTGAGAGGTTTTTAATTTACATAACTTCTTTGACCACCTTTTCAAATGTTTCTGGATGGTGTAGTGCCAAGTCTGCTAGGACCTTTCGGTTCAGCCGGACTTCTTTTTTCGATAAAGCGTTTATAAATCGAGAATATTTAAATTCTCCACTAATAGATTTCAAAGCTGCAGAAATACGTGTAATCCACAAAGCTCTAAAGTCTCTTTTCTTACGTTTTCTACCAACATAAGCATGTAAACCAGCCTTCATCCAGGCTTGATTTGCTTGCTTAAATATTTTAGATCGTAAACCTCTAAATCCCTTAGTTTGGGCAATCCGTTTTTTATGTCTACGGCGTCTAACGACACCGGTCTTTACTCTAGTCATGTCTTATTAACCGTTAGGAAGTAATTTTTTAAATGTTTTCACAAAAGCAGCTGGCAAACTAAGATATTTAGCTCTTTTAGCTCTTTTAGATTTATTTTTTAGGATGTGATTTCTCGATGCCTTACGAAACTGCATAGATTTGCTTTTCGCAGCTCCAGATCGCTTGATCCTCTTGGCAGTAGCTTTATGAGTTTTTTGCTTCATTATATAAAGATTATTTTTTTGGAGATATTATCATCATCAGGTGGTTTCCCTGTTTTTTAGGAGGAGTATCAACATCTGCAATTTCTTCTAGCATTTCTTGCACTTCCGCCATTTTTTTAAATGCTAGGTCCTGGTGGGCAAACTCACGTCCTTTGAGGATAAGTGTGAATTTAACAAGATTTTTTTTCGCTAGAAACCGTTGTGCTTGCTTAATTTTTGTTTGCAAGTCGTGCTCTCCAGTTCTTAAAGATAATCTAACACCTTTGACCTCTGTTTGTTTTTGCCCCTTCTTGTGGGCTTGGTCTATTTTCTTTTGTTTATACAAATGTTTTCCATAGTCCATAATCTTACACACTGGCGGCGATGTTTGTGGAGAAACCTCTACTAGGTCCAAACTCACATCTTTGGCAAGTTTAATTGCCTTATCCAGTCCCATAATTCCTTTTTGTTCACCATTATGATCGATTAAACGAACAGTTGGAGACTTAATCTTTTCATTTATGTAAAAGGATTTAATAAGCTTATGGTTTAAATCTAAAACTTAACTTGTAAAAAGCCCACTAAATATAATCAATAGCAACCCACATTGTCAAGCGAAAATTAGTAGTTTTTTCTGTCTGTAAAAGCATTTTTAAGAGTTAACTCGTCTGCGTAATCCAAAATACCACCATGTGGCAAGCCACTGGCAAGCTTTGTAATATTCAGAGTGAAATCTTTAAGCATTTGCGAGATATAAATATTAGTAGCATCCCCTTCTGGAGTCGTCGGTGTTGCTAGAATCAACTCGACCTGATTCCCATCTGTACTAAGCTGCTGAATGCGCTTAATCAACTTATCAATTCTCAAGTGCTTGGGCGTCACACCATCTAGCGGCGACAAAACTCCATGCAAAACATGATACAGGCCATCATAGACACCTGCCCTCTCTATAGCGATTAAGTCCAAAACCCCCTCTACAACACAGATTTTATTAGCTATCCTTTTTCCAGACTGGCACAACTTGCACTCTGTCTGACTTGATAAGTTAAAACAAATATCACAAAACAAGGTTTTAGTCTTGGCATTCAAAATTGCATCTGCAATCTCTTTGCTAAATTCCAGGTCTTCTTTAAGTATAAAAAAAGCGAGTCGCTGCGCAGATCTACGCCCAACCGATGGCAGCCTATTTAGACTATCTATCAAGTCACAAACCTGTTCTGGTAAAAAATTGTCAAGTTGCATTTTAAATATATTTTAAGTGTTTTTTATTTTTGAGCTTTAGAGTGAAAAGTCATCTAATTTTTAACACATGATCCACAGTTTTAAAACAGCAGTTGAAGTTTTCGACAATCAAATTCCAGTAAATATCGAGGTTTCTATTACGAAAGCACTCCATAGCGTAGTGCTAGATAAAAGTCTGACTCCACAAAGAGCCAATTTGTCTCTAAAAATCCCCATGTGGCTTAAGCACATTAATTTAGCTTACTCAAAATATAGAATTAGACTGTCTACAGACCTCTCCGCCAACCTTGCACACTGCTTAGATCTGAGCCAGCTAGAGCTACCAATCGCCCTTGGCATAGCTGCAATTCTCCAAAAAAAACAATTAAACAAGCAGCTGCCAGCAGGCAGGGTCCAAATGTCTGGCCAGATAATATCTTCTAGTCTCAGGTCAGGAGTTACCCTCTCTGAGTTGCTTATTGGTAGCCATCTGCAGAATCTAGCTACGCCTCCAATCGGCTCTCTAGTCCCCAATTCGGGTCCTATGCCAGCCATTAGGTCCAGAGCAGGTCTAAGTCAGCAAGGCATAGATTGTCATAGTTTAAAAAGTCCAAGTAGTGTTTTATTTATGTTATTTGATAAGCTCAAGCTGAATTGTCTCTGGTTTGCTCCATCTAGAAAAGTACAGCAGGACTTTGTTTCGCAGTTAATTAATGATTTCCCAGAAAATTACAAAGATAAGGTCTTTATTTTTGATTTTTACCGCTATTCCAAATCTATTAAGCCAATCATCTGTTTATTAGAGCAAATTGCAGAGAGCAAGCCCAAAGTTTTTTGTTTTGGTATTCATTGCTTAAGCTCTCCAGACCTTGAAACCCTCTACCAGGTTGCTAAAAAGTCCAAGTTAAACCTTAATTATTTTATGCAACCATGTCGCTGCGGTAATTTTTTAGCTTGTTTGCACCGTTGTAGTTGCCACACTCTAGTTAGAACTAGGAACTTAGATAGCATCCCAGGGTCTGTCTTAAAGGCCTTTGAGTTAGCAGTTTCTATTTATACATCCAAATACAATCCAAATTTAATTGTTAACAACTTTCTATACAATTGCACCCAGGACTATCTGGATTTCTTTCTAGAATTTATTCAAAAGCCAGCCACGCAAAAACTCATGGTACCAATTTGGATTCAGCAGTTATTAAAAGCAAAAAGCCTACAGTTAGACTTGCCACCAGGGTATTTTTGCAAACTTTCTGAATTAGCTGCAGTCTATGCAATGGCTAAAAAGCCTGAGCCAATGTCGCTTATGGATTTTAAAGATATCTTTTTATTTCAAGCTAACTGGTACAAATATGCAAGATCGGTTGAATACATATAAGCAGGGTCAAAAGTATGAAAAATTGGCAATCAAATACTTGCTCAAAAATGGCTATCAAATCATCAAACATAACTACCAAGCAGATTTATGCCAAATAGATATAATTGCCGCGAAAAAAAATCAAATTTACCTAATAGAGGTCAAAAAAACGACTATTGCCTGTCTAGTTAAAACCATTAAAACTTTTCGCTACAAGCAGCTCAAAAGAATCTGTAGACAAAAAGTAATTTTTGAAAGCAGATTCAAACAAAAAGCTAGAAAAAAGATATCCATCATACTATTAGTGTTTGCAAAAGGCCCCCAACATAAATTAGAATTACTACAGTTTAATCCCTTTATTTATGAGTACTCTCGCAAAGCAAATTTTGATAGTTAGTTGCTTTACATTAGTTGCTTTGGGTACTTATATACTAGGCTCTAAGCACAATTTAGGCTCTGTGACTATCCAAGCCAATGTTAGTAATTTTAGCTACGAAGTAGCTGGCCAAACTCAAACCTGTCAGTTGGCACCTTGCTACCTAGAGCTCAAGCCAAAGACTTATAATTTAGTCGTTAGAAAAGAAGGTTTCTACGAGCAGGAGCTCTCTGTTCGCGCAAAACAAGGTCAAAGTAACTCTGTGACTGTAAACCTTCAAAAGCAACCACAGCTAGCTGATATTTCGCAGTCAGAGACTTCGGACTTTTACAAAACGCAATCTAATTTCTTATCTTATTTCAACTCCGACCAGCAACAATTTGTTGATATTTTAAGTTTAAGTCCTGGTCAAACTCTAGCCAAGCTTAGCCTGTCTGGCTCTGGTGAGACAGTTTTACTGAACTATCGATCTGGAGATAGTTATATTTATGACCTAGTAAATTCTCAATCAAGGCAGTTAGAACTACCAGCTAATATTAGCGCAATTGATACAAAGCTTTATAGTGATTCACAAATTATTATAGAAACTACAGAGAACCAGGTTTTATTTGGACCAGTTGGCAGTCTCAAATCATCTGAATTCACATTGCTACCAGTCAGCTCTGCCAACCATTATTTAGAGGTTTCTCAAGGTGACTACTTGATTGTTACTCCTTTAAACCTGGCTACCAACAGTGCCAAGGCAAGTAGTTCCTTAACTGCATTTACATCTATAGTAAGTCAAAACACTGGTGCTCAAAATTCAGCAGCTGAAGATGCTCAAATAGACCTATTTGAAGGCTCAAATCTATACTTCTATAGCTCTCTTACAAGGAAACATTACTTCCTACAGGCAATTGAATCTACCCAGGCAGACCAGGTTACTTTAGAGTTAAAACTTATAAACCAAAACCTGACACCAATTTTAAAAGACGGCAAGAGCTTTTACAAGTTAGAGCTGTAGTTTAGAGTTATTTTTATCTATTATAATCTCCAAAACTTTATATTCATATGGCCAACTTAAAAGTAGCACCTCATTCAATCGAAGCAGAAAAGTCGACCTTAGGCTCAATTCTTATCGATCAGGATGCTTTAATTAAAATTGTTGATATCTTAGAGCCAGCAGACTTCTATGTGCCAGCAAACGAATTAGTTTTTGCAGCAATTTTAAGCCTCTTTAACAAGCGGGTGAATATAGACATGATTACAGTCACGGCTTATTTGCAAGACCATAGTCAAATGGAGTCCGTTGGTGGTGCGGCATATTTAACAGAATTGGTAGAAGAGGTTCCAACCTCCACCAACATTTTCCAATATGCAACTATCGTGCAACAAAAAGCCACACTTAGAAAGTTACTCAAGGCTGGCCAAAAAATTACAGCACTTGGTTTTAAGGAGGATACAGATGTAGATAATTTGCTAGAGGATGCTGAAAAAAGCTTATTTCAAGTGTCTCAAACCTTTGTCAAAGATAAATTTATACATATTCAAGACGTACTTTCAGACACCTACGAAAAGATTGCAGACCTTCATGATGCAGATGCCAAGCAAAAGTTTGCCGGTATTCCATATGGCTTTCGAGAGATTGATAAAATTACCACGGGTCTACATCCATCTGATCTGATTGTATTAGCAGCTAGGCCATCCATGGGTAAAACAGCTTTGGCCTTAAACATTGCTCAAAATGTAGCTAAAGCAGGCAAGTCTGTAGGTATTATTTCTTTAGAAATGTCCAAAGAACAGCTAGTAGAACGTTTATTTTGCTCTCTTTTAGAGGTTGATAGCTGGAAGATCAAAACAGGCCAACTCCAAGAGCAAGACTTTGCAAGAATAGGACCGATTATGGACCAGCTTAACTCTTTAAATATTTTTATAGACGACTCACTTGGTAACTCAGTAGTAGAACTCAGGGCCAAAACTCGACGTTTACAAATGGAGCACGGTTTGGACTTATTAATTATAGATTACCTACAGCTCATGACATCTGGTAAGGGTGGCTTTAGTAATAATAGAGTTAACGAGATTTCCGAAATTTCCCGCTCACTCAAGTCTCTTGCGCGTGAGTTAAATATCCCAGTTATAGCTATGTCACAGTTATCTCGTGCAGTAGAAATGCGTCCTAATAAAGAACCAGTCCTATCGGATCTAAGGGACTCAGGTGCTATTGAGCAAGATGCAGATTTGGTCTTCATGCTCTACCGCCATGATTACTATTATAACGATGATTCAGATAAAAAGGGTATTTTAGATGTCCTAATCAGAAAACACCGTAATGGTGCCTTGGGACAAGTGGAGTTACGCTTCGACAAAGCCAAGATGAAGTTTTATGATATAGAGCGCAGTCAGCAACCGCCACCCGATTTACCAAGGGAGCACTCTGGCCTGCAGGTACAGGCTCAAGAGCCCATGCATCCGCAACATAAATCTGTCCCCGACTTTTAGACACCTAGCTTCATGACTTTTAAGACTGATACTCAAAAAAACCTTGTGTATACAAAGCTAGTATTTTAGTGGTGGGCAGGGAAGGGTTCGAACCTTCGAAGGCGTAAGCCAGCAGATTTACAGTCTGCCCCGTTTGACCACTTCGGTACCTACCCATAATATTTAAAATGGAGCCATCTGTCGGATTCGAACCGACGACCGACCGCTTACAAGGCGGTTGCTCTACCAGCTGAGCTAAGATGGCAATATTTTAAAGAACGCCTTAACGCCCACACAATATAATTAATGTATTTTCGAAAGTCAAAACAATTTTCCCTAAAGCTATTTCACCGCATATTCCGCATTTGCCTTGAGTTTAATTACTTGGGTACCCGCCGCTGTCTCTATAGGTTCAATTGAATCACTAGTAGCCATTTCCATCATTTGATTTGATCTCAAATAATGTGTGCTAGAGGGTGAGTTCTCTGTGTAGCGCATAAGTTTGCCTAACTTTTGTCCGTGTAGATCTGCAATACTACCAGCTTTTTGAGTGAGTTTATCTATTAATTTAGATCGCATCTGCTCATGGTAGACCTCTGGTTTATCAAACTTAAACTCTACCTGTGATATATTAGTAGCCCCATATTCAACTGCATTTGCTATAATTAAATCAATAGAGTCAGTAGATTTGGTTGCTGGGCCTATAGTCACTATAGTATCTACATAAGCTGCATATTTTCTTTCAGAACCATTCTTGTCATAATATGAAAATGACTCATTGAGGTTTAGTTGCCCAGTTTCATATTCCGAACTTACTAGGCCAATTGACTCTAGGTAGTTTAATATATCTTTATTAACCTTGGATGCATCTTTAAAAGCTTTTTTCTGGTCTGTATATTCAGCTGATTTATAACCCAAAGTTACCTTCTGGACATTAGGGATTACTTCGAGCTCAACCTCTGCATGTACTGTCACTATTCCCTGTTCTGTAGTTTTAAACGGAGTTAAAAGGGCTAGGCCAGCAAATATAAATATAGTTAGCATTAAGTTTTTTTTGAAATCAGACATCTTAAGTATGTTAAATCTTAACTGCATTGTACTAAATTAAACTTTACAGCAAAACTGAATTTAGTTAGACTTTGCAAGAGTTTAAAAGCAATGGTCCCATCGTCTAGTGGCTAGGACGCTACCCTCTCACGGTAGAAACACGGGTTCGATCCCCGTTGGGACTACCATGCTACATTTAGAGTCTACAAATTTATGCGGCCCGCTTGATAAGCAGGTCCTTTTCATACTGGTTAATAATTCCCACATCTACAAGTGTCTCAAAGTAGCTTTCTAAATCAAGGTTGTAATACCACTTATCTCCAAAGTCACCCATACCAGGCACTATGTAGCCTTTGTAATCTAGGGAGTCATCTAGTCTGGCTGTAATAATTAGTGGTTCTGTCATGGGCTCCAAACTCTGAACTTTGCTTACTCCCTCAGGAGCACTTATGACACTAGTATATATAAATTGAGTATTTGGGTAGTTCAAAAAGCAATGCATATATCCGACAGTACCAGCAGTGGCTAGCATGGGGTCTGCTATAATCACCGTTTCAATATGGCTTGGGATTTCAGAAACATATGAGCAAACAGGCTCCAAAGTTTCTTCGTCTCTATAGATATCAAAGTGCACAAAGTTCGATAGCCCAAGTTCTTTAAAGCACTCAGCAAAAGCCAGCGATGATCTCCAGGCCAGGGCTACAACCGTGGTCTCTGGATTGTCGACAAACTCCATGGCCTTGGATGCCACAGCAAACATGATTCTATTAGATATTTCTCTAAACTCAGCACCGTGGCACTGTCTAGAAAAATCCAAGTTTGGGTAACCAAAAGATAGACTGTCTAGATCAGGATTAATACCAGGATAGTCTATAATAAGGGGCGTTATTTCACTCATTTTTTAGAGGGTTATAATTTTGTTAGGTAACAAGGTTCTTTTATCACAGTAAATGCATTCCACACCTAAATCATGCAAACCGCTTAACCACTCATCATTGAGTATTTCGATAGTTTGCACGCTAAATTTTAGATTTTCAGACGGTTCATTTATCAATTTGAGTACTAGCTCATTTAAATTCTCATTCAGGCGTATATTAGAAATTAAGTGCCGAGACAGTACTCTTTGACTAAAAATGTCTTTAGCATTAAAGTTTTCAATTTGATAAAAAGACTGCAACAGCCGATCTAGATTTAAGTGAAAGCCAGTAAATCTTTCATCTGCTAAGCCTTTATGCGAAAGCAGCTCTAAGTTACTGACTTCAAAGAATTTAGAAATTTCTTGGAAACCATTAAGTACTTGTTTAGATAAGTTTTGAGCCAACCAATCTAATAGCATTTTATACTCAAAATTATTACAGGCACCTGTAAAAGTAATCTGAAAGTCAGCAAGTCTATTTTTATTAAGACCCATTTCGATTAAAGCCTCAATCTGTATTAAGAGTAGCTCCAGGTTGTTCCGAACTGTATTTGAGTCAAATCGAAAGTTAATTTTTACACCTGTGTGTTTAGAACAGAAAAAACTAATATCGGATCGGATATTTACCTTAAGTGCATCTTTATTATCCGTAGTCTCTTTTTGAGCACCAAAATCATTCAGGTTCACTAAGAGTTTATTTGTCTTAAGATTTTGTTTATACTTTGAATCTTTTAGGGAGAAACACAGTAAACCAAAACTTTGAGATAGATTTAAATTTACTTCTGTATTTAATACATCAAAGCTATTAGCACATTTTACATCTTCAAATTCAATTTCTCCCGCAAGCAGCCTAGAGCTTATGTGGTTGAGAGTCAGCCTAGCTCCTGGTTTGATTTTGACTCCAGATTGGGTAGTGATTTCTGTCTTGGTAATACTTAAAGAGTCTGCTAGAAAACAAGGTATTTTTCGGATTTTACATAGATAAATAGTATCTCGACACTGGTTACGATTACTAACAATAACTCCATTGAAACTCAGAAGTTTATCCATGAGATTCGGGGCATCTTGGTTTATAAACAGCAGTCCATGATTTAAGGGTGAGTCTGCCAGACAGGCTTTGCCAGTAGCAGAAAGAAAGTTCAAGCTCACACAGTCAGCTAGGTCTATAGCTGAAGAGCTAGTCGAGGGAACTTTTTTAAAGTAGTCTTTTAAGTTGTCTAAATTTATAGAGCCTTTCAATTGACCAATTTCTTTATTTTGCAACTTTGATAGGCCTATCGCAGTTTCTATTTCTGCTTTTGGCGATCTTTCCAGTATCTCAACCCCATACACAAAAGGTTCTGCATCCTCTATAATAATATTAACTGCAACCGCATTGCAAAAGTAGGTTTCTAAAACCTTTATAAATTCTTGAATTTGAGCACTAGAGTCGACCCCTAGCAAACTTTTTATTACTGTATACTCCGTTTTGATTGGTAACTTAGAATCTGGCCTCTTATTATTATGGCCGCTTATGGTCAGCTCATCCTTTCCATTCAGAGGGTTTTTACTTTGGATCCACACTTGGGCCGAATTTTCACCCAGAGTCGCAAATTTTTGCTCTCTAATAATTATAGGTAGCCCAATATTTAAATCAAAGCCTAAGGACTGTTTGTAGTCACGTATGGTTTGAGTGTCCCAACTTTTGCCAAAAGACAAAATAATATGCTCCAGTTGCTCTAAGGTAGACTCTGGAAATTTCAGTTGTTTTTGCTGAGTGGCAATATTTTTTAGAATTTGTACCAACTCCTTCAGGTCTGTTGTCTCTAGGTCTTGTAAGCATCGAACTCGTTTTACAGACATAAAACCATTAATTTGAGACTCTATAACAGAGTAATCAATTTTATAGACTCTCTCCAGGAAGTCGCAGACAAATTGAATATAAGTTGTATAGGCAAATTTGGGCCGCTGATACTGCTTGAGTAATCCCTGGAGGCTCTCATCGTTTAGTCCAACATTTTCAAAATCTTGGATATTGTCTCTTAGCGTGTCAAAACTAGAGGCGCTAATGTGTAAAATCAAAGGGTTTTTGTTTGAATCTAATTGCTTGCCAGTAGTTTTTTCTAGGTTTACAAGGTGCTTTAAAAGCAAGCTACTTAGTTTAGAGTTAGTCTTTTTGTCTAAAAACTGTTTGCTAAAACTGCTAGATAAAATAAAACCTGCTGCGTGCCCGAGCTCTAAATTTACCAATTGTCCTACTCTCCAGGCTTTTGAGCCAATATACTTTACAATTTCAGATTTTGCTTCTTCAAACCAGTAGATGGGCTTCATATTTTAACTCGGGTTATTGTTCTCCCAGATCAAATTAAGTCTTTTTAAAGCTTTTATATAGGCCGCAGTCCTATAGGTACAATTGTAGTCGTTTTTTAAACTCTGGATATCTTTATATGCTTTTCTAATTCGTTTGTCCAGCTTTTCTAAAACTTCTTGCCGACTCCAATCTTGATCCGAACTATTCTGTAACCACTCGAAATAGCTAACACACACACCTCCCGCATTTACCAAGATATCTGGCAGAACTTGAATGTCTTTTTTGTCTAAAATAGCCTCGGCCTCAGGGGTCACAGGCCCGTTAGCAATCTCTAAAATCACCTGCGCTTTCACATCTTCAGCATTTTCTTTGGTAACTTGATCTTCCAAGGCAGACAAAATTAAGATATCACAGGGCATAGCTAGTAGTTGTTGATTAGTGAGTATCTGAACATGTTCCAAATCGAGTCCCTCTACAGATAGATGTTTCTCGACACAGTGCCTAATGGAGCCATGTGTTAGTTTGCAGCTAATTAACTTATCTACATCAAATCCCCTGGGGTCATATACTCCCCCTTTAGAGTCAGAAATACCAACTACCATAATACCCATATCTGCAGCTAGCTTTGCAGCATTAGCCCCAGCGTTGCCAGCCCCCTGAATAATACAGCTAAGTTGAGAGTTAACATTAAGCCTTTCACTAGTTTTCAAGTGTTCATCTAAAACACTCATAGCTCCATACGAGGTAGCAATCTCCCTGCCTTCAATCCCCCCGAGTTTAATTGGCTTACCAGTAAATGCTCCAGCCTC
This sequence comes from uncultured Candidatus Peribacteria bacterium, assembly GCA_964451705.1. Lineage (GTDB taxonomy): Bacteria > Patescibacteriota > Gracilibacteria > UBA1369 > CAYYFV01. The sequence goes on along the minus strand of CAYVIV010000010.1, from coordinate 11,015 downwards.
GGGTTTTTTAGATATTTTGATATACTCATCTGCTGCCCATCCCATAATTCTACTATTGGTATACATATCTGGAGCAGGAATATCTGTTTTCGGACCTATAACTTCATAAAACTCCCTCACATAATTACGAGTAATTTGCTCTAATTCTTGCTCGCTGCACTGTTTTGCATCCACAACTACCGCACCTTTAGCTCCACCAAGGGGTAAGTCTATAACTGCTGTTTTAATTGTCATCCAGGTTGCCAAGGCAGAGACCTCGTCTAAATCACTATCTACACTAAAGCGCAGTCCTCCTTTGTATGGGCCAGCTAGATTATTATGTTGAACTCTAAAGGCTAAAAATGACTCCAATTTCCCAGAGTCCATTTGCACGTTAAGTCGCCTTTTGTGTATATGGTTTGGTTGCAAAAGAATGTCTATAAAGCTCCTGGGAATTAAAGCTGTTTTTGCAGCTTTCTGAATGGTGTAAATCGCATTCTCATGTAGTGACATATAAAATGACCTTAAACTCTATTTAGTATAAAAAGAATTTAAGGTCAGTCAATTAACTAACGTTGACGAAACAGTCTTCTACCAGAATTTGTACCAACTTTTTTTAGATAAGGTTTCTACCTTTAGCTTGTTTTCAAGTGAAATAACTTTGTTTTGAAAAGTTTCCACAAGTTTAAACAAGTTCTCCTTTTCCTTGCCGTGTTGGTCTATAAGTTTTTGGATTGTACCATTAAACTCATTTGCAATATCAAACTCTACAACTGTGTTATCTTTTTTAACCACTAGCGCAGCCTCTTGTGTGGTTTCCGCTGGGGTTATAGTTGTGGTCTGAGCTTGTTGCACAGGGGTTTGCTCGGCCTGTATTGGCTCGATTTTTCTAGCTGTATCTGCCCTTTGAATATTATAAAAGGCACAAAAGCTTTGCTCATCTATTAGATAGTTAAAACCTTGAGGAGTTCTATCCTTTTTGAATTTGACTTTTTTAGATTTGATTAATCGCCGGATTGTCTGTATGGATTTCCCACTCAAATCAGCAGCATCTTTGATACTTATATAGCTTGTATTTGTCATAAAAACAACTTTGTTAAATTGACTACCCAAATTCTACTTGAGAGCCTTTGACTAATCAAGCAATACCTAGTAAATGTACATTGCGCAAAGCTAAAATTATTGTAAAGCTTAGCCTGCAGACAAGGGGGTCTGTCAATATTATAATCACTAGCCTGATTGTAACAATTCATGCAAAGAGTTAAAGTTGTATTATTATAACCTTAAGTATGAATATTCTACTTTCTTGGGATCTATTTATTGTTTCAATCTTTATAATTATTCTTTCTTACAGCCTTATTATTGGTTTGAACAGAACCCTAAAAACAATTATTGCCACATACCTAGGAATATTGTGTGCAGATGGACTTACAAACATTTTGGCTCAATATGTCTTTAGTTCAGATAGAGTCTTACAAGGCCTGACCCTGTTTAATTTAAGCTCCAATGAATCTGATCTGATTGCACTTAAAGTATTTATCTTTTTAGCAGTCATAGTAGCTCTAACAGTGCGTGGAGTCTTTAACGTACATTTAAGCACATTTCACTCGCGACCTGTGGTCTTATGTTTAAATATAATTTTTGGCTTTTTAAATGCAGGCCTTATAGTTGCAACTATGCTCATATACATTTCTGGAGCCTCTTTATTAACTGGAAACATACTGGAAAGCAACATTGTAGAGCTCTATACCTCGAGTTTTTATGTCCGAAACATGATTGATTACTATAACTTCTGGTTTTCTGTACCAGTGCTTATTTTTATCTTTTGGTCTTTATTTGCTTCCAAAAAACCACACACTCACCACCACGTCCACCATGCTGGACATCATACTTCTCATCATGCTTCACACCACGGACATACAGAGCATCACCACTAAAATTCGATTAAAAATATCTTGCAATTCCAAAACAACTTATATAATATCTGTTGGGGGTTGATAGCTCAGCTGGTAGAGCAACGGCCTTTTAAGCCGCTGGTCCTGGGTTCGAATCCCAGTCGACCCACCACCTTTTCAAAAAAAACCTCTTAGTAGCTAAGAGGTCTTTTTTATTCTATCTTTACAGTTTTACTGCGTTACTACTCCCGACCCAACCGTCGATGTGGTAGCCTGTAGCACAGTGTTGACAATAGCAAAGGATGCCAAGATTATAACAATACCAATGATAGAGTTTTTAATAATCTTTTTTGCATTGTCTGGTCCGTCTTCAGACGTCCCACTAGTGATGTATAGGAAACCCGCGTAAATAATAAAAATTACACACACGAACCCTAGAAACAGAAGGATGAAGTTTACGATTGTAAGCACGAAGCTTTTTAAATCGCTCTCACCACCTGTTTGAGCTGCAATACTTGCAGGGTTGTCGCCTGGATTAATTAGTGCAGCCATAGAAACTGGCGCAATACTAAGTAGTCCAAGGAAAACCGAGCTAATCAAAAGAGAACAAAGAGCTCTTTTAACAAATGATTTTGAAATCATGGATCTCATGGTTATATATCCACCCCAAGTTTAAGCGATTAGCAGTTTTAATTCAACTATTTATATTTCTGACCTAAGTATCTTAGCCTATACTCAGCTATTAGCAGGTCGGGTGTACACAGAGCGCGCTTCGGCGCGCTTTTACAAATAAAAAAAACTTGGATAATTATTTCTGTCTATTTATTTTAGCTAAAAATTTTTTTCTCCAAAGCCCTCTACAAAGACCAGTAACCCACTTGGCCTTACAGGTTTGCTTTCCCAAAAAACACTAGCTTTTCAGTGCCTTATTTCAAGGGCAGTTTTCAATGAATTTATCAGCTATTTCAGCACGTAAACTGCCTAGCCAAGCTGTCCATTGGCTTTGATTTCCAACACTTCTTTCTCTAGACAGACACCCTGTTTATCCTCTACTACCCTTTGGACTTCGTTAGCAAGAGACATAACATCTGCAGCGCTCGCACCACCCAGGTTCATGAAAAAATTAGCATGTTTTGTGGACACCTGGGCATTGCCTATTCTAAAGCCCTTTAAGCCAGATTGATCAATCAATTGACCAGCCTTATGCCCCGGTGGGTTTTTAAAAAATGAGCCTGTCGTTAAGCCTTGTGGCTGCTTGTCTTGCCTAAACTGGTACAGGTCATTTGGGTCAGCTGTTTTGTCGCTAGGGTCATTACTGACTTTTAGTAGGCAACTCCAAATAACAAGGTTATCTAAGTGCTTAAAGCTACTTTTTCTATAGTCAAAATCAATCTCATCTAGCTTTAATATCTTGAACTTTTGTAGTTTGGTGTCAAAGACCTCGACTTCTAGCAAGACATCTTTGGTTTCGACACCATGACAACCTGCATTACCCCAGATAGCACCACCAATAGTCCCAGGTAAACCCGAGAAGGTTTCTAACCCATAGATCTCATTAGTCTTACAATAGCTCATAATTTGTGTCCAGTTTGCGCCAGACTCTAGTGCGAGTTCTTGCGGGCTATTAAGTGTGATTTGACTGTTCATCATCCGCAAAACCACTGCATTCATACCTTCATCTGGTAGCAAAACATTGCTACCACCCCCCAGTACAAAAAATGGTAGCCCTTGGTTACTGGCCAGCTCTAAAGCCTCCAGCAGGTCATCTTTCGTTTTTATATTCACTAAATACCGAGCGGCTCCACCAATTCCAAAGCTACAGAGATTTGATAAGTTAAAGTTTTCGAAAATCTTCATTAGCTCATTGAATCATTGAATAAAAGCAGTTATAGCTTGCTTATTTAGTGTCTTGAACGTTAACAGTAATTAAATGGTCGGGGTTACAGGACTCGAACCTGTGACCTCTCGGTCCCAAACCGAACGCGCTAGCCAACTGCGCTAAACCCCGACAACATGTAGTTTGATTTTATAGAGATTCTAAAAATTTGCAAGCTATTTTACTACTTGCAGCTTTTAATAATTTCCAATATTGGAGCATGAATAATCCCATTTGAGCTAAAGTAACCCTGGTTTTCTCCAAGTAGATTAATTGCCTCTCCATTCAGGTCTGAATATTGACCGCCTGCCATTTTCACAATATGGCCCCCTATACAGTCGTAGCCGTGTCCTCCATAAGATAAATTGGCACTCAGCTTACCACTGGCCACTAACATATCCATATAGATCGCAGAGCGTAAGGAAATAAACTTTACCGCATAGTCATTTGAAAGCCTTCTTGCAACCTCATATAAATTAAAGTCCACAGATTGGTTGGCACACAGGCCAATGTAGATCTGAGAGTCTTGGTTGAGTGGCGTAGTGTTGCATTGTATTGGCTGGTTATTACATGTGACATTTTTCTCATCTGCAATATATAGCTTGTCTACATAAGGGTCGAAAACAACCGCCAGCACTGGTTGTTTATCTTTAGTTAGTGCTAGGGCAAATACATTGGTTGGTATTCCAAAACTAAACATAGTTGTACCATCTATTGGGTCGACTACCCACTGGTATTGACTATCTGTCTCAAGGCTTTGCTCTTCACCAATAACCCCGTGGCCATCGGTATGCTTTTGGATTTCTTCAATTACCATTTTGTTCACTTCTAAATCTGCATTGGTAACTATAGTGTTATCAGCCTTTAGGCTGGCTTGTTGGGCATCTGAGTTAAAGTACTCTAAAATAATCCCCCCAGCCTTTTTAGCTATTGATACAGCTAGTTCTAAATTTTGCATAAACAATTGTTTTAAATGGTCGGGGTGACTGGACTCGAACCAGCGACCACACGACCCCCAGCCGTGTATTCTAGCCAACTGAACTACACCCCGTTTATCTGCTAACAAGCTTATCCGAAATCTGCGCCAAGATCCAGTCTTCTTCTTTAATCATCTCAGCCTCCTGTTTGTCGCTATCGTGTCGAAATCCAAATATATGCAGATAGCCATGTATGATAAGATAATTAATTTCGGTCTCTAAATCATTGCCCTTCTGCTTTGCTTGGCTCTCAGCCTTTTTAAGGCTTATGTAAATCTCTCCTAAGAGCTTTTCTTCTTCATTACGACTCTCTAGGTAGCTAAAAGATAAAACGTCCGTTAGATAAGATTTTTTACGATATTTTTGATTAAGCTCTATCATAAGATCCTCATCAGCAAAAACAACATTCAACTCTCCATCTAAAATTTGCTGTGTCTCTACTGTCGCGACACTAGAGACATGCTTATTAATAGCTTGTTCTAGGGCTCTAAAGTCCATGTCTGTCTCTTGCGAATTTAAAATGCTTAGTTTCATAGTTCAAATTAGCTTAGTCATATAATACTTTTGCTGTTAAATAAGGCAAGCTTTTCTTTTGTCTCTATGTCTGCGACACTGTCGCTGACAGCTTATTAGGAAAAAACCCTTTGCATTAAATTATAACTCAGTGATATAATCATGACGCAAGACATATGTCCTGACACAAAAGGACATTGTCGCTGACACGAAGAGACAGTGTCGCGACATGTCTTGAGACACAAACAGAATTAATCAAAACGCCCAATGTCGACCGCAACATACAATTTAGATAGGAAGACAGCCGCTAGAATGCTCGGTGTCTCTCTTCGAACCCTAGATCGTTATGTCTCTTCTAGTAAGGTCGGGCACATTAAAAGTAGTGGTAGAACATGGCTGAGTGCAGAGGATGTACGGCGTTTGATGTCAGCCGAGCCAAGCCACCAAGACACCTATAATCAATATGTCTCTTGGCGCGAGACACGAGCGCCAAAACCAGAGACATTTGACTCTTCTATGTCTCAAGACGAAACAGGACACGAAGAGACACAAGCGAATTATACTGAGCCTCAAGCCTTTAAAAGCAGTTCTAGCTATTCCGACATAAATTCTAAGTCTTACAAAGAGTTATATTATGAAACCAAGATAGAGATTGAAGATAAAGAGGGACTTTTGGATCAATTTAGGCAAAAAATTATCCAGTTAGAAACAACCATCAAACAAATGGTCCCACTTTTAGAACTACAAAAACAAAAAAAGATGTTGTCTCAAAACAACCAACGCTACGCCGATCACATTCATAAACTTGAAGAAATCTACAGGAAAAAAGCTGCAGACCTTAAGCATGAAATTTGTATTAAGGACCATGAAATAGAGGTCGAACGCTTTAACAAAGCAATCTTTGCAGTAGTGTTATTTCTAGTACTTTTGTTGCAACCAATCTTTTGGTTCCTCAGCAACTAGGTAGCAATGCGGCTGCAACTAGGCGCTCACTAAGCAGCTATGAATGTTATAAACAAAAAGCCTCAGAATCAATTCTAAGGCTTTGAATTATAATTTCTAAGTCCTAATACTACTCTAAGCTTTGTCCAAGCTCTTGCATAACTTTAACCTCCTCACGACTAGGTTTCATGAGTGGGAATAATAGTGTGTCTTTAATGTTGTCGAGGTCTAGCAGGAAGGCTACTAACCTGTCGATGCCAATTCCAAATCCACACATAGGCGGAAAGCCTTGTTGCATGGCTTCTAAAAAGCTGTAGTCAAACATGAGGGCCTCTTGGTCCCCTTCTTTTCTCGCCTGGGCCTGCTGCATAAATCTTTGCATTTGGTCCACAGGATCAATTAACTCAGAAAAGTTGTTAGAAAGCTCTGCACCGTGAGCCACTAGCTGAAATCTATCTACCATCTTGGGGTTCGACTCAGAAGTCCTAGATAGTGGTGAGAGGTCCAGAGGGTGGCCAGTTAAAAAGATTGGCTGAATAATCTTTGGTCTCGAAACTTTTTTATAGAGCTGATCTATTAAGTTACCACGGCCCAGCTTATCAATATCCTCTATCTTAATCCCCTTTTCATGGATTGCTACAGCCAATTCTTTATTTGTATCATATAAATCTATGTCAATATCGGCATCTTTTAAAATCAATTCTCTAAGTGAAACTCTCTTGTATGGAGGGGTGAAATCTAGTTCAAGACCTTGGTATTGCAGCTTAAGTCCGCCGTTTAGCTCTTGTAGCAAGTTAGAGATCATATCTTCTTGAAACTTCATACCATCTTCATAATTCCAATAGCTGGCATAGAACTCAAGCATAGTAAATTCTTGCAAGTGAGTTGGGTCAATACCCTCATTCCTAAAGCATTTAGAGAATTCATAAACTCTGTCAAAACCAGCACAGACAGCTTTTTTAAGAGAAGTCTCTGGGGCAATCTTTAAATAGAACTCATGGTCTAAAGCCTGGTGATGAGTTGTAAAAGGTTTAGCCAAAGCACCAGATGCTGTTGGGCACAAAACTGGAGTATCGATTTCTAAAAAATCATTATCCTCCAAAAACCTCCGCAAACTTTTAATCATCTGTATGCGCTTTTTAATGCGCATAAATGAATCTTTATTGGTAATACAATCTAAGTATTTTTTACGCAAAATCAATTCCTCATCTGCCATCCCATGGAACTTCTCTGGTAATGGTTTAATGGCTTTGCAGGCAATCATATGCTCGGCAACCATAAGCGAATGCTCTCCTTTGTTAGTCGTGAAACCCTGACCCTTAACAGCAATAAAGTCACCTAAATCATAAAGCTTTACAGCTAGTTTATACGACTGCTCCCCTAGTACGTCTTTCTTAAAGCAGACTTGTACAGAGGCTGTATCATCTTGAATTTTAGCAAAGGCTAGCTTGCCAAAGTCTCTAAAAAACATGATTCTACCAACCAAGCTAACATCGGATGTAGGCTTGCTGGCTACTGCTTCGTTATCAATTTTCGCAAAGTCAGTTTGACTCACAAATTCTTGGATTTTGTGGCTACGCTCCACCTTATCTGGGTATGGATTCTGGCCCATTTCCCTTAGTCTTTCTATCTTTTCAATACGATCACGTACCTCCTTTGGGTAGTTTTCAAGCATATAATTAAGTTAATTATAAAGACACAATACTCCATGATTTAGACATTCTCAAGATTTTAATAAAACTTATTTGATATCTATAAAAATTTATGATAATATAATCTGATTTACTTTTTTAATTATAAAACAAAATGAAAACTTGCAAGGTTAAACAAAACATGTTAAAGATATACTTTTTATGCCTAGTCAGCATGGGATCACAACTTGCAAGTGCGCAGTCCACAAGCCAAAACACAGAATTTGACAATACCCCCAAAAATGGTGCAATAACAAATATACTAGAAAACAAAACTCAAAATAGTCAAAGAACATATAGAGAATTTCAAGAGAGGCAAAAGCAGGCAAAATCGGATACAAGAGCTGATTATAGGCAGGTAAAATACCAGCAAATATCTAAAGCCAAGCTACAAGACGGGATTAACTCAATCAATGAGCAAAAAAATAGTACAACAGTCCCCTGTTACCCAAGCTACAACTCTAGCAATTTACACAGAAATCACCAGCCAATTAAAGGGTCTATCGCTACTACCGACAGGCAGGTGAATGCGGCTAGCAAAACCAATAAATTTAAAATGAGTAATCATGCAGTTCAGGCTCAAATACCGACTGTCAGCCTTCATGCATATCAAGGGTTCAGCTGCATATTAGATGAAAATTTTGACTATCAAGCTACTCAGATTCAAAATCGACTAAACAATTTGCAAGCAGGTGTTTTAAAGCTTCAAACCCAAAACAGTATCAAGAAAACTCAGGACACTAAGTATTTGTATATTCACGAAAGTAGCCTCCAAAATCTACATACAAAGACGAGCAAGGTTTTGGCCACACAAGATTATGCATCTCTAGGTTACAAGGCAGTATCTGAGCAAAAAGAAATACATTACCCCAAAGAGCATGAACAAAAAAATAATACAAGCAAAATAACAGTCTTGGCTAAACAAGATTCCAAGCAATCTTTACAAATACAAGACTCAGCTACAATTAAAGATTCCAGTCAGTTGAGTACTAGACAGCAAAGCAGTGATCAGCTGGTCAGTAGTCCAGTGTTACAATTTGAGCCTCTTTTGGAGCAAAACAAACAGACAGGTCTTCACATAGAGCAAAAACAAGGATTGGATACCCAAGAAAAAAGCCCTGAAAATCGACTACTCAACCCACCTGAAATAGCTATACCAGGGTGTGCGGAGCAGTTTTGCTCTCCACTGAACAAATTTGATAAAGCAAATCAGCAGAATTTGACTTTAGATAAGCTAAGTTTAGATTTAGACCCTCAAAATATAAACACCCAGGCATCGGCTAGTTTTTTAATTAGTGGCCGCTCTGAGTATCAGAATCTTAGAGTAGAACTTTTTCAAAAAAGAGCAGATAAGAAAAATAATTTGTTGGCCTCTAAACTCACAGACTCGCAAGGTAATTTTTATTTCATAGTAAATTCAAATTTTGTTGATAATAAAACTTATGAAATATTTGCACAAATTCAAGACCACAGCTCCCAGACCTATAAGCTACAAGTAGATTCCACTTTAATAGTAGAGCAAATCGCACCTATTAAATTTTGCGGCAAGCTGCTAGCGGAGTCAAACTTTATGTGCGCACTTGGGCAAAACCCCAGTTTGGACTTCAACTTGCCAGAGTCACGATATTTAGAGCTTTTCTATAATTCCGAGGTGACTGCCGGGGTATTAGAACAGCAGAATAGCAAGCAAGTAACTATTGCTGCCAATCAAGAATATTTAAAAACACTCAAGCACCAGAGTCAGCACAAGGTCATATATGTTGTGCGGGATAAACTCAATCCACTGATGGCATCTAGTCCTGTTGTTATAGAATTTCAAAGTTATCTACCAGTATTCAATCTTATGTCTGTGCCTATATATACTGTAGTTTTTCTAATCATTTTAGTCTTAATTTTCCAAAAAATATATAAAAATAATCCCCACCAAGATGAAAAGGAGCTTGCAAAAGCAAATCTTGAGATTTAGCATAGCCAGTATATTTGGCTTAGTACTAGCTGTTGTAACACATTTTGCAGCAGCTCAAAATCTCACAATCCAGGTTAATTCACAAACAGACAAGCCTCTAGCACTCGAGGCTCAGGTCTGTGATACTGACTTAAACGACCAAGAGCAAACTTGTTCCTTTAGAGCAGCCTTAGAACTAGTAGAAATACTAGGTAGCTCTGCAGAGGCAAAGTTTGAGACCTTCCAAATTGACTTTAGTCAGCTAGATACCACAGATAGTATCCAGATTAGAAGTCCATTACCAAAAATAAATTACCCAGTGATTATAGATGGATCTGGCTCGAACTGTAGCAATCCAGATTTAGCATATACACCCAAAGTCCAGTTAGACGGTGGGGGAGCCGCAATAACGCCGTTGCAATTTACTTCCTTGGTTGGTGATTCTTTGGCATCTGCACATGGATCCAAGGTCTGCCACATTGCACTCAATGGTTTTGCAGCAGCTCAAATTTCTATAAAAGGGGAGTACTCCGAAGAAAACTCCGAATTCAAAGACAGAATACTAGGGTCGCAGTATCAAATTTTTGGCAACCACCTGGGATTTGCATCCGATGGCCTAAGTTATAGCGCAGAACCTAGCACTCCTAACTTAACTATAGACTCCACAAACAACCTACTGATTAAAAACAATCTTATCAGCGCTGGCTTGGAGATTCTAAATTCTGATAACATAAACCTTCAAGATAATACAATTGGCTTAAATATTCAAAACATGAGTTTAAACTCAAGCCCAATTGCAGGTATCTTTCTGGCACACTCTGACAAGTTATCAAACGCTAGTTCGGACTCTATTCTCATTGCTGGCAACGTTAGCACGGCTATCAAACAAACTGGTGCCACTGCTAACTTAAGTATTTTAGATAATCAATTTTGTGTAAGTTCTTTTATCGCCAATGACATTATAGAGTATCTTGATTTATGCCCCCATATGCCAGCTGCCAGTTTTGAAATGCTCGACCCAAGTCTCGAACTAGAAATTTATCTTAAAAACATTGTTGGCATCGACTCACCACAAATAGCTCCAGCCCCAGAGCCAGCAGAGGAAGAACCAGTCGAAGAAGAGCCAATCTCGGAGCCACTGCCAGAAGAACCACAAACAGAACAACAGAAAGAAGAAGAACAACAGGAAGAACCAGA
>CAYVIV010000009.1:9006-25231 GCA_964451705.1 uncultured Candidatus Peribacteria bacterium | reverse complement strand
GATAATAGTAGGTGGGAAAATATTTAAAATGTAAGTATGAAGAAGATAATAGTAGTTGGTCAAAATTTCGATATACACCCTGAAGATGGCCAGGATCAATGTGCACGCACTGGTGAAATAAGTGCTCAGCAACTGCTTTTTGCGAAAGCAGAAGGCGTGATTTTGGGCCACTCAGAAGTGGGTAACACACCTGAAGAGGTGAATAGCAAGCTTCGAACAATTATTGAGGCTCAGAGGGTAGAAGGTGCACCCGTGTTAAATTTAACTATTTTGGTTGGAGAGAGCTGGAGTGAATTTGAAGCAAATACTGCTCTAGAGGTTGCAGAATTAATGAAAAAGCAGTGTGAAATTATATTTAACGAAGTGCCTGCAGCATTCTTACAGCAGCTAAACCTGGGGTACGAGCCTAAATGGGGGTCTCGAGGAAGCGGCCGAGATGATATGCCACCACCATCTCCTGAATTTATTTCTGCATGTATTGCTGCGATGCAAACCTTCATATACGAAAAATACTCTGGAAAAGTAAGTCCACTATACATCTATGGAGGAAGATCAACTCCAGAACGCACAAAAGCGATTTTGGAAGATGATAAAATCAATGGGCTAATTTTAGGGTCGGCTTGTAATACACTAGAAAAGACTCTGGCTATTGCAAAAACAATGCAGGCTGTACAAGGTGATATAGCAAAGGTTTTAATATGTAACTTTAAAGCATATATACCTGCAGACTCTTATGAAGAGTATATTAGAGACCTATCTTACCTTCCCAAGAACTTTCATACAATTTTAGCACCATCACACCTTGACATTAGGCATGTGCGAGAACTTGTAGTTACAAATGAAAGTCGATAGAGCCTGGGTTCTTGGCTGGCAGGTGCTCTAGTTGGGTTTAGTTGTCTTTTTTGGGGAGGACTTTTTTGAGGACTTTTATGAGGCCTTTTTTGAGCTTTTTACGGGTGTTGACCCCTTTGTCAGGAGCTACAGATGCTCCGATAACAGAACCGACGGCAGCACCGATAACGATACCTAGGATGGCTTTGTTTATATTACTTGAGTCTTTGTCAGACATATGGATAGTTGGTTACTATTTTTTATTGGCGAAATCCACGGACTCAACGGTCCGAATAAGATTTACTTTAATTTTACCTGGGAAGATAATTTCTTCAGAAATTTGATCGGCCATTTTTTCGGCTATGGCTGGCATGTCTGCGTCGCTAATGTTTTTTTCGTCGACAAAAGACCGGATTTCACGGCCTGCTGCTAGTGCGTAGGCTTTTTTGATGCCCTGGGTCTCGCTAGCAATTGTCTCTAGGCCTTGGACCCTTTGCAAATACATTTCGGCACTTTCGGTACGGGCACCCTGTCTAGAGGCGGAAAGTTTGTCGGCAATAATAACTATCTCTGCTTCGACAGTTTCTGGTGGGATAGCATAGTGATGAGACTCCGCTGGGTGGAATACTGCAAAAGGGAAGTCGTGCTTGCGCAAGAACTCTGCCCCAAGTAGATCGTGAGAACCATCTTGAATTTGATCTAAAGCCTTACCAAGGTCGTGGAAAAATCCACCCAAAAAGGCTTCTCTAGGATTAGCCCCAATTTGATAGGCTATGCTTTGGGCCATGTAAGCGACCTCGAAGGAGTGCTTGAGAACGTTTTGACCGTAAGAAGTTCTGTACTTAAGGCGCCCCATAATTTGGAGCACTTCTGGGTGCCTGTTTTCTAGCTCTATAATATCAGCTATCTTGTGGCCTAGGCGAACAAGGTGTTGTTCGAACTCGCGGGTAGCGAGGTCTATTTTTTGGTCTATGACTTCCGTGGTGATTTTGGAACAAGCAATAAGCTTTTTCAAAACGAGCTTAGCAGTTTCTTGGTGCCAAATTACAAAGGCCGAGACCCTCAGTGTATTGGCCTCGTTACAGTGATCTATTTCTACAGATAATTTTTCGGCAATGTATTTTAGGTTGGCATCGTCCTGACCACAAAGGTGGATAAAAGCCCTTTTAGAGCTAAATTTAACAAGTTTAGTGCCTTTATCTACCGAGCTGGAACCTGTAAAGCGTTGCATTGTTTGCTTTAAGACATTAACTCCATGCTTGCTACACTGATTTTTGACAGTGTTTAAATAAACAGCGTTTTGTTTTTCTAGGTAGGTATTAAACTCCTGCTCAAGGCGATTTTTGACTTGGTCCTTAGCGTCGAAGGCATTTAGGCCAGAAACTTTTGAGAGCTGGGTTAGGTATTTGTCCGTGACTACCTGCTGATCGTTTTGCAAAGAGGTCAACTCTTTGGCAAGTATATCGAGTCTTTGAGCATACTGCTCTAGTCGCGATTCACGCTTTTGAGCTGAAGCTGTTTTAACTGCAATACGTTGTTCGGAACTTTTTTCGGCGGCCTCAAATTCAGACTCTAAATCTGTTAAAATCTGTTTTTGTTCCTCGGCATAAGTATTAGCCTCCTGCAACCTTTGGTCCGCTTGGCTTTTAGCTTGACGGATGGTGTTTTTGTAGTTTCTATACTTAAGGTAGTTGACTGTGTAAAATCCTATAAGGGATACTAGTAGTGGGCCTAGAAAGTAGGCCAATTGTATGTTTGAAAGCATATTTAGTCGTTAGATCTTGCGATTAATATCAACCTAACTAGTTCAGCTACAGCTGCCAAGGCGGCGGCAATGTATGTAAGAGCTGCGGCAGAAAGCACGCTTTTAACTTGCTTAGACTCGTGTGGAGAACTAAGACCTAACTTGTTAATAACAACAAGTGCTCTAGCAGAAGCATCTATTTCAACTGGTAGTGTGATAACCGTAAAGGCCACACTGGCAATAAATACGGCGATACCAATTTTAAGTAAACCTGTGAACTGAAAAATAAGACTGATAAAAATAAGTATAGGACCCAAACTCGAAGAGAATTTGGCTAAAGGGTAAAGGCTTGAACGCAAGCCTAAAAATGCATAACTGTCCCTGTGTTGGATAGCATGGCCTGTTTCGTGGGCAGCTACAGCAAGGGCAGAAATACTTTTACCATTGGCTATATCTGCAGATAAGCCAAGTTTGCGGCCAACTGGATCGTAGTGATCGGCAAGTGTGCCTGGAACCTGAAAAATCTTAACATGCGAAAGCCCCTCACGATCTAAAATCATTTGGGCAACCTGCTGGCCCGTAAGGCCCTGCGCGTTTGGGACCTTGGCAAACTTTTTAACCGTAGACGACACCTTGTACTGTGCGTACAAGCTAATGGCCAATGGTATAAAAATAAGTAGTAGTTGGATTGCGGTAAATGACATTCTTTGCATATTACTTAGTTATATTGTAGCAAATTGAGAGAAACTTGCAAGCAGTTATCCACTATAGATTTGCGTTTTTAAACGCTATAAACTAAGATTCTACAGAGTAAATATGGCTAACTTATGAAACATAAAAAGTTTTTTCAAAAACATAAAAGAGAACTAAGTCTACATAAAAGAACCTATAAACAACGCTTTGTTTTACTGGTGCTGGTCTTAATTACACTAGGAAACCTAGCTGTAGTTGCTGCTAGTGCAGTCATGAGTGTGTTTTTGCCCTCTGTAAGTGAGATAACTAGCTTAATGGGCGCAGAATCAACAGTCTTTTTTGATAGTAAAGGCGAAGTTTTGTTTACTGTCAGTGAAGATGAAGACCGTGAGAATGTCGATGCAGAAAAAATTCCAGAACTTGTAAAGTTAGCTGCGATCTCGATTGAAGATGATAACTTCTATAAACATAATGGTTTTGATTTAGGTGGTTTGTTTAAGGCGGTTTTAAGTGAACTTGGCTTTGGAGCTAGGCGTGGGGGATCGACAATTACTCAGCAATTTATTAAAAACTCGCTTTTGAGTAACGAACGCACTTATATTCGTAAATTCAAGGAATTAGTTTTGGCTGTAAAATTAGAGAGACACGCTACTAAGGAACAGGTTTTAATGATGTATTTAAATAGAATTCCTTATGGTGGGACTGCTTATGGGGTCCAAAAGGCTTCGCAGGTCTTTTTTGACAAAGAGATTGAAGAACTAGGTCTAGAAGAAGCCGCAATCTTGGCTAGCTTGCCAAAGGCTCCTACATATTTTTCGCCATATGGAGACCACAAACACACCCAGTTAACTAAAGAATTTACTGCGGAAGAACTCCTGGAGCGAGAAATTGAGGATATTACAGACTTAAAAGATAGCGAATACACTTATGGCCTACTTGGAAAAGATGTGCAGCTAGCAGATGACTCGATAGTATATTTGCCCGGCCGTGCAGATGAAGTCTTAAAACGCATGCAAGACCTTGGGCATATTAGCCGGTCTCAAAGAGCGGAGGCTGAAACTAATCTAAAGGATTATGAGTTTAATGAATTAACTACTAAAACGAAGGCTTTTCACTTTGTAACCTATGTAAAGCAGCTACTAGAGGAAAAATATGGGCAAGAGCTAGTGGAAAATGGGGGACTCAAGGTTTATACAACTTTGGACTACGAGGTGCAAAAGCAGGTCGAGGCAAGTCTTAAGGAGCAGGCAGAGTTTAATACTCGGTTTGATACCAACAATGCTGCTGTGGTGAGTGTCGAGGCTAAAACTGGGCACATTAAGGCCATGGTGGGATCGAAAGATTTTTCTAACCAAGAAATTGAGGGTTACAATAATATGGTTTTGGCAAAAAGACAGCCGGGGTCTACCTTTAAACCAATTTCTTATGCAGCGGCTATGTTAAATGGACTGTCGCCAGGGCACACTTTGTTTGATATTCCAATTAAGATTGGGGAAGACGAGCCTAATAATTTTGACGGAGAGTTTATGGGGCCTATTTCTGTGCGCAAGGCGCTTGGACAATCCCGTAATATTCCAGCGGTTAAGTCTTACTATATTGGTGGGGAGCAAGATATGATTTTGGAGCTCTCAGAAAAAATTGGAATTAGCTCTTTAGACCAAAGCGCTGACTATGGTTGGCCACTTTCTTTGGGAACAGGTGAGCTAAGCATGTTAGAGCTAGCGCAAGCCTATACTGTGTTTGCAAACGATGGTTTGTACCGACCAATAAACCCAATCCTCAAGGTAGTAGCAGCAGATGGAGAAGTTTTAGAAGACAATACTGAAATCGAAGAACTCGATGAAATGCCAGAAGTCCTAGACCCTCGAGTGGCATTTATGATTAATGATATTTTGTCGGACACCTCTGTAAACCTGGGGCGTCTGTTGTCTTTGGCAGACGGGCGCGATGCCGCTGCGAAAACTGGAACCTCAACTAAAAAGATTGGAGATATTATTTACCCAACTAACCTATGGACAGCTGGCTGGACCCCAGACTTTGTGACTATTGCCTGGGCAGGTAATAGTGATGGCTCTAAAATGAGCCTAGATGCCTCTGGATATGTGGGAGCCACACCTATTTGGCACAATACTATGAATCTTTTACACGAAGAGGTTGAGACCTCGGAATTTCAAAAACCAGACAAACTCGAGCGTGTGCTAATCAGCAGCTTAAGTGGAGATTTACCTTCGAATACGACGCCTTTAACACTAGTAAGTGAGGATTGGTTTTTGCCAGACTTTGTGCCGGTAGACCCAGATAATTCTTTTTACCAAGCCGTTATCGATGAGAGAAATCTAAAACTGCCGAACGAATACTGCCCAAGGCGTTTTGTGAAGGCCTTTACTTTTTTTGATAACTCACAAGCTGAAAAATTTACGCCACGACTTTTGGCCGATAGACAAGCAGAAGTCGCTGAGTGGTTTATGCTCTTAGACCAAGAGGCTAGAGAAAAGCTTAATCTAGGAGAAAACCTAGCTATTGGCAAGCCAATCCAAGAGGAATCACAACTGTGCCGTGCGGAATACGCCAACAAATATCTGGCTTTGCACGTCTTAAACCTAGCTGATGGCTTTTACCTAGACTATGGCACAAATAGCGTTTTGGTCGATGTTGATTCTGAATCCGAAGTCGATAAGGTAGAATACTACCTAAACGACGAGCTGCAATACACAGCAATTGCTAGCCCTTACACAGGCACTTTGCGTGTGCCCAAACTCCTAAGCAAAAATACTAAGCTAAAGGCTAGTATGCGCTTGTACGATATAAACGGATACCTACGCCAAGTAGATTTAGATTTGAGGATTGGTGCAAGCTCCAAAAACCCAAAAGAGTTTACGAGAGCCTCTGCAGACTCCAACAGCGACCTAGATTTATTCCCAGTTATGCAAGACTTAAACCAATTCTTAAACCCAGATGCACCTGCGGATAACAGCGATGCCAATGGCTCGAATCTGTTTGGAACTGGAGCACAAAAAAATCCGGGCCAAAACACCTCGCGAGTGCTAGAGTTTAACCCAGATAGATTTATTATTGACTAAACACAACTGCAAAGCCTGCCTTAAGCCCTAGCAATGCCCTCTCTACTATTTATCACTGTTGTGATGTGCCTCGTGATATACATCGATCTGCCCCATTGTAAGCCCGCAGAATTCAGTGCGGCAATCACTACCTATGACTATAGTTTTATGTCTTGCTCTGCTAACTGCTAAGCTGTTGTTTCTTCCTTTTTTTAGCCATGCTTCAAAGTGACCTCCTAGTGACACAGTACCTCCTCGGTCTGAATATAGTGTATTGAAATATTCTAGGGTCCTTAATTTTAAGACAGTGTTGCTTAGGTGTTGAGTGCTAGCTATTTGATCATAGTTGTTTACTATGAGGACTAACTTGCGAGCTGTGTTTATACTCCTCCTATAGGATTGATCTGCTAATCTGGTATCAGTAGCCCGACCCCTACCCAGCAATTCTATTGAATAGAATACACCACTTGTGTGCAAGCCTACTAAAGTTTCCTTTGGAACCTGGTTTTGTGGGTTGCTGATATTTTCGATTTCTAGCTCGATGTAGCTTTTTTCCTTACCGTTTGTATTGAGCTCATCACTAGTTGCTGCCAAGCTAAAATACTTTAATTGACCTGGGTTGAAATTTGTGAGGTGCAGGCACTCTGCGTCTGATTGATAAACTGCGTTAAGTGCAGTTACCCATGCTTTTGTGGTGGTTGGGTTGCTGAGTTTGTTTTTGCAGATGCTTAGGCGTTTTTCTACTCCTGCTGTGGATTGAACAGCTGTAGTTGAGCTATCGTCGCAGACTGTCGACTCATCGCTGGACATGCCCGCCTCAGATTCCTCCACAGGGCAGTCTACTCTGACCTCTACCGTCTCAGTAATTGTTTCTATTTTTGGTGGGGGTGGGGTGTAGCCTAGTAAGAGGCCAACGTTCCAGCCTGGCATGGAGTTATAGTCATCTATGGGTGAGGCAGAAAGGCGAAAGGAGATGCCTGCTGGCTCTGCTTTAGCTCGCCTAAGCATTGGTTCTAATAGGTGGTTGTAGCTTATGAAAAACTCGAAACTGTGTTTGTCTTCAGGATTGAGCTGGCCTTTAAAAGGCTCTTGATTTGGGCCAACAGGCACGAGACCTGCTTCGTTTTGATTCCATTTGATTGGATCTGTAAAAATATAGGCCATACCTATGTCCCACGTTCCTATGTCCCAGATTTTTGGTAAATGAACAACTAGCTGGCTATCTACCTGTACAGGCAGTATTGGTGTTGCTTCTAGGCTGACAGTCATTAGACTACTCTTAAACTGGGCAGCTACAGGTATGTTCAAATATAAATCTTGATAATCACTACTAACGCGCATACCATCAAAACTGGTATTGAGCGATGGATCCATAAAGGTTAGCTCTTTTTGCTTATAGATACTATAGAGGTCATATAAGCCTATTCCGAAAGATATGTTAAAGTACTGTGCGAATTTTACGCCCACCATAGGTTCGATACTAAAGCCATTGTCTACGCGGCGCGTATAACTCTCATCTACAAGGCTTGGGGTAAATTGGCCTGCTTTTAGGTCTAAAGTTGTAAAATAATTCTTATTGAGCTCCCATAGATTCAGGAATTCCAGCTCTAGGATTTTTGGGATTGTTCTGTTACCTACCTTCTCAAAAGCTCCTGTGAAGGACCAAAGTCCTTGGTCTATACCGAGTATGTTAAGATCCTCTCTTTGACTAAAACTAAAGGCTGCTCCAAGCGAAACTGACTTGGTTATTTGTCCATTTACTTCCTCATCAGCTTGAGACTGACTGGGTGCAACTACTGTTAAGAGCGCAGATGCCATAGCAGTTTGAATAAACCTGCTGACTTTAGACGGCCCCTTAGGTGCAGGAGCCTGTGCAGGAGCCTGCGCAAGATGCTCTTGCTGTGGTGCCCCCTTGTTCCGACCTTCGTTACCAGTACTAGCATTAGCTGGATTCTTTTCTGGAAATAGCTGCTTTAGAAATGGAAGTTTCATAGATAGAATTATAACTTAAGAAGAGACTATACTGGCTTTTTGGTTTTTTGCAAGTCTTTTTTAAATTAGAGAAAGCTGCTATATTATTATTGGCTAAATTATTATATGTATCAGTTTATTTTAACACTTTGTATCATTGCGCTTGGACTCTTTAACGGGTATTTGTATAACCAAATGCGCTTTTTGCATAATGATCTGAGAAAGCTAGAAGTTAAGGTCGAAAAAATGCAGGCTTTGGGGACATCCAACAGGGTTTCGAATGAAGCTGCTAAATTCGTGGAATCTTTGCAGGTGCAGGCAGATAACAGCTCTGGGGCTACTGGAGACCAAAGCTCAGACAATCTAGCTAGCAGCCCAAATGTAGAAACAATAGAACTTGTGGATGGTTTTTTGAAGGGTTTTTTGGACCTACAACAAACTAAGTTAGAGAGTAGTGGGTTGGCTGTTTCCTTAAATTTTGTTTCGGAAAGTCAGGTTTTAAATGATTTTGCTAAAAATAACTCGACTGTGGTTACTAGACTGTCAGAAAATAGCTTTAGGATCAAGCTGGGGTGTATTAGCAATAGTCAGCAAGTTAAAACGCAAATGTTTACAGTCAATGCAAATGACTCCAAAAAGCTGCTAGCAAACGATTTTGAAAGCCTAAGATTGTTTTTTTCTCCTAAGGTTGGCTACATGAATAAGGACTGCCAAAGCCCTCTAAGTAGCTTGCAGATTTTAGACTAGTCTGTTTTGTGCTCTGTGCTAAGCTATTTTTTTTGGAAAACTAAGACTCCGGCATCTATATCAATAATCTCGTAAGTGTAGTTGTGGGCTTTCAGGTAGCAGAAAAAGTCTGTAAAGCTGTCTTTGTGGCTGTTGATGTTGTCGATTAGAATATAGCCTAGGGGCTGGAGCACTTTGTAGGCCTCTTGAAAAATCTCTGTGGTTTGCTGCTTGGTGCAATCTATGAATATGAGATCGAAATTTGGACGGGGAAGCCTGGTAAATACTTCTGGGGCATGATCCCTGATAGCATGGATAAAATTGCTAACACCGGCATTTTCGAAAGTCTGGAGGGCTGTTTGATGGCGCTGCAGGTGGGACTCGATTGTAAAAAGCTGACCACCGGTTTCCAGGAGGGCTTCGGCAATCCAGAGGCCAGAATAACCACTGGAACTACCAAGCTCCAAGACGTTGTGAGCCTTGGACTTAAGAATGTAGTCTTTAAGTAGCTGGCCAGTACTAGGGCCAATTTGCCAAAACTTTTCAAACTCTAAGCTTTGCAGTTGCTGGCGTTTTTGCTGAATTAACTGAAGTGTTTGCATTTACTGAGCTAGGATTAAGTGGGCATAGGCCCCGCCTGGGTTACTAGAGGCTATTAAAATCTTTGTCATCTTCGAATTGATTTATATCTAGTCCATATCGAATGTTGAACTTTTCGACTTCGTTAAAATGCGCTATTTCTAAATCATATGCAAGCTCATTTAAGCCAAGGTTTTTAGCTATGTAGTACGCTGCCCGTGGATTTTTGGTGCTAACTGTTAAATGAGCGTTTTGTCTGAGCAGGTACAGGTACTCGGTGAGTAAGTCTTGGTAGAACTGTTTTTGTTCTGGCTCGACTGCAAACCCAATGGAATTTAGGTGTTGGAAGTGCAGTTCTAAGTCGTTTTTAGGGTTGAGCTCTAGGGCCTTTTGATACTGGCTTGTGGCTTGATAAAGCGGATAGTATTCTGGGTATTTTTCTAAGCCTGTTAACTTGTAGTCTGGAGCATGCTCATAAAACATATGTTTGAAAGGGGCGAGTTTAGCTGCAGCTAGGTATTGGCTGGCTGTTTCTGGATTATCTTCCATCATTTTAATATTGTAGTAACCCACGAGTTGCAGGCTAGATATGACTAAGATTCCCAAAGAAAACATCATGAGTCCGGCCTCTAAGTTATTGGCCTTAGCTGGTGGTAGGTATTGGACCTTTTTAAAAAGATGTGGTTTAGCATTGAATAAGTAGAAGTTTTTGAGGCAGCCTAATAAGGCAAAGAAGATAAAATTAAGGGCTGTGAAATTTAAATTGTAATCAACTAGATTATGAATAAGAAGCCCAAGTACTAGGGAAAATAGAATGTAGTAATGGGTCCGGAGATCCTTTTTGGTTTCTACTAAATGTCTAAAAATATTAGAAAGACTTAAGATTAAAAAGATTGTAAATAAAATTGCGACAATTGGGCCATTTTCGCTCCAGAGTTTTAAGAGAATATTGTGGGCGTGTGGGGCTTGTGTTAGCAGTTGTTGCTGGTCTTTGGCTGCTATATATTCATAGCCACCAGAGCCAACCCCTAAGATGTTATTGAGTCCGAGTTTAATAGCTGCATTAAAGTGCAGATAGCGCTCTTGCAAACTTGTGCTAGAAGAAACATCTGCAGACTGCAAACGAGAAACCCCATCGACTGGATAAGGCAAATTGCTATCGTAGCTCACAGACCAAGCAAACACGAGGCTAGCAACTACAAGCAGCTTAATGGTATTTGAAGCTAGTTTTTTAAGAGGTTTTACTGTTACAAGCCCATATATAAAGTTTAAGGCAGCGACAACTCCAAGAGCCAAAAAAGCTCCACGTGACCACGTGAGCACAAGTGCCATAAAAGAAAGTATGCCCATAATTGGGATTTGTAAAATGTGCTTGCTTTTGTTTTTAAGTACAAAGCTCAAGACAATCACGGCAATTAACAAAGAGGCTAGGGCATTTGGGTATGTAGTATATATTTCGGAACCACGGAAAAAAGAACTAAAACGCGCATCGTAAAGGTTGTACATGTGATAAAACCCATAGCTAAAAACCCCCAGCATAATTAGGCGCATGCTTGTTTGCAGGTGATTTGTAGAAAATTTTCTAAGGTCTAAATTGGCTGCTAGAAAGTATATGAGAGCCCCTACATTAAAGGTGATAAACTCTTTAAATCCATAAGGTGTTAGTGCAAAAAAGTGTGAAAAGTTAAAAAGGACTAAAAAAGCCACGAGAAATTTGTCGGCGAGGGAAAACTTTAATTTTGGGTTGAAAGATTTATAAAAAGACATGATGATTAATGCAACTGCGGAGGCTAAGATCCCATAAAAAAGTTGGGACTGCATGTTTAGGCTAAAACTGCCTGTAAACATCATGGCAAGTAAGAGGGCAAAGAAACCATATTCAGGAAGCCGTTTTGATAAATAATTCATGACTATTTTATACATATTCTATGGACTTAAATTAACTTTCTCATATACTATACACTAGAATTTAACTGAAATACATGTATTCAATTGGTGAATTAAGACCCGGTATGGCTCTGATTTTGGAAGGTGAGCCTTATGTGATTTTAACAGCCCAACACTCTAAACAAGCTCGAGCTGGAGGTGTTTGCCGGACAAAGATTAAAAATTTAAAAACTGGGGCGGTACTGCCTAGGACTTTCCAGGGTGCCGAAAAACTCAAACCTGCTGATGTAAAACACAAAAGAGCGCAGTTTTTATATTCTGATCCCCAAGCATTTTATTTTATGCAAGACGATGACTTTGAACAGCACGAACTAGACCACGAGACAATAGACGAGGTCAAAAACTACTTGGTAGATGGCATGAGTGTGGATTTACTAACATTTAACGACCTGCCAATAGCTGTAAAGCTGCCTCCCAAAGTAGAGCTAACAGTAACTCAAACTGACCCAGGTGTAAAAGGGGACACAGCGAGTGGTGGCAACAAGCCTGCAACAATGCAAACAGGGCTAGTGGTTCAGGTACCTTTATTCATTAAAGAAGGGGAAAAGATTAGAGTTAACACAGAATCTGGCTTGTATGTCGAGCGAGTATCGTAATTTATGGTTGATTTAAAGCTATTTAATGTAATAAATTAGAGATACCAAATTTATATATATAACCATTTTTCAAAATGACTAAAAAATTTGCTGTACTAGCAAGCATGATGCTTGTTGCTAGCCTTGCACTTGCTGGGTGCGCCGCTCAAAATGAAGAGCTAAGCGTTGATGATATTATTGTAGAAGAAGTTATGGAAGATACTATGGATGCTGATTCTATGGACGCTGACTACATGGAAGAAGAAATGACAGAAGAAGCTGCGGAGTAATTCGCTTTAGCTTGCTAGTCAATCAAAACCCTCTTAGGAGGGTTTTTTTGTATAGTATTTTGTGTCTGCTTGGATCTGCGTCACTGTTAATGCTCGGGGATCTATATGTTTTTGTGTGGGACTTATGTCAGTAAAAAGCTGTCGATAAAATCTTGGATTTCACCTGCGAAAACTTGCTCGGGGTGGCTAGACTCATGTTTTGTGCGGTGGTCTTTAACTAGTTTATAAGGATGTAGGGTGTAGGAACGGATTTGTGAACCAAA
This sequence comes from uncultured Candidatus Peribacteria bacterium, assembly GCA_964451705.1. GTDB lineage: Bacteria > Patescibacteriota > Gracilibacteria > UBA1369 > CAYYFV01. Next base: position 12,553 of record CAYVIV010000009.1, on the reverse strand, counting down.
TGAGACTGCAGTTTTATCACCACGGATTTCTTCTATGGTGTGCGCCTGTTGCTCTTGCTGCAGATGCAACAACTTAGATTGCAACATGGCCAGGGCATTTTCTTTGTTTTGGTGTTGGCTACGTTCGGACTGGCTAGCGGCCTGGACGCCGGTTGGAATGTGGGTAATGCGGACAGCGGAATCTGTAGTGTTTACAGACTGGCCACCTGGCCCAGAGGACTTGAAGGTATCTACCTTAAGATCATCGGGGCTAAGTTGGAAACTGTTATCTTGTTTGAGTTCGGGAATTACTGAAACCATGGCAAACGAAGTCTCACGGGTGCCTCCAGAATTAAATGGGGATAAGCGTACCAAGCGGTGGACACCATGCTCGGCTTTAAGATTGCCATAGGCGTATGTACCTTGGATTTGCAGGGTTATATGCTTAATACCAGCTGCTGTGTAGTCGGCGTCGACCAATGTGGCCTGCCAACCTTGGAGCTGGGTATAGTTTTTATACATATCGGCTAGCATATTAGCAAAATCCTGAGCATCGTCGCCACCAGCGCCAGAATGGACGCTAAGGATTGCGGAAAGCTTATCGTACTTGCCAGATAATGTGGACTCTAAAACAAGCTGATCGTGAAGCTGCATGAGCTTTTGCAAGTCAGTCTGAGCCTCTGGAGAATCTTGAAAGTTGGGGTCTAACTGGCAAAACTCTAAAAATTCATTAATTTGCTGCTCGAAATCTTCTACAAGTTTAATTTGTGCCTGTAAAGCACCTAGTTCGCTAGCCACTTGCCCGGAGTTTTTATGATCCCAAAAGCCCTCTGCTAAAGTTTGGGACTCCAGATCGTTGGCTTGTTGCACAAGTTTTGGCAAGTCTAGCTTGTTCTTAATGCTTTCCAGGCTGCTTTTGAGTTCTGATATTGCTAACATAGCTATATTTTACGTCTAGTTATAGCAAGATTGCAAATCAAAGTTTAAGCTCTTTTTAGCTGTCTGAGTAGTTTACCTTAAACTTCGCCCATATGCTTTTAGCTTTTCCTAGCTGAGATCTCACCCGACCTTTTAAAGCACTAACACTTTGGCTGCTGTCATCAAAGTGCATGTGATCAGCATAAAACAACTGGACTAATTGGCCTGCTGTTGGTGTGCCATCTCCAACAGCTTGCACCAGAGCTTTTGCGCTGGCTATGTACTTCTCCTTGTTATATGGCTCCTTGAGCTTCCCACTGCCGTCTAAGATTAGCCTTGCCCAGTTGATTGGTGGGCGCAAGCCAAGCTCACATGCTAGATTGTAGAATTCTGGTACTTGATAGTTAGGGGTTATAAAAGTGGCGTATTTATTTGTGTCAGGATCAATGTCGACTGCAAAGCCGCTACCATGCATACTCATAAGAGGGAGCTTATCTGAATTATTAACTACAGAGCCAAAACGACCATGTGTAGCAGACACTCTTGCGACAGCACCTGTAAGTAATCCTCGCTTCATGGCAACAGTTTCTCAGCGCTTTATTTTCTGAGCAAAATAAGGCTCTAATGTTGCTTTATGCCCAAACACTTTGGTGTTTGCAAATATTTTAAGCTCTTGATGTGCATGCCCCCCCCCTGAGCTTGTGCCTGGGATTTCCTGGGAATTTATAAAGCTCACAATGCCCATCTTGAAGGGGTCGTAACCAAGAGAAAATAGGTGTTTGAGCCGACTTTTTTTAACTAAACGCTCCCCATCAAATAAGTAGTCTTTGTTTTTGTACTGACACATGAATGGGATACCAGGTTTGCCATTTCTTAAGCCAGCTTGGTTTACAATACGGTGTATTTCATCTAGGTTTTTGGCACTGGTGTTTTTTCCATTTGTCAATATGAGGTTTTGTAGGACTTCAAACAGGCTCCTATTAGCCTCTATGTCTATGGGGTTGAGCTTGGGAATGTTTCTGCTATTGGGAATTTTATGACCACTCTCCCGTAACATCTTATTTCTTACCTTGACTATGTTAACGGGCCTTTTGGGGACAGCTGCGGCATTAAACTCTAGCACACCAGCAGTTGTTTGTACCTTAGCTGCTGCTTCTGGCATTTTATTTTGTAGGATAGTTAAAATCATTTGATGCACTCTCTCTTCGTTTTTCTTCATATCTTCAGCTGTCATCTCATTTTCTCTTTTACTTGAGTTTTTTGTATAGAGAGAAACTATATATTGATCATTAATAACTACTGCGTAATTTAAAGCCCCATCCCAACGACCACTTTTACCCCATACACTTTGGATTAAAGGCTTGCCATTGGTCTTTGGTAAGTGTTTATTTAAATATGTCTTTAAGCGGCTCCAGCGTTTTTTCTCTGGATCATTTTTTAATGGTTCTACTTCTCGTTTGAGGTATTTTAAAATTTGTTTGACTTCGTCTGGGTAGTTTTTTAAATATTCATTTTGTTTATAATTAACAAGCTGGCTTAAGAACTTAAAGTAACCCCTTGCAGTTTGTGCGTTATGCACACCTCGCCTGATACCTGGTAACAAGCTGCCTAAACCTGAAGATATCTTGTTTAAAAACTTTGCAATTTCAGGTCTTTCACTAATACCAATTTCTTGGCCTCGTGTTGTGATATATGTTTTTTGTGTGTCTGTCTTGTCTGAATTGGGGTGTGGCTTGTTTTGACATAGAGCCCTAAAGACTCTGTTGGATTCATGGAGTCCATCACTAGATTTCCTGTAGTTTAAGAGGGCTGTAAGCTCTGATGGTTTTAGAGATTGAACTTTTCGCTTAGGTTTACCAATTTCTGTGCCCTCTTTGGCATAGATGAGATTCATGAGAGCAAGGATTGGCTTGGGGCTGGAGGCGCCATAGAAGCGTCTTTTGGGTTGAGATTCCTCTATGATTGTGCCGTCTACTGAGCCAAAAGTATAAGCAAATTTGAATTTAGCTGGGGTCTCTATGGTTTCAAAGTTGGTTTTTGTGGGTCTGGCCTGCGGTAGCTGGATTTGGACTATTTCATGCTCGTGACCATGCTCTGTAGGATCTGCTGCTTGGTTTTGCCCTGTATTACCCTGTTGTGTGGACTCATAATCAGGAATACTTGAGTCTTGATCTACACTACCCATCACATATTTGTCGGCTTGAGAGTTTTCTTCTAGGCTCGCTTTTTCTGCTTTGAAACCTTTTAAAATTCTGTGAGCACCACCTTTACCAAAGGCTAGTTCGAACATGGTGACTATGCCAGCAAATTTAAAGGCTCCATACATGATTTCTCTTAACTTTAAACGTTCTTTTTTGCTTTTTTGTGATACAATTTGAAATTGATCTTCAGAGGGGGTGTGACTGGGTTTGCGACTGGGTTTGCGACTGGGTTTGTCTGACATTTGAGAGGGGGTTGGAAATTGACTCAATTATACACGTTTTTTAATATTTTGTAAATTAGAAAAACCTGTTAAAATGCACAGGTAATTAGATATAGCTGAAAGATGAATTTATCGAGGAAAATTTTTAGTAATACATTTTGGCAAGTTTTTGGTAGGTTGGTGACTGCCTTGGTGGGAGTGATATCTATTAAGCTGATTACCAACAGC
>CAYVIV010000009.1:0-8996 GCA_964451705.1 uncultured Candidatus Peribacteria bacterium | reverse complement strand
TAAAAAAGTTTTTTCAAATACGTTTTGGCAAGTCTTTGGTAGGCTTATGACAGCTGTAGTTGGGGTGGTTTCGATCAAACTTATTACATCTGCATTGCCAACGAGTGCCTATGGTATGTATACGACCTTGTTTGAATTGGTTGGTTTTTTTGCAATTATGGCAGATTTTGGGCTTTACACGATTTGCGTGCAGCAAATGGCAGAGAAAAAGTATTCCCAAGAGAAAATTTTGGCAAATGTGCTGTCTATTAGGCTGATTTTGATTGTTGTAACCTTGGGTTTGGCGAGCATTGCGATTCCTTTGATTCCTAAATATGCAGACACTTTGATTGCTAAGAATGTGGCCTTGGTGAGTTTTACTACGTCTTTTGCGCTGGCTGCTGGGACTATTTCTTCTTTGTTGCAGTACAGGCTCAAGATGATTTGGTTTTCTGTAGCACAAATACTCGGCAAGGTTGTAACTGTGGCGGGTATATTTTTTGTGATTAAGGCCTCTATGTTTAGCTCAATAGATATGTTGTTCTCGCAACTTATTTGGGCCTCTGTGTTTGGTAATTTGATTTTACTGGGTTTGACTTATTATTTTGTATCTAAGCTGATAAAGATTAAATTGGAGGTTGATAGGCAGTATATTAAAACATTGTTTAAGCACGCGCTACCGTATGGCCTGGCGCTGATTTTGAATAGGTTTTACTTTAAAATAGACATGGTTTTTATCCAGTGGGTCAGTGGTAATCATCAGGCGGGGATTTATGCAGTGGCTCTTAAGCTGATGGAAATTATTGCGGTGATTCCAGTGTTTTTTATGAATTCAGCCCTGCCAGAGCTGACAAATAGCTTTGTAAATAACAAAAAGCGTTTTCAGGAGCTAATTTCTAAGTGTTTTCGCTACTTAAGTCTGATTGGCATGCCAATTATGATGGGGGGAATTGCTGTTAGTTTTGCTCTAACTTTTATAATTAGTTCGCCACAGTTTTTGAGTGGGTACCACTGTAGCAACGACATTCGAGAGCTGCACCAGACCCAAGAGATGGCTGCTTTGCAGTGTCCGCAGGTGCATTTGGACAAGACTTTTAGCATGGAGTCGGCGCATAGTTTTGAATATTTTTATGGGTCAGATGTGGCTTTGCAAATTGTTCTGGTAGCTATATTTTTTGTTTTTCTGAACTCTTTGTTTGGTTTTTGTCTGGTAGCTATGGGCAAACAAAGCAAGTTGTTGAAGATAAATTTTTACTGTTTGATATTTAATGTGCTAACTAACTTAGCGGTAATTCCGTATTATGGCTTTGTAGGAGCGGCTTTTACGACTGTCTTGTCGGAGATTTTGATACTGTTTGGGACCTATTTTTATGTGCAAAAGTTCACAGGTTATGTGCAAAAACTGGGAGAGACCTTAAAAATTGGCTTAATAAGCCTGATTATGGCTGTAGCTGTGAGTGTTTTGTTTGGGGTTTTGTACCCAATAATGCAAAATATAGCCACACTAGTGGTAATCCTGTTTGGAGTGGTTATTTACGTCTTAATGGCGCTTAGAATAGGGGTTTTGGATATAGATGAGTTTAGAAAAATAGTCTAATCTAGCGAGCGAAGCTACTAGAGTTTTGAACAAGTTGTGCACAAATTTAGCTCTAAATTGTGCATAAAGCTTGAAATCCTTGGTGTCGAGCATGTATTTATTTGACATTTTGGGGTTTTTTCGTGTATAATTACTTTAGATGATTTGTTAGAAATGAACCGTCGGCAACGAAAAAACATTAATTTGAACTATTTGAACCCCTTTAAGACTGATATTGACAGAAAAGAATGAAACTAAATTTTAGCTGTTTATATAAAACAGCATATTTTTATAATCTAAATTATCGTTATGGATAAAAAACCAAAAACGAGTAATTTAGATCGGTGGCTAACAAGAAATGTTAACCGCTCGGCAAATCTGCCGAAACAGGAAGCCAATAACGCTAAAAAAAATGGTCATAAAAAGCCATTCTTCCGCCTTGGATCTAAATCTCGTAAAAATACAAAACACCTAAAACTACTTTTCCTTGGTGGTCTCAATGAGATAGGAGGTAAGAACATGATGGCACTTGAGTATGGTAATGATATTATTATTATCGACATGGGCCTAAGTTTCCCAGAGCAAGACATGCTTGGGGTGGACTATATTGCTCCGGATTCCAGCTACTTGGAACAAAATGTAGACAAGATACGTGGAGTAATTATTACTCATGGTCACTTGGACCATATTGGAGCTATTAACTATATTGCTCCGAGACTAAACAACCCAGACTTTTATGGAACCAAATTAACAATGGGTTTTGTAAAATCTGTGACTAGTGAATATAAAGTAGACAAGAAAATTAAATGTCACGAAATTAAACCAAGACAGTTGTTTCAACTGGGAGTGTTTAAGATTAAGTTGTTTCGAGTAAACCACTCTATACCAGATGCTGTAGGAGTTATTGTAGAAACTCCAGATGGTTTGGTTGTACATACTGGAGATTTTAAATTCGATATGACACCTGCCGATGGAATCATGGCAGATATTGATGTTATGGAAGCCTTGGGTAAAAAGAAGGTCACTGTAATGTTGTCAGACTCTACAAACGCAGGAAAAGCTGGTAAATGTATTAGTGAGAAAAAAGTTGGCGAAAGTATCGATGAACTTGTGCGTGATGCCAAGGGCAGAATTGTGATTGCAACTTTTTCTTCTTTAATTGGCCGAATGCAACAAATTCTAGATGCTGCCAAGAAATATGATCGAAAGGTCTTTTTGTCTGGTAGAAGTATGGTTAAAAACTTTGATGTTGCTGAAAAACTTGGATTTCTCAAGTTCCCCAAGGGAATGGTTAAGGAATTACGTCGTGCTAAAAAACAAGCAGACGCTCAAAATGCTTTGATTTTGAGTACAGGTAGCCAAGGAGAAACCATGGCGGCCCTAACAAGGATGGCTATGAACCAGCATGCTCAACTTAAACTGCATAAGAATGATACAATTGTATTTTCATCATCGGCTATTCCTGGTAACGAAGGGGCTTTGATGGCGGTTATGAATGAGCTTGCCAAAAAGGGAGTCAACATTATTACCAATAAGCATATGGATGTGCATACTAGTGGACATGGCTATGCAGAGGAACTACAAATGATGATTAACTTAATTAAGCCTAAGTATTTTGTGCCAGTACATGGTCAGTTTTATCACAGAAAAACCCATGGTAAACTGGCAGAAGAATGTGGTGTTAAAAAAGAAAATGTCTTTCTATTAGAAAATGGAAGTATTTTGAATGTAAGAAACCAAACAGCAGAAGTTTCTAAAAAGATGCTTTCTGATAACTATACAATGGTTGATAATCAAACCAATACTATTTGTGATGTAGCTAGCCATATTGTTAGTGAAAGACAAGCTATGAGCTTAAATGGGGCGATTGTTATGCACGCAGTGGTTGATAAGAAAACTAAAAAGTTAATTAGTATGGAGGCGCAGTCACATGGTTTTATTTTTATGAAACAAACCAAGAAAGTTCTAAAAGACCTTATTGACGAAACAAAACGTAGTTACAACACCCAATACAAGAAAAGGCAGATAAAAGATGTTGCGAGTGTCGAAATCCTGATTAAATCAATTGCAGATCGAACAGTTTTAAATAAATTACAACGAAGACCACTCGTAATGCCGGTGGTAACAATGGTCTAAATTTTAATTGTAATTTTTACTCAATTGGGGGCAAAATCTCTTGCCCTCTTTAAGTAAATGTTTTTTAAATCGAGGTTTAATAAAAAGTGCAAAAGTTTTTGCAAATTGAGATATAGCTTTTAAAACAGAGCTAATTTGGATGTAGGTTTTTGCAGATAGTTATACACATTTTATGTGCAAAGCCGGTGTATATCTATAATTTGGTGTAAAAGATGTGTATAAAATTCTTGCATATGCACATTGGAGTTTGCACATTGGAACAAAGCGGGTCTTTGACAAAAAATGTCCTTTTGAAGCGATAAAGTCGTCTTATCAATTTGCACATGCGGGTGAGTAGTCAATCCAATAAATTAGTGATTAGACAAATCTTTATACACAAGTTATGCACAATTCATGTTTAAAAGTTTGAATATAGAAATATGCCTACTAATAAAGCTAAATATTGTTTTTTTGTTTGGAGTCATGATTTTATTGTTTAAAAGTTGATATTTTTGCACATAGATTGGTGGAATTAGCTTTAAAAGAGCTTTAAACTCTAGGTTGAAAGTCTGAAGTTAGCTAAGTAGAAAAGCGGCTTAAAGGGTGGTGCTAAAAGATTTGCAGGTTGGAGTACTACTACTATCTACTAATTAATTTATATATATTTTATCTTATTATTAAAGGGGGTGGTAAGTTTGTGGGAAAGTTTTTTAAAGAAGGTTTGGCAAGTAAGAAGGACTTGAAAAAAGTTTTGGATTTGATAGTTTGTTTAGGCAATTAAGAAATATTTATGGAAATTAGAGTTTTGCAAAGTGAATTGGCGAATGGTTTGGCAACAGCGAGTAGAGCAATTAATTCTAATAATACTTTACCTATTTTGGGGAATGTCTTGTTGGAGGCTTTTGGTGATAACTTAAAGATTTCTGGTACTAATTTGGAGGTAGCTATTTGTTGCAATTTGCAGGTTGAGGTTGTCAGAGAGGGTAGTGTTACAGTTCCAGCTAAGCTTTTGAGTTCTTATGTTAGCTTGTTGCCGAATACAGATGTTACTTTGAGCGTTTCGGAGGATTTGAATGTTGTTTTACAGACTAGCAATAGCCGTTCGCAGATTAAGGGACTTAAGGCTGAAGATTATCCTAGTATTCCAGAGGTAACGGGAGAGGTTAGTTTGAGTTTACCCGCTTCTAGTTTGCTTAAGATGATTAATCAGACGGTTTTGGCATGTTCTGTGTCTGGTGCGAGACCAGTTTTGAGTGGTGTTTTTATGTATTGCGATGAGAGTTTTTTGTACTGTGTGGCAACAGATAGTTATAGGTTGAGTGAGGCTAAAATTGCCAGTAAGGCTAATAGCAAGGCAGTTTTTGAATGCATTATTCCCGCTAAGACTATGACAGAATTAGCAAAGACATTGTCTGGAAGTATAGATACCGATGTGGCGATTCAGATTTCTCAGATGCAAATTTCTTTTGAGATTGGTGATAGTTTGATTGTATCGAGACTTATAGAAGGCAAATTCCCGAATTATAAGGCTATTATTCCAGAGGCTAAGAAAACGACTTGTGAGATTAGTGTTTCTGAGCTACAGGCTGCTATTAGGAGGTTGAATTTGTTTACGAGAGAGGTTAATAATTCTATACATATTGAGATGGATGCAGCTAGCAATTCAGTGATTTTATCTACAGGTGAAACTAGGGTTGGAGAGGAGAAATCTGAAATTGAGGTTGCAATTTCTGGAGAATCTAATAAAATCTCATTGAATTCTCAATACTTGTTAGATTGTCTGCAGGTAGTTTCTTCCGGCAAAATCTTGGTTGAGGCAAACGAAAGTGTCTCTCCTATAAAGATTTTAGACCCTAAAGATGAGGATTTTATTTATATAATTATGCCTTTAAAGGTTTAATTCGATTTATTTTCAATGCCGAATATTGATATTTTGTCATTTTGGTCTGCGGACCTAGTGTCTAAACTTACGAAAAAGATTTTGTCTTTGTCTTCTGTGGTGGTTTCTGGTTTAGCGAACGAGACAGGGAGGGCTTTGTGTACAGCGAATATTTTAAAGCAGGAAACTGGTAAATCACTTTTAATGGTTACGAATGATAAAAAGCAACTTGCTGGACTTGTTGATAGTTTAAGGCTTTTTTCTACTAAAAAAGTTACGGAATTTAATTTAGAGCAAAACCCTACTAATGATTTATTTATAGCTAGAAGTAATTTAATTCAGACTTTGAACCTAGCCTATAAGTTGCAAAAAGATAATTTTGGGATTGCAGTTGCAGCTTATGAAGATGTTTTGCAGCACTTGGCATCGCCGAAAGTTTTGCAGGAGGGGTCTTGGAATTTGGAATTAGGCCTTAAGTCTCAGATGGTAGCCCTTTTTGAAAGATTAATATCTATGAATTATTTAACTGGTCAGTCTGTGCATGTGCAACCGGGTGAATATTATTGTATGGGAGATCAACTGACTGTTTTTCCTGTTAATTTGGACTTTCCAGTTAGAATTTCTTTGGCTTTTGAGGAGGTGGAAAAAATAGAGATTTTAAATCCTAATAATCGTCAGGCAGTTTCGGAGGTGCAAGTGGTAGAACTGTGGCCAATTTTGGATTCGAATGCAGATAGTTATTTATCTGCTCACTGTGGTAAAGATGTTTACTTTGTGGAGAATGAATTAGAGTTACTGGATGAGAATTTTAAACTGTATGATAACTTTTTGGCCCAATTTGATTCGAAGATGATTCGATATACTACTTTTAATGAAGATGAAAAAGATCATGTGCACTGTGGTCTTAGTTCTACTTTAAGGTACACAACTTTGTTTGATTTTATTTCTGATATGAATTTAAAGAAGCAGTCAAATTGGCAGATTTTAATTTTGACTAGAAAATACAAGGAGTTGTCTAATATTTTGCAAGAGCATAACTTTAAGTTCTTAAAAGATGAACTTTCGTTTTATAAGGGTCAAACAGGTGTTTTTATTTCGGAAGTAACCTCGCATAGTGAATTAATTGCTGGGGTCCAAGATGTTGAGCAGAAAATTTTAATTTTGTCTGACAAAGATATCCCAGGCCTAGATGAGAAACAAAAGAAGGTTAAGAATAACCATCAGGTTTACTTGGATTTATTGACTAGTTTAAAGGTAGATGACCTTGTGGTGCACAGTGAACATGGAATTGGTAGGTTTATGGGTTTAACTTCGAAAACTATAGATAGTGTTTGCAAGGAGTTTATGGAAATTGGTTATGCTGCTAATGATAAATTGTTTGTGCCTATAGATCAGGCCGATAGGATTTCTAGATACATTGGTGCCGAGGAACTAGCACCCAAACTCACGAGATTAGGCTCGGCAGAGTGGAGTACTGTTACGAAAAAGGTCCGTAAAGAAGCTCAGAAAATTGCCAAAGAATTGTTAAAGCTTTATGCCAAAAGACACGCTGCTAAAGGTTTTGCTTATAAGGATAAGGGTGAGTTAATGTCTGAGTTCGAGCAGACTTTCCCGTATGAAGAAACGCCAGGGCAAATTAAAGCGATTTTAGATGTTCATAAAGACATGTTAGACCCTAAACCAATGGATAGATTGGTCTGTGGAGATGTTGGTTTTGGTAAGACAGAGGTTGCTATGCGCGCTGCCTTTTTATCCTTTTTGAATGGTAAGCAGGTGGCTTTTATGTCGCCAATTACTATTTTGGCAGACCAGCATTATAAATCATTAAAAAAGCGGATGGATGCCTTTAATGTGCGTATTGAAATGCTATCTCGTTTTAAAACAAAGGCTCAGCAAACTAAAATATTAAAAAAGCTTAAAAATGGAGAGGTGGATATTTTGGTTGGTACACACAGACTCTTGCAACCAGATATTGAGTTTAAGAATTTAGGTTTGGTGATTATAGATGAGGAGCAGCGTTTTGGAGTTAAACAAAAAGAGAGACTTAAGCAAATGCGTAACGAAGTTGATATTTTAACTTTAACAGCGACGCCGATTCCGAGAACTTTAAATATTTGTTTAAATAAACTTAGAGAAATCACAACTATCACCACAGCTCCTCCAGGCAGACTGCCTGTGGTAACGGAGGTGCGTAAGTACTCTGAAAAATTGGTTTGCGAAGCTATTCAAAAAGAAATAGATAGAGGTGGTCAGGTCTACTTGTTGCATAATAGAGTCCAGACTATAGATACTTTAGCTGCTAAATTGTCTGGGATTATGCCAAATGTAAGGTTTGTTGTGGCTCATGGTCAGTTGGCTCCTGCAGATTTGGAAAAACGAATTATGGACTTTAAGGAATATAAATATGATGTTTTGATCTCTTCGACTATTATTGAAAATGGAATTGATTTGCCAAATGCTAACACCCTGATAGTTAATTCTGCAGAAAGATTTGGTTTATCACAGTTGTATCAGCTACGTGGGCGTGTGGGGCGTGGAAAGGCGCAGGCTTACGCCTATTTAATGTATCATGGGCAAAGACTCAAGTTGGATGCTAAAAAGCGTTTAAAGGCGATTGTCGAGGCTTCTGAGTTGGGGTCGGGCTTCCAGATAGCTATGAAAGATTTGGAAATTCGTGGAGCAGGTGAGATTTTAGGAGCTAGCCAATCTGGGGCCATGAACGTGGTCGGAATTACTCACTTTTTGAGAATGTTAAATAAAGCGGTTAACGACTTGGAATCTGGAAGAGATTCAGATGAAGAGCCAGCTAAAGAGATTTCTATCGAGCTGCCGATTACTGCAATTATTCCTGAAAGTTATATTGGCTCTTCTAAAGAGAAGATTGAACTTTACCAAAAACTTTCCTCTGCTGATAATTTCGAATACTTAAAGGAACTACGTTTAGAGGTCGAAGAAGACTTTGGACGTTTACCGGTAGAGGTCTTAAATTTATTTGATATTATTGAACTCAAAATTTTGGCTAAAAAGGCTCACCTAACTAATATTAAGGCTGTGAATGTGGGTAATCAAAAACTTGGTAAAATGATTGTTTTAAGCTTTACAAAGCAACTCAAGCCAGAGAATATTATGAATATGCTAAACACAAATTCTAAGTGGCAAATTAGTTCTGATAAACTTAAAATCTATATGCAAGACCTCGGAGTGGTCTGGATGCCAGCCTTAAAAGATAGTGTAACTGCACTTGGTGAAAGTATTGTAATTAATGATGCTAAAAAAGTAGTAAAGAAATAAAGAACCACCTTTGACAAGGGGTTTTTTTGTGTTAAAATAGATATGTTCTTTGAATTATGGGGGTGAACTAGGTTTTCGATTTGAGTGAATCGGGTTTATCAATTGCTATGTCGGGATCGCGCTGTCTCCCGGTACATCCGTCCAGTGCAAAATAAA
>CAYVIV010000008.1:0-25544 GCA_964451705.1 uncultured Candidatus Peribacteria bacterium | reverse complement strand
ATGAGCATTAGTTACCAGATAGGCATATTTACAATGGGCATTGGATTGTTCGTTTGTATGCTATTAGTTTATTTCAACGGTATCAAAAAAGCATACAAATAGCTTAAATTAGACTCGAAATCCCAAAGCCAAGCCTTTGGCACTCGGCCTTCCTTATGTCAGAAAAGGAGGGCTTTTTGATTTCGCCAGTTAAACACACTTCACCAATATATACCTTATCCATTTTATGGGATTTTTTCAGGTATGAAGCCTTGAGAGCTTGCATAACAGCTAGATCACAAGCTGTGTCTTTAATTTTCAAGCCACCAGTGACATTCACATACACATCTTGTTCAGACAAGTCCACGCTGTAATATTTCTGTAAAACTGCCAAAATCATGTTAAGGCGGTTCATATCAAAACCGACACACGAACGCTTAGCATAACCAAAGCTAGTCTTCACACATAGAGCCTGAATTTCTACAATAATGGGCCTAGCACCCTCCATAATGCAGCTTAAGGCAACTCCAGAGACCTCTTTGTCGCGTATTGAGACAAATTCCTTAGTAGGATCGTTAATTTCCTGCAAGCCACTAGTTTCCATTTTAAACAAGCCAACTTCGTGCGTTGAGCCAAAACGATTCTTAAGCGACTTCAAAAACCTATACTGACCATCCCGATCTCCCTGAAAATACAGCACAACATCCACCAAATGTTCCAAAATCTTTGGCCCGGCAATCTCGCCCTCTTTTGTGACATGACCAATTAAAATACAGGTGATATTTTTGCGTTTGACAACCTCTGTGAGAGTGTCGCAAATATAGGTAATCAGGCTCTGGGAGTTAGGGGATAGGTCTCTCTCTAATGAACGGACAACCTGGATTGAATCCACAATCAAAAACTGAGGATTTTGCTTGTCCAAAACCTTCACAATCTCTTCTAAATAGTTACACTCTAAAAAATCCACATGTTCAAGCTTAGAGCCAAGCCTCTGAGCACGTGTCCCAATTTGCGAAGTAGTCTCTTCTCCCGCTACATACAGGCATTTCATTTGCTCTAGATTGCTCAACAACTGCAAACTAATTGTCGACTTGCCAATCCCAGGCTGTCCTCCCAAAAGCACTATACTACCAGGCACAAAGCCACCACCAAGCACTCGATTGAATTCAGAGATCTGACTGCTAATTCTCTGAGTAACAAGCTCTGTAGCATCGTGCAACTTGGAGACACTAAAGGCCCGCTGTAGGCTGGTACTACCAGCAGTCGCTAGATTACCCTTACTTAGAGTTTTTTCTTGCATGCAGTTCCACTCACCACACCCATCGCACCTGCCAGTCCAGCCATAACTGCTGTGCTCACATTCAGAGCAAATATAAATTGTTTTCGTTTTTGCCATAGTCCACAGAGTCAATTTTAATTACCTATAAACTATAGTAAAAGACAGTAAAAATAAATCAAATTACCTCAAAACAACCACTGCAAGGCATGACGCACTGAAGATTGCAATAGTCTAGCTGGCACTCCAAAGTGCTTCGAAAATAGAGCTAAAAGACTTATACATATCTGCATCTTCAATCAAAACGCCTACCTTGCCTGGTCGCAATCCCATAAAGAAGACTTTATTGTCATAAAGAATAATATCATTGTAAAACTCAAAGGATTTAGGTAAGAATTTAACCTGGTGCTTTGGGTTCTTAAGTGACTTAACTAGGTCGTAAAATTCAGTACTTTTAGGTGTGATAAGTTCTCTAACCTCTTGATTACTGCCTTTTATTGCAGACCTATACTCTGACAAAATTTCAGGATTGTTCTCATAAGCAAGCCTTGGGTTAAATATAGATCTAAAATCATGGTTACAGGTGATCTGTTTAACCATTTTTACAGCCTCCTTAGACTGGAAGTAAGAAATCTTTGGTTTATCCATATTATCGATATGCAAAGGAGCAAGCTCGGGCAAAACCTTTTTAAAATTACTATGCAGATCCTGGGTATCTGCAATTTGTTTTTGCAGTAGTCTCAAGACCTCAGATGGCACACAGGCCTTGAAAGTCTTAATTTTTCTTTCAATCGTATTAAAAACTAGTTGTTTTTCTAACAGCTCATCAATAACTAAATAACATTTGGTACGTTGAATTCCTGTCCTATCAGCAATTTCCGAAATAGACAAAGACCTGGTGGTCATGAGCTTTAAGTAGACCTCAACAGCATCTTTGCTGCAGCCAAGTCCCTGTAAAGCATTAGTTAGTACCTCTCTTGATTTCATACAATAAAATTTAAATTCATTCTAAGTGTAACACAATTGTCAGAAAAAGACAACAAAACAAATAAAATATGTGTTTCATAATAATTCATATCTGCAAAATAGCTTACATAGTAGTGTTTCCTGTTTGCACACTTGACAAAGCGCTTAGTCATGCTGTAGGGTCAAGCTATATAACCCAAATGAAAATGCTACCAGAGAACACAAGAAGTTCACATGAATGGACTCAAAAATTCAAAGCTAATTTTATTACTACTGTACTTGCAGTTGTCCTCGGAAATTATATTACTGAGGGATGCAATGGCATTCGAGACAGAGTTATGAGAACGATAGAGGCACCAGCAGCACAACCACAAGGCGAATCACAACCTACAGCACCAGTACAGGACTAAGCAGACCAGTACTCCTGCAAACTAAGAAAAAAAAGGGGAGCTTGGTTCCCCTTTTTTTAATTTCTCTAGTCAAAACAGAGGGTTTAGCTCAACTCAGCTTATAGGCAGCCTATATATTCGCCAGCAAAATTAAGAGAGAAGCTGATAATGCTTTTAGAAATTGGATTGAAAGACCAGTAAAGATTTGCTAAATTAAGCAGGCAGGTGGGTTAGTAGCTCAGTTGGTAGAGCATCGGCCTCTTAAGCCGCTGGCCCTGGGTTCGAGTCCCAGCTGACCCACCATTTAGGCTCTTAACATCATAAGAGTATGATCAAAGCTATAATATTCGATGCCGATGGAGTCTGCATTCACGCAGATAGGTTTTATGCAGAACATTTCTTGGCCCAACATAATTTGCCACCAGGCTTATTACAAGAATTTTGGTCAGAGGTCTTTCCTCAATGTTTAACGGGCCAGTTAAGCGTACACAAAGCCTTAGCTGACTATTTTACACAAATCAATTTGCAAGTAGAGGTGGATAGCTATTTGCAAGACTGGTTCGCATACGAAAACAAGCCTAACCAAGAGTTATTAGGCTATATACAAACCCTCAGACACAAAGGTTATATCTGTGCTTTGGCCACAAACCAAGAAAGTCTCAGGACTCAGTATATAAAGCAAGCAATGGGCTTTGACAAGCTATTCGACCATATATTTGCTTCTTCAGAACTTGGCCTAAGCA
Source organism: uncultured Candidatus Peribacteria bacterium (assembly GCA_964451705.1). GTDB lineage: Bacteria > Patescibacteriota > Gracilibacteria > UBA1369 > CAYYFV01. The sequence goes on along the minus strand of CAYVIV010000008.1, from coordinate 22,191 downwards.
AGCGCAATCCAGAATTTTACCAAGCCCTCATGCACAAGCTTAATCTAGAAGCAAAACAACTGCTTTACATTGATGACACCCAGGCACTTGTAGATTTGGCCTCTCAACTCAATATTAAATCCCACTACTTCAAAACTAATCAAGAAACAGTGGAATTTATCGAGTTGGGATTAGCTGGCCAATAAGGGACACAGTTCAAAATAAAAGTTAAGGGGGTACTCTATGAAAATAGAGTTATTTGTGTTATAATATGGGGATTAACAAACAATATGAAGACCCTAGCTAGGCGCAACATATATTTACAACAGTGGCTAAATTTTATTTCTGGAGTCACCTTCCTAGTACCAATTGTCACACTGTTTTACAAATTTACTGGTTTAAACATTGCCCAGATTATTTTGGTCTCAAATGTGTCCACATTTTTTATATGGCTCTTAGAGTTGCCTACATCGGTTTTAGCAGACACCCAGGGCCGAAGAAAGTCAATAGTCTATGCAGCTTTCGCCAATCTTCTAGGTGCCTTGTGTATCTTGTTATTCCCAAGTTTAATAGGTTTTTGTATAGCAGCATTCTTAAGCGCACTGTATTGGAGCTTTTGTAGTGGTACCATCCAGGCTTTTCTCGATGAAAACCTGAGGTTGCTCGATAGAGCAGATCAGTTTGGTAAGTACATTGGGCACAATATGTTCCTTGGCAACTTAGCAGCAATCATCACACCCATCCTAGCTACATTAGTCTTAAAAAACTTTGAGTCTACAGGCTTTGTAATCCTAGCTACCTTAGATGTTATATTTGCAGCTACCTTACTGGTAATAAGTTTTAAATTAAAAGAGATCTCTCAAAGTAATTCTCCAAAACTCAATCTCACAGCCAGCTTACAACACAACATAGATACAGCTAAGCTAGCTATACATAATGTTTTCACAAATTCCAAAATTAAGTTATTACTAATATATCGAACACTAGCAAATCACGTCTCCTTTTTCCCATTAATTTTATTGCCAACATTGTCAGATTCTGGAATGCCAGATTGGGCCTCTGGACTCGTAATTTCATTTGCCACAGTTGGACTTATGATCAGCAATAAGTTTGCTTACAAACTGGCCGGGAAGTTTTCATATAACAAAGTTTGGGTGTACTCGACATTTGTGCAGGCCTTAGTTTTAATTTTAGCAGCATTTTACCTGGAATCATGGCTGGTTTTAGTTGGAATATTCGCCATTTTTAACATTCTCGAAGGTTTATGGGAGCCCGCCTGGAATCATGTGTTAGTAGGGCAAACAAATTCCAAAGCAGTTGCTACCACAAGATCAATTATCTTTTCTGTATTTGCAATATATACCACTTTTGGCAAACAGATACTCAGTATCTTTAGCGTCCAGCAGGCTCTAATACTCAGTGCAGCCGTGATTATTATCACAAACATAAAGATGTCAAAAAAGATTATAAATTTGAAATAAAACTTGACAGTGAGTGCTCACTCACCTAAACTGATTGCAAAAGTAGAATTTAATTATGTAAAATGGCTGAAGCACAAAGGTTTAAGATATTCATCGCAGCATACTTAGTTCTAGAAGATGATGGCAAGGTATTGCTACATAAAAGAGCCAATAGTGGTTATGAAGATGGTAATTATTCACTAGTTGCAGGCCACCTAGACGGGGCGGAAACGGCCAAACATAGCATAATTCGAGAGGCCTATGAAGAAGCTGGTATAAAGCTGACTACAGAGGATTTAGAGGTAGTACATGTAACACATAGATTTAGCCCAGCACGCGAGTATATAGATATATTTATCAAGGCCACCAAGTGGCAGGGGCAGGTTGTAAATAAGGAGCCTCACAAGTGTGCAGAACTCGCATGGTTTCCAAAAGATAACTTACCAGATAACCTAATCTTACCTGTTAAACATGCTTTAGAACAAATTGATCAAGCGAAAACCTACAGTGATTTTGGTTGGCAAAATTCATAAAGTTATTATACTAAACAGGTATCAGGACAAATACAGTCAAAGTCCAAAGACTTTAGCAGCTGCTTATTTGACTCACAAATAAATACCGATTCTTTAATCACCCTAGTATCATGGATACAAAGTTAAAACAAATTGTACTCAACAAGATAGAGGAGATTTATCCACAAATTTCTAAAGAAGACATTGTTGTACTTTTTGGCTCAAGAGCACAAGGCTTTCATACTAAAGAATCTGATATCGACATAATTATTTTTACAAAAGACTATAATTACTTTGAAAGAATCTCTATTGAAAAAGACTTAAGGACAGCTGGGCAAGATGCTGGGTTTGAAATGCAGCTTGATAATGGTTTATTACTTGAGGTAAAAATTCAGGATCTTCAAGTGCCAAAATTCGAGGTCATGTTCTGTTATGATATTCTTAGCGCTCAGCCATTAACTATGGAAAATGACTTTAAGACATTTCAGGAAGAAGTCACAAGTCAATTTATGAACAATTACGATGATTTACTGTTTCGTGCTTATGTTCATTTTTTCAATGAGTTCAAAAATCTTGAAGGAATCTCTCAGAGAAAGGATGAGCTATCTAAAATAAACCTTTCCATGAAAAAAGGTATTATAATTCAGGCATTGCTTAGGTTAATTGTGGTTATGGATAAAAAACCCTACACTTTTGATAAATATCTAGCACACATAGCTTCTAAAACAAAGCATTGGAAAGAAGTTTCAGATTTTATTGGCGAGATTAACAAAATTAACTCTTTTGAGGATTATACAAAAGTCAAAGTTACCCTTAGAGACTTTGTCGACTCAAACATGCCGCAAAAACCTTATGTTGCTAATTGGTGGAAATTTCTTAAGCAGTTTAAGAGTCTTTAAGCTATCACAAAATATATTCAGTGACAGGTGTCATTCTACACTGCCTGCACTGCGTTTTCCTAACATCAAAAGTTCAAGTGTACCAAGAGAACGCCTGTAACTAATTCACGAATGCGACAGACACACTAGCATGAGTTCGCTAAATTAGATCAAAGGCCACCCGGACCTTCTTGTAGTTACGGGGATAGTTTTTAGAGCATTTGGCAATCTTGCGTACAACAACCAAGTATTTGTCTGAGTCTGGTAGTTCTAGTGTGATCACAGTGTCTAGGTCCGCACCATATTGGGCCTCTAAGTTTTTATATTTTTCAATTTCAGACAGAATGCTTGGACCTCCATAGGCTACAAAGACTCCACCAATTTTTACAAATGGCAAACATAATTCCAAGTTCACAGGCCATTTAGCAAAAGCTCGGGAAACGACAACATCAAATTGTTCGCGGTAGTCTGGAGTGTGTGCCAAAGTTTCCGCACGTTCATGTATTAACTCAACATTAGTCAGTTCAAGTTTTGCCACCATGTCCGCTACTGCCGTTAGCTTTTTCTGGACGCTATCAATACCTATAAAGCTAGCCGTTGGGTTGCTAAGAGCTAATGGTAACAAGGGGAAGCCACCACCTGTGCCAACATCTAAAACTTTTTTGGATCCTAGTTGGATATGTTCATTTAAAACTAAACTATCTTCAATATGCTTTTGCATAACCATCTCCGCCGTCTTAAAGGAGCTTAAATTGATTTTAGAGTTCCATTCTAGAAATACCTCGCAGAGCAAATCAAGTTTTTTTGACATAGGTTTTGACATAATTCTAAATTTTTGCTTTTAGCTTAGGTGCTTTACTGCAATAATACAAGTATATAATTAAAAACATGCCTAGAAATATAGTACTCGATTGGCACGGTGTGATAGACAACATATCACCAATGCGACTGCGTAAGGATTTTTTTTTCCTGACCCTCAACATGCTCAAAAAATTTAAATTCAAAAAGGCCTGGCATATAGTTCGTTTTAGTTTCGACAGCTATTCGACTGAAATTGATAATTATGCTGCAGGGTTAATTTCCCCAGATAAATTCTGGGACTATATTCAGGAACATTCAGACTTAGATATTAAAAACAACTTGCAAAGATTGCTCAGCAAAGTTGAGCTGAACTCTCAGTTAATAAGCTTGCTTAAGTCTCGGCAGCAAGACTTTAAATTCTACATTTTATCAGACTGCCCACAAGACAAAGCCGCCTTTATTTTAAAAGCTTTGCCAGCAATAAAGTTCCAGGATATTTTTCTGTCCTACCGGTACAAAACTACCAAAAGGAGAGGTGGTTTGTTTGATGTCTTTTTAGAGAAAACTCAACTACAACCTAGCGACTGCTTGTTTATAGATGATTCTCGTAAGAATATTCAAATTGCCAAACAAAAAGGCTTTCAAACCTTTAATTTCCGTAGTAATAAAGATCTTCCAGCCCTTAAACAGTTATTGAATCTATTTAAATCTAAATAGCTGCCAAAGCCTGTTCAAAACCTGCAATTTGTCGATCTATATTACCCATAAAGCCAACTGATACTCTTACAAGCCCAGGGGATAAGTTTGATATTGCCTGTGTCTCCATATCAATTTCCGAAGAAGTTGAGCTCCCAGAGATACTCACCAAGGAGTGAAAGTAGCCAAGGCTAACCGCATTAAAGGCCCAGCCAGAATCTTGGAGAGTCATGACAAACTTACGAGCATTTTCATATGTCTCAAGGTCAATTGCCATCATACCACCCATAGCAAAAGCTTTGTTGCACTGTCTGTGCGCTGGTGCAAATTCGTCGCTGGATTCAAGGCCAGGGTGGATTATTTTAAAGCTCCTTTTGCTAGCCAACTCACCTGCAATAACCAAAGATCTATATGAGTGTTCTCGAATTCTAGTGGGTAGTGTTTGCAAATAAAGTTGAAGTTGAAAGCATGATTTAGGATCCAAAACAGGACCACCAAGCATTAATTGGCCTGATTGTAGATCCATAAGATCAGTTAAAAAATCTGAACTACAGCAGATTATACCTGAGACAAAATCACTCATACCATTTAAAAATTTAGTCCCAGAGTAAATCACAATATCTGCACCTAAGTTTGCAGGAGTGAAAGTTAGGGGACAAAAAGTATTATCGACAATTAGCTGGATATCATCACCAGCAATTTGCGAAATAGCCTCTAAATCACAAATCTTTAGCAAAGGGTTAGACATTAATTCTACAAAAATTGCCTTTGTATTTTCTGCAACCTCGGCCGCAATTAATTCCAAATCGCACGGGTCTACAAAACTCACTTCTATCTCCTTTGCGCGCAAAACATTATTCAGGTAGGCGTAGGTGCCACCATATACATCTTGAGAGGCAATAATATGGGAGCCAGGCTCTAAAATCTGATTTAAAACAGTCGAGATAGCAGCCATTCCAGAGGCGACAGGGTAGGCTGCTTGAGTATTTTCCATGGCAGCAACCTGAGCACCAAGCTGCAGATTATTGGGGTGAAAATGGCGGCCATACAAATGACAGCCCTTCTGTGATAAACTACCATTAAACATAGAACTCATAATTTCTGGGTCCATGGTTGTAAATGTGGTTGAGGGGTGTATGGATTGGTTGACACCACCAAACTCTCCAAAGACTCTTCTAGCACCAGTTAGTAGTGCTTGTTCCGGATCAAAATTTTCTCTTGGTAATTTATTCATGTTGTGTTGATTAAGATTCAATACTACCATTACAATCTAAACAACTTCAAAATTATTCTATAAATTCGAATTGCAAAATGCAGATAAATTTTATAACTGGGAATCCACAAAAGGTAGCTATAGCAAATGCAGCTCTAAATCCAGAGTTCACAATTAAAGCAAATGACATAGATTTGCCAGAGCACCAAAGCATGTGCCTTAAAACCATTGCTACTAATTCCGCTGAGGCCGCTTTGGCAATTGTAGGTGAACCACTGATACTAACTGATTCAGGGTTTTTTATAGAAGCTCTAACTGGCTTCCCAGGACCATTTGTTAAATGGACAAATCAAACTCTAAGCACAGAGAACTTCATGGCTATGCTTACTGGTGCAGGCACTCGTAGGGCATATGTAGAGGACTGTTTAGTGTTTGCTGCTCCGGGGCAGAAACCACAAATATTTTGCTCACAGGTACCTGGCCGTATTACTCTTGAACCTTGCCCTGGTATGAGTACAATTTCTAAGATGTTTATCCCAAACCAGTTAGGCCACGTAGTCGCTAAACTCTCACCGCAGCGAGAGGCAGAGTTCTGGGGTGAACATAATACTAACTATGCTCAGTTAAAAGCTTATTTACAAAAAACTTTCTTAAATAGTTAAAAAAGCTATAATAAAATAAAAAAGACTATGCGAATAGATTGTCATTTTCATCCCAACTTTCGGTTTTGGCTCAAAAACCACGCTAAGCAGAAATCTGCCCAAATATTTAAGAAATTTACCGAAAACAAGATTGATGCCGTTATCGTTACAGAACATGCATTTAAAAGACCATTTCAAAGTTTCAAAAAACTCAAAAGCTTCCAACCTAAAAACTCTAAAACCTTATTGATTCCAGGGGTGGAGGCTGTTACAAAGGAGGGGGTCGATGTTATAGTTTTTTCCGCAAGCGAGTATGTATTTACCCAAAAAGAAATCATGAAAACCTGGTGTTTATCACTCAAGCAACTATTGAGTAAGGTAAAGAACGATCCCAAGCTACATGCAATTTTACCCCATCCATTTTTGCCGACACAGCAGGGAGCATATAAAAATCTTGGTAAGGCAGAGTTTAAAAAAATTCTCAAAGAATTTAAGTTATTCGAGGCACATAATGACTGCTTTTCTGCTCTACAAAATGCTTTGTCCAAAACTAAGCTGGAAAAAATAATGCCAAGGCTCACACAAAATATTAAGAGAGTTTTAGACTCTAAGACCAAACTGCCCGAAGGTGTTAAAATCACAGGTGGTTCCGATGCACATCATATTGGGAACATTGGCAGTTATCTAAAGTTAAACGCGCTTAAGCCCCATGACAACCTACAGGCTATAAAAAGTTTATATACAGCTACAAAACGCAAGATGGTTTTTCAAAAATCCAACTATAATCTGGCTAAAGATTTGAGTCTCAATGGCATGACCGCCGTATGTGAATTTGTACAATTGTATATACTTAGGCAAAAATTAGACTTTAAACAATCTTACCATGAACACGCCAACAGTTTACACCAAGGCCGAAGAAAATTTGGTAAGGTCAACACATAAATTTAAAGATTGTGTGTTTGGGCCTTTAATGAAAATTCTGAGCTGGCTTGGTGTCTCTCCAAATTTTATTGCATTTTTATCTGCATTCACCCTGGTTTCCACCTTAATCGTCGCAGTCCAAATGCTAAATCCGTTAATTTTCATTTATGGATTGTGGCTACATTTTATCTTAGACAGCCTGGATGGACCACTGGCCAGGTTTCAAAACAGGGCCAGCAGTTCTGGAGCTATCACAGATACCATAGTTGATTTTCTAGGAGTCTTAGCTGCTACTATATTCACACTACAATTTCTAAATATGAACTCCATCATAGCTCTTTGTTTTGCAGTCTTATACCTGTTAGAAATATATAACAGTTTTCTGGCAACCTTAACTCAAAAACAACTAGAATTCGGTTTAAGACCCAGACTCCTGTTTTACATAGTCCTAACTCTAGACGTAATGATTGGTTCTGCATACACCAACCCTACTTTGCTAATTCTTTGTATAATTATGCTACCTATGGTGATATGGAGTTTTAGGCATATTTACAAGCAAGTAAATGCAAAACAAACTTAAAATCTTCTGAATAAGACTTTATTAGGTAGGCTTGCCATATTCTGTGTAAGGGGTGAAACCTAGGCTACTATATAATAAGTGTTTTCCAAGTTAGTTTGCTTGACTTTATGCTCCTAGTTTTATAAAACAAGATAAAGTAAATATATTGATATGAAGAATCCTCTAGAGTTAAGTTTCGAACCAATGCAATTAGTAACTCTGCTTGGCGACAAAGATACACAGAAGCAAGTTACCAGCATTATAGAAGGTGTTCAGCACCTAGTTAGAAACTTTAGCTCTGATGGGCCAGGTGTAAGAGATATTGTCTCCAAGTTGCAGATGGCTATTACCAGTTTAGATGACAGTGGTCCAATATTAGATAAAACCAGTATGTCATCATGGGGATATTCTTTAGGGGCAGACATCAAGATTAGTTTAGATCAACTCAGCATTTTACTAAATCAAAGGGAGTTTTATAAAGCAGTCTTTAAACTCGTACTAGATAAATTCGATACCACCAGGCATAATTACGAATCTATACTCCCATATGCTCACAACCCTCAATCAAAAGAACTGCAAGCATATACAGGGGGAATTCAAGAGGTAAATGAATTCATTGATAATAGAGAGATTACATCTCCTGCTATCAAAGAAGTTTTTGAGTTGGAAGATTACCTAACATTACTCAAGATACAGTTACCAGAAGGTCACACTACTGGAATCTTGACCATTCAAGAGGATCCTCTTAGAATAGTAGTAGAGAGACCCGTCAGCCCTAAACCTAATGGGGGGTTTATGGTTCCAAATCATATCTGTCTTGCCCAAGTCAATGTACCACATGGTTATGTTGGGTCAATTTCTATACCAGCAGATGCTGAGGTTAAGAGGTTAGTAGATAGACGTCAGGCTATGGTACACTTTACAGACCCAGCAGGTAGATGGGCGTGCCAGTTTTCATAGCTGCTAGAATATTTACAAACTAAAGCAGTTTTGGTAGAATTTACGAAAAAAAACACTATGAATCCTATTAAACATTTGGCAATTATCTTAGATGGTAATCGCACATGGGCCAGAGAAAATAATAAAATAGAAATATTGGGGCACTCGCAGGGGGCAAAAAATCTAGAGCCAATTATTAAACATGTCATCAAAAACCAAATTGCATATTTAAGCTTATTCGTACTTTCTACTGAAAATCTCAAAAATCGCAGTCCCAAAGAGCTAGAACATTTGTTTAGTTTGTTTACTAAGTTACTAGATTATTCAGACTTATTTAGCAAATATAGTATACGACTCAAAATTGCAGGCAACCTAACAGGCTTGCCTGAGAAGGTGCAGCAAGCTATGCAAAAATTACTTGATAACACAGCAGATAATACTGGCTTGGTACTTACACTTTGCATGAATTATGGTGGCCGAGACGAAATCATTCGAGCTATTCACAAAGTCCAAGATCCCAAAACTATTACCGAGCAATCCTTCAATCAGCTATTAGACACAGCAGATCTTCCGGACATAGACCTAGTAATTCGAACAAGTGGGCACCAAAGAATTTCCAACTTTTTACTCTGGAAACTTGCCTATGCAGAAATGTATTTCCCAAAAGTACATTGGCCAGCCTTTAGCTGCCAAGACTTAGATGACGCACTGGATTGGTACACCCAAACAAAGCGTAAATTTGGTAAATAAATACTCTTGTTAGAATATGCCAAAATTAGTCTTCATAAATGGCATGCCAGCCACAGGCAAGAGCACATTGCTTAGGCAGCTCAAACAAGACTTAAGGGGCTACAGGTTCTTCTCTAAGGATGATTATAAAGAGCATCTCTACGACATCTTAGGTCCTGGTGATTCCCAGCACCTGAACGATTTAAGCATACGCAGTATCAAGACGGGATATGACTACGCCAAAAGCTCACTCACAAAGGGGCATAACTTTATATATGAATCAAATTTTGACCCCAAATTTACTGCACTAGAGATTCAAGAACTAAAGGCTAGTGTCGACTTTGAATTATATCAAATTTTTCTTGAGTGCTGTCCTCAGGTCGCTGTTGCACGCCTTAAGCAAAGAGTTCAGCAAGGTATTAGGCATCCAATTCATTTACCGCGAGACCAACAAATCAATAGTCATCTAGACTATCAAAGGGAGTTTAAAATCCAAGCACTAAAAATCCCCAAAACCCTGCACATCCAAACTAGTCACAGTCCAGTTCAGTTTTCCAAGGTCTTAAATTTTATAAATTCCTAAAACCCTATAACTTTGCTATATTAAAGTTAGCAAGTAACCACAGTCATAATGCCAGAGTTATCCATATTTGAAAAAATCTCACAGAGACTAATTCCAGGCTTTATAATAGATGAAACCCCAACTCACATTGCTTTTTTAACAATTGGCCCAATTGTCAAAGCCCACACACTAGTTGTCCCCAAAAAAAACTTATCAGACAATCTTTTTAAGCTATCAGATCAAGATTATTGCGACCTACTACTATATGCCAAGAAAATCAGCCATCTGCTAGAAAGCAGGGTGGAGTGTGCCAAGGTAGCTATGTTTGTAGTAGGCGACGAAGTGCCACATGTCCATATCCATTTGGTTCCATATGCAGCTGGTTTTAGTTTTGAAAATATAAAGATCCAAAACCCCTCCAGTGCAGAGCTAGCAGAAATTCATAAACAACTGACATCCTAATATGCTAAAAAAAATCCTCTGTATTCTACAACCCAAAAAACAACATAACCTTAGGCAAAACCTCAAGTATCTAAGAGCAATTAACGTGCTTTATGGGACAACATTTTTTATGCCATATTTAGCCCTATACCTACAAACCCACTTGTTTAGTTTATCTAATGTGGCCCTGATATTTTCTGTCCAGACAATAGTGGCGATTATCTTCGAGCTGCCTTCTGGTCTAGTATCAGACAAACTCGGCCGCAAAAAAACCTTGGTCTTAAGTTCGATCCTCAGGATTTGTGCCTTTGTACTATTATTATTTGCAGTTAATATGATTGGTTTTATCTGCTTCGCCATCTTATCTGCCATAGCCGGCAGTTTACGCAGTGGCACAGATGTCAGTTTAATATACGAAACCTGCCACGAGCTAGAGGACGATGCTTCTTTTCAAAAGCAAATCGGAGACTATTATTCTTTGTATCCCATAGGGGCAACCATAAGTGCAGCAATTGCTGGTGTAGTTTCCAAGGTGTCTTTAGAGTTTACAATATGGCTGAGTTTTATACCTGCAGCGCTTATTATTCTGCTTAGCATGAACCTTATAGAACCTCACTACCACCGCTATGCTCAGCACAAGAGTTTTATGAGCCAGTTACTAGATTACAAAAAACATTTGTTTAGTTCCAAGTTTGTCTACCATATAATTTTAGCCTCGGCACTGATTGCAAGTTTTTTTGCTTTAACTGAACACTTTACATCGATATTTTTTGAATACAAGGGGGTCGATATTTCAACCATTGGTTATTTTATAGCAATGTTCTATTTACTAAATACCTATGGTTATCGTATCTCATACTATTTTAGCAAATTGGTCGGGCAAAGGCATTCCTTGCATCTATCAATTATTGGTCTGAGTGCTAGTGTGTTTTTAAGCACACTGACCTCATCATATATATCTGTACTTTGTTTTTTATTTGCAGGTTTTTTTTATGCTATCAATACCCCAATCATAACAGACATGCTTAACTCAAATATAGAAAGCACCCACAGAGCCACACTTAACTCTACCACAACATTTTGCACTAGTATTAACGTCTTTATTGTTACCACACTAGTATTCTTCAGCAATAATTACCTAAACATAAATACTATATTTATGCTGCTTTGTATTATACCTCTCCTCAGCATAGTCACAATTGGGCTTAACCGTAAAGCGTAGCAACCAAAGTTAAATAAATACTTACATTCGAACCCTTATATCACCCCCATCAGAACGCTGCACACATAGATCAGCATCCTTAAAGGATGAGTAACCATTACGCCCTGCAGGCATACTAAAGTCAAAATATACAGAGACCTGATCTGAGATAGGAATATCAGCTGAGTAGCTGTATTTATATTTTTCCAAAGCAATCGACGTAGTTAAACCACTTGCTACAGAAACAATCTGCAAGGCTTTGTTCGGTCCATCGATATAGAAAATAAAATCATGGCCTTCGGTACTAAAACTACCACATTTACCATATGACCAAGTACTATCACTACATGAACGCGGTGTGTCTGCAATAAACCAAGTATGACACACTGTCTCAATTGTATTAATATTGTTCTCATACGAAATTAGACCCTGGCTAGTGCCTACACATATGTGTCCCCTCACTGTAGAGAGAGGTAGATATGGATATAAAAGCACTCCTGGACCCTCATTCATATAAACTGCGGTTTGCGAACTCGCATTATAAACTAAAAAATAATGCCCTAAGTTGAAAACATAGTGCTTTGAGGAATCTTCCAAACTCTCCAGTATATACATAAAGGATTTTGGCAAAAAAGTCGGTATCCTCGATACAGTACCGTAAGGATTAATTTTGCAGTTGCTAGCAACTGGTAGCATGTAAGATGGCAGTTCAAAGAATATATCATCAACCAAGCTAGCACTCTTTGGCACAAAGTAAGTCATACTAACTGGAAAATCCTCTGATTCAGCCGCTGCTATTTGTGCTGAGAAAGAAATATTATCTTCTGGCATTGGCTCATACAAAGATAGATCCAGGTTGTAGGCAGCTTTTGCAAGACTAATAATATATGCAGTTAGCTTAATCTTAACCACGTTTTTATAGTTAGAAATTGCTGTAGAGTCAACAATAGCAAAGGTTTTCAAATCTAAAAGCAGCTCTTGATTCACTCTACAATTGTCATCGCTAAGACTAGGTAGCTTATACTCAATCTGACTTAAACCATTGTTAATAGTTAGTAGAGAACTTGCTTTGTCTAAAGTAAACATAACATCTGTCGCAACATCTGGAGATATCACACGCATTTGCACAATATTAGATAAATAATGATCCTGAGAGCTTTCATCTTTATCTGTAGTAATCATGCATTTAGATTGATCATAATGTCTTTCGACCTTGTTTAACTTTAGGTCAACATTGGACTCGATAGCTAGGTAGCCATCTATTAGAGATAGGAAAAGCTCATGATTATCAATTTTAAATTTAGTGAATAAGACATCATCTCCATTATGTGATTCTAACATAGGTCCTCCAATATATTTGAAGACATCATACGGCAACAAATTAGCATCCGGTATACAGCGAAGCTGCAGTAGCATATTTTGGCCTTTTTGAATAGGTTCAATAAAGTAAGACTTGCCATCTAGTTCTACTTCTAGACCTGGATGGTGTTCAGTCAGGGTTATACCCCTATTGTATCTAGATTTAATCTCTATACAATCTTCGAGAAAAGGCACTATATCTAAAGTCGTTTTTGGCAACAGTCGTTGAAAGAAAGGCGTGGGCTCAACCTGGTGTTCATCTGGAATAGTTGCATAACTAAAGTTATTACACCACTTCTCAAAGTCCTGGAGGCTAATCCACAACTGCTCAAAGGAGTTGTGAGGATTAATCAAACAGACTTGTTGTGTCTCTGCACAGTAGTGCTTAAGGTAGTATACATGGCTAGTAAATAGTAAAACTCCATTTGATAGTTGCATTTGGTGTGATTCTTCACCTTTAGGAATACTATGATATACGACAATTACATATTTGTTAGGTGCAGTTTCATATTCAGTTAAAATATTCATCAATTGACTGCGTTTTTCATTAAACTTAGATGCTGCTGCCTCCACTCTTTCTGGTTTACCGCGGAGCTGATCTAACACACCCATTGATTCACGCTGCTTTTGTATCACATCAGAATGATCTGCTATAGAATTTTTAAATTTTATAACATCAAACACTTTACCAAAATGAACTAAAATATAAGACAAGTAGTGCATCGGCACATCTCCCATATCGGCAGCGACCAAATAGTTATAACCTTTAGCCTCTTTATGGTGTGGCGAAGCATCTAGAACCTTGCGCATGGCTTTGTGTAAGCCAAGTACTAAGGCATAAATAGCATGGTTAGCCGTATCACAGGCAGTAAATAATTTTCTCTCCTTTGGAGCTGACTCCAACTTATCTATCAGTTCATTCCATTCTACTGGTATACTCTGCTCATCAATATCTACCGGTGGTAAACTAGGTGGTGGCACTGTGTGTTCAGTTGGCCTTACATCAGATAGAGCAACTGTCACACCTGTTACACCACTGGCGCTTAAACGACCAATAGTGTATTTCGCCAATTTGGGATCATAATTGAGGATATTGTTTAAGATAAACCAAGCAAATTTCTTATCAAAGACAGCTAATAGAACGGCAATCAAATAGCAGTTACCTATACTGGCTTGGCACAAGCTAGTCGGGCTAAGCTCTGCCCCTAAGCAACCCATAACTTTAAAAGAGGCCGGGTTGGTTAGCCCTTCTATATCAGAGAGTAACTTTTTTTTAATATCGGGATCCCCTTCATATTCCACTGCGTTCTTGGGAGACCCGAAGTACAAAACTCCGATAGTCTCAGTCGGGACTTTCGGTCTAGTAATCTCAGTCGGGACTTGCGGTCTAGGTTTACGAGAATCATTCATAAGAAAACAAGAGTTTTAATTATAAAAGACTATACACTTATATCAAGTGTTAGTCAAGCCAGGAAGGCTAAAAAATGAAAAATCAAAAAGATTGTATTCTTTTGATAAGCGAATCAAAAGCAGATTTGCTAAAAAATTCTAAAACTATACAATGTTTATAGTAGAGTAATTTTATTTCAATGCAATTAGATCAATTAAAAACCTGGATTAAGCAGGCTCAAGCCACAGGTCACACACAGGCAGAACTTACTGAATACCTACAATCTCATGGGTATAAGGCAGATTTAATTACACAAGCATTTGCTGAACTAGAGCATGACACCTCACCCACTGAAACTACTCAAGAAAACGCGCAAGAACAAGAACCACCTACAAAAACCGAAGAAAACACCCAAGAAACACCTGCAGAAAAAACCGAGGAAAACACCCAAGAAAGCATTGAAGGAAAAACTGAAGCAAACATGCAAGATAGCCAAGAGGCACCAGAGGATAATCAAACCACAACAACTTCAACAGATTCCAGTCTAGATGACTCAGCAGAGCTAGCTGAAGAGCAGCCACAAGAATCAACACAAGAAGTATCTAAAGAGCCAACACAAGAGAAACCGACCGTAGCAGCAAGTTCAGTAGAGACAGCCTCGCAGCCAGTTGAACCTGAGTCTCTAGAGCAAATTGGCAGTAAAATAGACTCCTTATACCAGGGTGATGACAATTCACATATATACAAAAGAAAATCATCTGTCTTACCACTGATTCTCTTTATTATTCTAGTTATAGGTGGCGGCTATGGGCTGTATTACTACTACCACAACTACATACAAAAGCCAGTACCAGTCACAGCAATAAAAGCAGTTCAGCAACAGGTTGCTCCTACCAAAATCATTCCTCAGGTCGTAGAGGTTCCCATAATTGAACCTATAGAAATTATTCCAGAACCACAACAGCCAGTAGTGATCCCGATCCCAGAACCAACTGAGCCATTGCCAGTAGAGCCAGCAGGAGAAGCTTTGCCCAGTATCAATAAATAGGCAGCTAAAATAGGCAACTAAAAACCCACATTACTCAGTGGGTTTTTTTTAAGGCTCAAAGTTGCTGCCCTAGATTATGAGAGTTGTTTTTCTAGAGCTATTTTTTGGTTTTCTAGATATTTGATTTGATATTGGTTTAATTTATCTGGGTTCTTGAGCATATCTTTAATTTGTAGTAGCATGTCTTGAGATCCAGATACATCTACTTGCTTATCTAGTTGAGCATATAGTGCTAAAATAGTCAGCTTATTAGCCCTGTTGTCAAAGCAGGCAATTGCATTCCTAAGTATAAAAATTTCTGTGATTTCACCATGCTGCACAACAAGTGGGGAGAAACTTATGCTCGTTGTTAGGTCTGCATGCCTAGCCATCAGTTCCATATCTCCACCATCGCTTCGCATATGGACTTTGGCAACTTCTCCAGAAAAAACAGATTGCAGCGGTGTTTGGATTTCTAATTGAAATAAATTCATAGTATTTATTTAGTTTTGTTTTCAAATCTCTCTACTACTTCTTCGATAGTACCAGCTAAGTAGAACAGATCTTCATCTACATGGTCATATTCACCATCCATAATTGCAGTACAACCTTTTACAGTATCTTCTGCTTTAATATATTGGCCCGGTGTACCTGTAAATTGCTCAGCAACGTGTAGATTTTGTGTTAGGAATTTTTGAAGCTTTCTCGCTCTGAATACTGCTAATTTATCTTCATCAGACAATTCATCCATTCCAAGAATAGCAATCACGTCTTGCAGTTCCTTGTAACGTTGCAGCATTTGTTGAACTTTTAAAGCTACATCGTAGTGATTTTTACCTACTAGATCAGCCTTCAAAGCAGTAGATCTAGAGTCAAGCGGGTCAACAGCAGGGTATAGTCCAAGTGAGGCCATCCCACGAGACAGTACCACTGTAGAATCTAAATGACCAAAAGTCGTAGCTGGAGCAGGGTCTGTAATATCATCAGCAGGTACATATACAGCCTGAATAGAGGTAATTGAACCTTTCTTTGTAGAGGTAATTCTCTCTTGCAAAGCGGCCATATCGGTAGCAAGAGTAGGTTGGTAACCTACAGCAGACGGTAAACGTCCAAGTAGAGCAGAAACTTCTGAACCTGCTTGGGTAAATCTAAAGATATTATCTACAAACATTAAGATATCATTGCCGTCATCCCTAAATTTTTCTGCAATAGTTAAGCCTGTTAATGCGACACGCATACGTGCACCAGGAGGTTCGTTCATTTGTCCAAAGACCATTGCTAATTTATCTATTACACCTGAGTCATTCATTTCCTGTATAATATCATTTCCTTCACGTGTACGTTCTCCTACACCAGCAAATACAGAGTAACCACCATGGCTTAATGCTACATTGTGAATTAACTCTTGGATAATTACAGTCTTACCAACACCAGCACCACCAAAAAGTCCAACTTTTCCACCCTTAATAAATGGGCAAAGCAAGTCAATCACTTTAATACCAGTTTCAAAGATTTCGACAGTAGAGCTTTGTTCAATTAGAGCTGGAGCAGGTGAGTGGATCTCACGTCTTTCTACATCTTTAGATAGTGGTTTGCCACCATCTATTAGATCTCCAGTTACGTTAAATACACGCCCAAGAGATTCCATACCCACTGGTACAGTTATAGTTCTACCAGTATCCACTACTTCTTGGTCTGTAGAGAGTCCGTCTGTAGAAGACATAGCAATTGTTCTTACCAAACCATCACCCAAGTGAGCCTGAACTTCTAAGGTAATAGTGTTATCACCATGCGTTATAGTTAGGGCGTTTAGTTGGTTTGGAGTGTGATCTGGAAAGTAGACATCTACCACAACACCAATGATCCTGGTAACCTTGCCTTTCTTTAGTGTTTTATTGTCACTCATTTTAAGAATATAATTAATAATAAATAGTTTAATTCATCGCAGCCTGTGCTCCTGCTAATTCAGCAATTTCTTGAGTTATAGCAGCTTGCCTTGCTTTATTTAAGTCCAGAGTTAGATTTTTGATAATTTTATCTGCAGAGTCAGTCGCATTTTTCATAGCAATCATACGCGAAGAGTATTCAGAAGCCTTTAGTTCATATAGTGCTTGCAAAAACAAAGCTTGCACAATTTGTTGATATAGCTTATCTAAAACCACCTCGGCGCTTGGTTCAAATATCATAAAATCATGATTTTTGGGAGTAATCTCAAGTTCCATACTACCTATATGAGTTTCTAGCATTTCTTCGCTAAAAGGTAGGAAAGTCTTGATAACAGGGTAGAAGGTAAATGAATTTTTATAGTGAGGTGCCACAATCTTAACTTGCTTGCACTTCGGGTCTAAGTAGATAGAAATTATTTCCGAAACTAGCTCTAGTGCTTCGAGTTCTGACATAGCTTCTGATATCTTTACAAAAGATTTTAAAATTGCAATATCTCTTGAATTCGCAGCAGTTTTAGCCTTGTTTCCAATTACTACTAGCTTTTTTTCAGATTCAGCTGTATTTTTCCACTCTTCAGATCTAAAAAGGCAGTTAATAAGCTTTGTATTCAACGCGCCACACAATCCTTTATCCGAAGAATACAAGACATATGCAGTGTATCCTGACTTTCTATGCTCTGTAAAAATACTTTTAGAGTCAGCAGACATATTGTTTGCCAGTACACATAGCTGTTTTGCCACAAACTCTCTAGTAGATACAGCCTTTTTTTGAAATTGAATTCGTTTAGAAGCTGCTACAAGTTGCATTGCTTTTGTGATTTTGCGTGTATTTTTTACGCCAGAAATTTTCTTTTTAATTTCTAATAGAGACATAACTATTTAAAGAAGTTAGATACAATGTCCTCAAGTTGTGTTTTTATAGAGTCAGTTAAAGCCTTATCTTTGTCGACTTCTTCAATAAAAGACTTATGAGAACTTTCGATTAATGCAAATAGTGATTGTAGTTTTGGGTGAACTTCCTGTAGTTCAACTTTATCAAGATAACCCTTAGATGCTGCAAATAAAATTACAGCTTCTTGGTATAGTGACCAAGGTTTATTTTCATCTTGCTTTAAAGCTTCTACTACTCGAGAACCACGAGTTAGTTTTGCCTTGGTGGCTTCATCTAGTTCAGATGCAAATTGGCTAAATGCCTCGAGTTCATAGTATTGAGCAAGGTCTAGACGCACAGATCCAGAAAGTTTTTTAACTAGTTTAGTCTGAGCTGCTCCACCAACACGCGAAACAGAAACACCAGCTGCAATAGCTGGCCTGACACCTTTATTAAAGAGGTCAGACTGCAAAAAGATTTGCCCATCTGTAATAGAAATCACGTTAGTTGGAATATAAGCTGAAACATCATTTGCTTGAGTTTCAATAATTGGCAGGGCTGTAATACTCCCTGAACCATTTTCTTCATTTAATTTTGCTGCTCGCTCAAGTAAACGAGAATGCAAGTAAAATACATCACCTGGGTAAGCTTCGCGGCCTGGTGGTCTTCTTAGTAGTAGGGACATTTCACGGTAAGCCACGGCATGTTTAGATAAATCATCATAGACCACTAAGACATGTTTGCCTTTTTGCATAAAGTATTCTGCAATTGCGACACCAGCATAAGGTGCCAAAAATTGCATTACTGCAGAGCTTGTAGCACTAGCAGATACTACAGTGGTATATTCCATAGCATCATGAGCTTTTAACTTTTCAATAACTTGGGCAAGTTTACCATCTCTTTGTGCGACAGATACATAAACACAAATCATATCTTGGCCTTTTTGGCTAATAATAGTGTCTAGAGCTACAGCAGTCTTTCCTGTTTGTCTGTCTCCAATAATTAATTCTCTTTGACCTCGGCCAATTGGAACCATAGCATCGATTGCCAAAATTCCAGTTTGCACAGGTTCGTGTACAGATTTACGTGCCATTACATCGGGTGCCATGTTTTCATGTGGCATAGTGGTTTTTGCCTTGATCGGGGCTTTGCCATCTAGAGGCGCCCCAACTGCATCTACCACACGTCCGATAATGCTATCATCTACTGGTAGGCCCAGTGTGCTGCCCGTTGCAGTTACAAATAAACCTTCTGTGATTTGATTACTTTTTTGTAAGACAAGTGCGTAAGCAACGTCTTTCTCTAAGTTCATAACTAGTGCCTTCGATCCAACACCTTCTATCTCAACTACCTCGCTCATTTTCAAGGTAGAAAGACCACGAATTGCAATTACACCATCTTTATAAGAATCAATGTAACCACGATTAGTCTCTACTGCAGGATCTGCCTTAGAAACTTCTACAAGCAAATCATCAAGATTATTCAAGAAACCAGACAGTGCTTTATTAGTCATATTAATTTGTTTTAGTTAAAGTTTCAATTTTCCTATGCCAAGATAAGTCAGTTAACTCTCCATTAACAAAGACCCTTAGGCCTCCAACAATTCTCTGGTTAATCTGAACATTGACAAGGGATAGCTCACCAAACTTATCATTAAATTTAGTGACCATGTTACGTCGTAAAGATGCATCTACATCTAGTGGGATTTGGACAATAATGTTTTTAAAGTCTTCAAAGTTTCCAAGGTATGTGCCAAACATTTTTGCAAGTGAAT
The DNA here is from genome assembly GCA_964451705.1 of uncultured Candidatus Peribacteria bacterium. Lineage (GTDB taxonomy): Bacteria > Patescibacteriota > Gracilibacteria > UBA1369 > CAYYFV01. The sequence goes on along the minus strand of CAYVIV010000008.1, from coordinate 2,292 downwards.
CAAAATTTCCTTGTAAAAACAAATCCTTTACAGCCAAAGTTACTTTGTTGTTAGATTTGAATACATGGTCAATCTTTTCTGCTTGTGCAGCTGCATCCAAGTTAGCAAATGACTTATCTAAACTGATCACAGCCATGTTGTATTGTTTACACAAAAACCTAGCCAAGTGCTGAGCTAAAACATTAGAGTTATCCAGTTTTACAGAATGTTTCAGGTATTTTGTTAAACCTCCAATATCATCAAAGATTTGCTGCATATCAGAATCTAACAAGTATTCTCGTGAAAAGGCAGACAGGCACGCTCTATCAAAGACAGTTTGGGTTTGCTTGGCATCCAGATCAAAAAAATCTGGGTTATCCTTAATAAATTGTAGTAACTCTACCATTAGAGTTGTAATAAGTTGTTCTAAATTCATAGCTTTATTTATATTCAGCCCAAGCCTCGCTCACACTTTCGGTGATAACTTCAGCTGGTACTTTGTTATTAAGAACCTCTAGTATGATTTGAGACATTTTTTTCAGTAAGTCTGTTTCAACTTCCTTAATCATGCTAGCCTTGGCTTCGTCAATTTCTTGCTGAGCCTTCTCTAGCATTTGACTGCGTTTAGAGTCGATCTCTTCTAGTAGTTCCTTTTTCTTGTCTGAGATATATTCTTTCATAGACTTTAACTCAGATTGTAACTGTTTTTCGGCCAACAGTTTTTCGGCCTTTAAATTTTCCAACTCTTGTTCAAACTCCTTTTTAATATCAGAAGCTTGTTCAAGCTGGCCTTTAATAGTTTCACGTCTTTTAGTCGTAAAATTATTGATTGGTTTATACAGTAGGTAGCTTAGCACAGCTAATAACACTCCATAGTTAACTAAGTAGATTAAAATGCTATCTAAACTAATACCCAATTGGTCTAAGCCATCCATAATAATATAGTTGTTATACTGCAAATAGGATAATAAATGAAACTACTAGTGCATAAATTGCTGTAGATTCACAAATAGCCAAGGCTACAAACATCTTAGAAAAGATATCCGAAGATGTTTCTGGGTTTCTTGACATTGCTTCAAGTGCTTTACCAGCAATAATACCTTCACCAATACCAGAACCAATAGCTCCGAAACCAATTGCGATACCTGCTGCCAATAATCTTGCTGCTTCTACTTCCATTTTAATTTAGGTTAATATTAATTAAAAAATTTAATTCTTTACCGACTCCACCATTCCGGCCAAATATTGTACTGTAAGCAAAGGGAATATAATCGCTTGAATCACTCCAGAAAATATTGAGAGGAAAATAAAAGGAATTGGTACAAAGTACGTGGTGAAAATTGCTATATAAGTAATTATCAACACCATCAGCTCTCCTGCAAGTACATTTCCAAATAAACGAGCAGAAAGAGAAATTACCTTAGCAAATTCTCCAACAATATCAAGTATCCCAAGAAACAACTCTAAACACAAGTTTCCAAGATCTTTAAAACTCCTAATAGAAAAAATCTCCGCTAACTTGAATGTGTTAGAAATATGCTTAATAGGATTCATTCTAAGCGCTATAATATGAGACAAAATCACGACAAATAGCGCCATAGAAATTGGTAGACTAAAGTCGGCAGTAGGCACTGAGAATAAAGAAGTACTCGCCCCAGCACTAGCCACATGCAGTTCGGACAGTAGGGGGATTAAGCTGAACTGATTCGCAACCAAAATAGAGAGGAACAAAGTTAAAATCAAAGGCAAAAACTTGGCTGCAACTTGTTTCGAACCAAAGGACGAAACCAAATTTGCAAGGAAAAAATCATATATAGATTCAAAAACCACTTGTAATTTTGTGGGGATAATCCTGGCTGACTTGTAAATATAGATACCAAATCCAAGCAGAATCAAATTTACCACAAACATGCCCAGCATAGCTGAATTTATAGCATAGCCAAACAGTGTAAAGACTGTAGCGGATTTAATCGAAATAGCAGGAATAGAGCTTAATAGGTACATTATTTTTTAGATAAATTATCAGTTAATTTTTTTACATATTTATAGACCGCAAATTGAGTCAGCGGAAAGGCTAGCACCAAACCTGCAATCAAAAATTTTGGTTTGGACTCAAAGTATAGATCTAATACATAGCCAAGTCCAATCATTAAGCCACAAACCACCAAGGAAATCAGTGTGACCCGCACAAACATTTTTATACGGTTCTCAAAGAAGTTCTGACAATTATTATTATGTTCGGGCTTGGGCATAAATAAATATAAATCCCCTCCATTATTAACAAATTAGCACAAAAATCAAGTCCTTTTGCAC
>CAYVIV010000007.1:9072-26830 GCA_964451705.1 uncultured Candidatus Peribacteria bacterium | reverse complement strand
GGGTTTGGGAGTCGGGAAAATTTTGGTTTATGAGTTTGGCAAGTTGTTTGAGTTTAGATTTGAAAACCTTGTGGTAGTCGCGGCCAAAAGCGTAGCGAGCGACTTGGCCTTCTTTGTGAGCTGGAAGGTGGATTTGGGGTTGCCATTGTTTTTCGAGGTCGCGCCTGGCCTGGAAATAATTGATTGAGAGCATGATGATACTTTTGGCTCCCGCTTGGATGAGTTGGGGGTTGGTTTTGAGAGGGGCGTGCTTTTCGAGGTATGTCATGTCGCCATGGCGGTTTTGAGCTATGAATTCGCTGTAGTGTTTGTTGTATTCTTGGAGCTTGGTGGCACTGGCAATTCGGCAATCGCTAAAACCTAAGCTTTGGCTTAGGTTTAGGATTTTTTGTTTAATGTTTGGTTGAGCTAGCGTGTTTTTACTTGCCTCTAATGGTTCCGCCAATTTTTTCTAGATTAGCAAATATTTGTGTTTGGGCGTTGTGTAAGTCTGAATCTTCGAGCGTGCGGTCTAAGCTTTGGAGTGTTATTTTGAAGGCTAGAGCTTTTTGATCCTCTTGGATGTTGGGGCCGGTGTAGTTGTCGAATAAGTTTATGTTTGTGATGAGATCGGATGATTTGTGTATTTGTTGGTAAATGTCTTGGTAGCTTGTTTTTTGATCTATAACTACAGAGACGTCAAAGCTGATTTCTGGGAACTTGGAGATTGCTTTGAGCTTAATGTTGTTACAAGGTAGATGTTCTAGGTGCCCTAGGTTTATGTGCGCGTAGCTAACAAATGCGTTGGGGTTTAGGTCCATGTTTTTGAGAGTTACAGGCGAGACACCAAAGATTTGCCCGAGTAGCTTTTTGTCTGAGCTTATAATGTCTAGAATTTTGTGAGGGTGTTGGTTTTGGCTGCTTTGCTTGCTGGCTTGGAGTTTGATTGATTTGTAATTGTATTTATCTAGAATGCTTTGAACTATACCTTTGAGTTGAAAAAAGTTTTCGGCCTCAGATTCTAGTATGATAGCTAATTTGAGCTCTTCGGCTGGGAAGAAGTTTCCTATTTCTGTATATGTGCGCCCAATCTCGAAAAATTGAAGTGGCTTGGTTTGTTGGTGGTTAGCTTTGAGGTTCTCTAGCATGCCTGGGAGCAGACTTGTTCGCATGTGAGAAGCTTCTTTAGATAAGCCATTGCTAAGCACAATGTGATTGGAGAGTGAGAGATCGCAGGCTTGGGCTGTTTCTGGGCCGTAAAAAGAGTAGTTAACTGCTTCGTAGAGGCCAATGTTGGCTAGGTATTCTCTAAGGGAGTGTTCGAACTTGCGGCTTTTATTTTCGTATTGTTTTTTAGTGATAGGAGGAGGTAATTGGCTTGGGATGTTGTAGTAGCCGTAAAGTCTACCAATTTCTTCGATTAAATCTTCTGGGATTGAAATATCACCAGTAGACCTAAAGCTTGGTGGAGTGGTGCTGAGAGTCGTTTTGTTATATGTTGATTCAAAGCCTATGCTATCTAGTATTTCTGCAGCCTGTTTTGTACTTAACTCTACACCAAGGTATGAGTTTAGTTTATTTAGCTCTAGAGCAATTTTTTTGTTAGGATAGGGGTTTGGGTAGCTATCTTGGATAGGACCGCAGATTTTGAGATTTGGGCAGCTGAGCTGTAAGGTTTCTATAAAGAGGTAGATTGCATCTGTGGCAAGTTCTGGATCGACTGTTTTTTCGTGCCTTTGAAAACTTTCGGAGCGAATATTGTGATTTTTGTTGGATTTCCTGAGTATGTTTTGGTCAAAAGAGGCTGCCTCTAGCAGAATTTTTGTTGACTTATCGTGGACTGAACTGTTGGCGAATCCCATGGTACCAAGGAGTAATAATGGGGTTTTGTCTGCGCAGATGACTGGATCGTTTGCTTTGAGTTGTATGGTTTTATTTTCTAGAGTTGTGACAGGAGCAGATTTCGGGTCTGCGAATTGAATAGTTAAATCTGCTTGTTTGTCTTTGGAAATAGAGTCAAAGTCGTAGGCGTGCATTGGCATTCCAAGTTCTAACATAACTATATGTGTTGCATCGACAATGTTGTTGACTGACTTGATATTACACTTGTTGAGTTTTTCCTGAATTACTGGTGGTGATGGTTTAACCTCTAGATTATCAATGATAATAGAGCAGAAACGTCTGATGATCTCTGGGTTTTTTAAGGTGATGTTGGCGGTTTCGCCAGTTTTTGGGATTTTAATTTTTTTGCAGGCTTGGAAGGGTTCGAATTTGGTTTTTGTAACTGCTGCTATTTCTCGTGCTAGACCTTGGTGGCTCCAAAGGTCTGGGCGATTTGTGATAGATTTATTGTCTATATCGACTATGAGGTCTTTTTTTTCGAAGACTTCGGTAATAGATGTGCCAGGTTGTGTTTTTGTATATGATAAATCTAGGATTTCTTTACCTTGGCTATGTCCTAAAGCAATTTCGTTGGCGGCGCAAATCATGCCAAAGCTTTTTTCACCGCGGATTTTTGTTTCTTGGAGAGTTACTAGATCACCCTCGCCGTGCCATCTAACTTTGGCTCCTGGGAGAGCGATTGCAACTAGCATGTTTTTTTCTAAGTTGCTACCACCGCAAACTATTTGAACCATGTCTGAGCCTATATCTACCTGGCAAAGTTTTAGAGAGTCTGCATCTGGATGTTTTTGCAAACTAAAAATTTGACCAATGACTATGTTTTCATAAATTGCTTGTTCGGACTGTATACCTTCAACCTCGAAAGAGTGTAGAGTTAGGGTTTGCATAAGTTCTTGAGGGTGTGGCTCAAGATTGGTTTTTATATATTTTTTAATCCAATTAAAACTTGCGTACATTTTATAATTGTTTAAGGAATCTAAGGTCGTTTTTACGAATATCTCGAATAGACTGCATACCCATTTTTAACATAAGTATTCTGTCTAAGCCTGCTCCAAAAGCAAAGCCCTGGTACTTTTGTGGGTCGAGATTAGATGCAGTTAAGACATTTGGGTGGACCATACCACAGCCTATTAGTTCTATGAAGCCTGTATCTTTACAAATTTTACAACCTTGTTGATCACAAAAAACGCAAGACATATCTAGTTCTAAGCTGGGTTCTGTGAATGGGAAATAACCTGGTCTTAAACGACTTGTAATCTGTTTTTGGAATAGTTGTGATAAAAATTCCTCTAAGGTGCCACGTAGGTGAGCAATACTGATATTTTTGTCTACAAGTAAGCCTTCTATTTGGTAAAATGTATGATCGTGAGTAGCATCTTGTTCTTCGTTACGAAATACACGCCCTGGTATAACTATTCTAATAGGTGCTCCATGTTTGAGCATACTTCTGATTTGAACAGGAGAGGTATGTGTTCTTAGGAGTAACTGCCCGTGTTTTTGATCTTCTGTTTTTTCTATAAAAAAAGTATCTTGAAAGTCGCGGGCGGGGTGGTGTTTTTTAAAGTTAAGAGAATCAAAGTTGTAGAGCTCAGATTCTATATGTGGACCATCTGCAATTGCAAAACCAAGTGATTCAAAGATTTCTTCTGCTTGTTTTTGTAACTGTCTTAGTGGATTGATTGTGGCAGTTTGCGGGAGTGAGGCTGGAAGCGTGACATCTATTTGTTCTTGAGCTAGTCTGTCGGCTAGGTCTTGATTTTCGAGCTGGTTTTTTTGCTTAATTAAAGCCTGTTGAATTGTGTTTTTTGTGAGGTTTGCTTGTTTGCCAACAGTTTGTTTATCTTTTGCGTCTAGATTTATTATATTTTTGAGTATGTCTGCTAGTTGACCTTTTTTACCTATGAATTGTTTTTCAATATTTAGGAGTTCTTCTTGGGATTTAGCTTTGGAAATTTGTTTTAAGCAATCTTCTTGAATGCTAATAATTTGATTTTGCATGTAAGTATTTAAAAATCATTAGAATTTTAAAACAAAAGCTATGTTACTTCAAGTTATTCAGTGAATTACTCAAAAAAAACTACAGCTAGAGAGCTGCAGTTTTTTTGAAAGATGAAAAGACTAATTATCTTACAGCATCTTTTAGAGATTTACCTGCTTTGAAAGCTGGTAATTTCATTGCTGGAATTGAGATTTTTTCTTGTGGATTTCGTGGGTTAACTCCGTTTCTTGCGGCTCTATGAGACACACGGAAAGTTCCAAATCCAGTGATAGTTACAGAATCTCCTTTAGCAAGACTGCTAGTGATAGCGTCTAGGGCTGCATCTAGTACAGCTTGAGAATCTTTTTTTGTAACTCCAGATGCAGCAGCTGCTGCTGCTATAAGATCTTGTTTAGTCATGTTGTAAACATGTTATAGAGTAATTTCCTAAAAATTATATCTGTGAGAGAATAATATTCAAGCTCTTTTTTTAGTTGAAAAATCTGGGTATTCACTTGTATAAGCAAATCTTTGGAGTTTTTGTCTTTTGATTCTCAGGTTGGTGGTCTTGTGTAGCTATGCGTTTTTTTGTTTTTGGCAAGCTGTTTTTGAGGGTTTTGAGAATTTTGTAAGGACTTTTTTTTGCAAATGTTATAAAATATGGCCAGTTAATTAATTCAGCTTGAAAAGCACTTTGTATATGCGAAAAAGGCCTTTACTTAATTTATTTTTGTTTTTTTGTCTCTGTTTTTTTGGACTAAGTTCCTTAGTCTTTGCAGCAGATAACTCTTGTGTGACCTTAAGAGGTAAGACTCAGGCTACTGCGTCTGGTAATTTAAAGGACTTTAGTTTTTTAGGTTTTGAGAATAATATCATTCAAACAGCTTACCGAGCTTGCGTGCGTCCTGTAGCTGACTCTAAGTATAGATTAGAGGGGTGGGTTTTAAACAAGCAGTTAGGTTGGGTTTCCTTGGCAGCAAGACAAAATCCTGCAAATCCTGCCCAGAGAGAAAATACAGGCATTGTGATAAATAGTAATTTTGACTATGGCGTGAATATAGAAAAACAACTTGTAAACAAAAAACCACAAGCCAAGTTAACTGGTTATATGTGGGGAGACGCTGTTGGTTGGATAAAGATGAATTGTGAGGCAGATCCGGAATTTGCTTACGATCTAGACCACTGTGGCAATGCTAACTATGGAGTGGAGGTTGACTTTGATCGACCGATTGCAGGTCTACCAGGTTATTATTATCTAAAGGGTTATGCATGGAGTAAACATTATGGTTATATAGGCTTTGCCGAAACTGCAATTAGCGTGCCAGATGTAAACTTTGATTTTCAACCAGTAGTTGCATATATAGATGAAGATGAGCCTAACTATGCAAATGGTGAACTTACCGACCAGAGTTTTGTTGTGCGTATGAATAATAGTGTTGGAGAGAATGTGTCGGACTTATTTAATGGATCTAACTTTAGTTTTTGTTTTGTTTTTGATGATCAAAGAACATTAGATGGAGTAACTAGATTTTCTAGCGAGGTATTTCTAGATGCTGAGTCATGCATTAACCATAGGGACGCTGGTTTGAATGTGTTTGATTCAGAAACTGGATTTGTTTATGATGCAGGTTTAAAGGGTTTTCGACTGTTGCCAGGGGCAGCACCACGAAGCTTTTTGAGCACACAGGCTGGTAATTTAGAACTACACTCTGTAAAAATATATAGTGAAGATGCAGCAGATGCCTTTTTTCCAGTTGATAATGTAGCTTTAAATTTTGTAGTCCCATACGAAACAGTTTTACTAAGAGAGCAGGTTGGGCAAGTTGCTCCGCAAAGTTTTGAAGAATGTGTAGCAAGGCAAGTGGAGGATTTGAGGTTTAATTACGGACCAGCTGAAGATTACTACTTTTGTTATAAATTACACCGAGGACTTTTGGGTACGAGTTTAAATCATGAATTGGATCTTGCTTTGTCGGACAGAGATTTTGTGGATGTGACCGTGGGGTATCTGCCAGAAGAAGGCGATGATGAAGAGGAGCAAGAAGAGGTTCAAGAACTGAATCCAGAGCCGCTTTTGACTTTAGATACAAATTTAGAAAGTGGTGTACATACTGTGAATCTAATTTTGGATAAGGTTAATGATAATATCCCAAACTCTTTTTTGGGTTTAAGTTTGATAACTAAGACAGCTTACAAAATTGGTTTTAGTAATGATGATGATGAGGCATTAGAGTCGAAATTAGTTTCGAGTCGTTTACGTTCTAATATATATGAGTCTTTTAGTGTTTTTACTAAAGGTTTTGTGCAAGATCGGGCCTTTAATGCTCTTTATGGTGATACAACTGCTGCCCAGGCTTCGAATTATGCTAAGTTTTCTTCGGCATTTAATGAGTTTATTTCTAGGCAAAATATGCGTAAATGCAGGTGGGGTCAGTTTGAGGCAGGTGCAGATGGGTGTCGACCGATTGGAGAGAATTTCATTTATCTCAGGCATACCAATGAAGATAATAGGAATTTAGATTTGCAAGAGCTGTATAATAGACTTGGGATTTTGGCTACAGACGTGACAGTTGTGTTGGAAGGTTTTAATGTTTTTATTGGTAGTGATTTTGTTTTAGCTGAAAATCCATTAGGTCTTATTGTTAAGTCAGATGAAAACAATAGGGGGGGTAGGGCTTTTGTGGATTATGATGTGAATAATATAATTAATTTGTTTTTATATTTAGATAAAAACCTTATGTCGGTAGAGTCTTTAGAGCAAGTTAATGAAGCAGTTGCAGAGAATGATTTTGCTTTACTTGGTGTTGGTAGTTTTGCAGCAGATAGTTCTTATAACCAATTGGTTTTTGCTGGGCAATTAATTAGCAATAACTGTAGTGGTTGTTCGCGTGCAGATGCAGATGTAGATGCAAATGCAGATGCAGATGCAGGCAGGCCAGCCTCTAAGGCAGATGGTTCATTGGTGGATTTTGACGATCCTAATGATGTGATTTTGGCTAAGCAGGAGGATTTGAATAATATGCGCTACTCTCCGTTGGTATTTAATGTTCAAAGAAGTAATGGGGGGTTAGTACATTTAAATTGTAATGATCAGAGACACAATGGTGGGTTAATAAACGGTGACTTTTTTGAGAATTTTTCTTTGGAGGATATGTGTTATATGCCAGAAAGATTTGGTTTTAATATTAGCCGATCTGAACTTTTGGCGGACTTTGATCTAAGTGCGACGCGATCTTTTATGATGTTTTATAAGAATCCTAAAAACCTGCCAGTCTTTGGTGACTGGAATTAAAGTAGTCAGCTGTGGTTTAGATTACTAGCTTTAGAGTTGGTAGGTTTTGTTGTAGATTTGGAGGGTGTTTGTGAGCTTTAAGCTGTCTGAAACTTGTATGTTGTGATTTTTAGCTGTAAAAGAGTTGAGTTCTAGTGCATATCTGGTGTTTTGTGGGCCGGGGTAGATTGGGCAGGGGTTTGAGCTGCAGGGTTGTAGATTTTCTGAGATTTGGAGGACTTTCATATTTTTGTCTAGAAAGAGAATGTCTATGGCAAAGTTCATGTCTTTGGTCCAAAAGCGGGGGCTGTTGTCTGTTTGGTAGACAAAGAGCATACCTTGATTGTTTTTGAGTTCCAGGTGTTTAGAGAGGCCGATTTTGCGAGCTTGGACTGTATCTGCTATTTCTACATTGAACTGCATATTCGAGTGATTAACAGCCTTGGCAAATTTACTATTAAAAAATAGTAATCCAATTAGGATGACAATAAAGAGATTTAGCATTTTTTGAATTGTATTGGTGTTGATTTTATCAACCAATGGTTTGAGTTTTTGGATGGGTACATGTGCTTTTTGCATAAGGAAGTTTGGATCTATTTCTTGAAAGGCTATGTAATGCTCTAGGTTGTGTTTTGATGGTAATTGGACTGGTTTGGGGTCGTTTGTTGCTTGGAAACAAACGATTTCTAACTCTAACTGCATGGAGTTAGGATCGATGAATTTTTGGTGAGAAGAGATAAGTTGTTTAAATTCATTTAAACCTAGATTTGTGTTAAGAATCAAGGCTTGGTTGTGATAAAAAATTTTGTTTTTGTCTTGAATTAGGTAGTAGTCTGATTGTTTACGAATGCTAAAGTCATTTGTCTTAAGAATGTGGACAAATTTCTTAAGCAAACTGCAGTTGTCTGACTGTGGAGTCTGGAGAGATAAAAATACTTTGTGCATTGGTGGGGAGTAATTAAATGTATTGTACAAGAAAAATGTGGTTTGTGGCAAAAATATTGTTTGGACATATAAAAAAATCCACCAGAGTTGATGGATTTTTGATTTGTTTAAGAGTTTGTTCTGGGTTCTGAATCTTTAGTAAAGTTTTGTAACTATTTGTTTGAGAGTTTATAGTCCTCTTTGAGCAGTAGTGCTTTTAGCTGAGGTTGTTTAGCTGAGTTCGTCTTGGGCGTAAACAAATTCGTATTCGGATTTCATGTAGTCATGAATTTCTTTGTCGGAAAAGAATCTTTCAACCTCTGCCTTGGCATTTTCTACTGTGTCAGAAGCGTGGATAACATTGCAGGCAATGCTCATGGCGAAGTCTCCTCTAATAGAGCCAGCTTCGGCTTCTCTAGATTTAGTTATACCTGTAATCAGTCTAACTGCATTTATGACTTCGAGTCCTTCTAGGCAAATTGCAACTACTGGTGAGCTTTGCATGAATTTTGAGATGCCAGGAAAGAATGGCTTGTCGACATGGTGGGCGTAATGTTCTTTGAGCAGAGCTTCGTCTAGGCGCATCATTTTAAGGGCGACAAGTTTGAGTCCTTTTTTTTCAAATCGGTTGAGGATGTCTCCAACTAAACCTCTTTGGATTGCGTCTGGTTTTATTATTACGAGAGTTTTCTCGTGAATGCCGTTAAATTGCATTAAATTATGGTTAAATTTTTAATTCACTTTGTGTATATGGTCCGATTACAGATACATAGAGTTGTTCTAGATCTATGATCTGTTTTGCTAGTTTATTTACCTGATTTAGGTTAACTTTGTCAATTTCTTTTTTAATTTGGTCTGGGGTTTGAACTTCGTTGAGAATGAGAGATTGTCTAGCTAGAAAATGGGCGTAGCTTTCGCTGTCTTCTAATTTGAGTTGCATCTTGCCTTTAAGATAGGATTTTGACTTGTCTAATTCGGCTTGCGAAATACCTTCTTGGGCTACTTGTTTGTACTGTTTCTTTATAGCATCTATGGCATCTTGGGCTCTGGTAACATCGACACCTGCGCGGGTAGCAAAAGTTCCACAGTCTGAATACATGTCGGAGTCTGTGTGAATGTAGTAGCACAGGCCTTCGGCTTCGCGGACATTGAGGAACATTCTAGAAGACATGTTGCCACCTAGGGCAGTGGCCAAAAGTTTGAGGGCCCACTTCTGTGGGTCTTTGTTGGAAAGAGAGTTGAATCCCATAACTAAGTGGGCCTGTTCGGTTTGTTTTTTTAAGATGTGCAGTTTTTGTTGATTTGTAGCTTGTTTGTAGGCTTTGAATTCAAGAGATTTTTTGGAGGTGGGCATTTGGAAATATTTTTCTATTAGAGAAAATGCTTTTTCGTTTTCAAAGTCTCCAACCAAGGCAATAACTGTGTTGTCTGGGGTGTAGAGTTGTTTTTGATAATCTTGGAACTGTTTTTGAGTAACGGAGTTGATGAGTTTTTTTGTACCAATTTGGTCCCGGCCTATGGGTTGATCTCCAAAGATTAATTTTTCGAAATCCCAGCCAATTTGGTACATTGGGGTATCTTGATACATGTTGTATTCCTCGAGAATAACACCGCGTTCTTTATCTATTTCTTTTGGGTCGAACTTGGCATGTAAGAGCATGTCGGAGAGAACATCGAGAGCTTTTTCGGCATGTTCTTTTGCCACTTTTACATAATAGCCAGCGTACTCTTTGCCAGTAAAGGCATTAAACTCGCCACCAATTGTGTCTATAGCTTCGGAAACCTCTTTGGTGTTTTTGTACTTTTTAGCCCCTTTAAAAAACATGTGCTCTAAAAAGTGTGAGATTCCATTAATGTCTAAGGTTTCATAGCGCGAGCCAGCACCGACTAACACAAGGGCAGTACAGGATTGACTTTGATCGATAGAGTGAACAAGTAGACGCAGTTTGTTTTCTAAAGTCTTTTGATTGGTCATAATTTGCTATTATTTATTTTTTAAAAATTAACACTAATGGCTTTATTTGCCAATCTTTTTTATGAGTTTTTCATGTTTTTTTTGTGGGAATTTGTTACACTTTGCTTAGTCAAAATTTATATATTTTTATGCATGATAATCAAAACTTAACGCACAGGATTTCGGATTTGAGTATATTGTTTATTGTTATTTGTGTCATGGTTTTGTCGAAGGTATTTTATTTGCAAGTTGTTAAGCATGATTATTTTGTAAATGTGGCTTTGGCGGCGCAGCAGGGTTTTAAGGAGTTGGAGGCTAATCGTGGAGAAATTTTTTTAAAGGATTTTCATTCGCAAAATGACTTTCGGGTAGCTACCAATGTGAGCTTGAAGACTTTGTATGCTGATCCTAGTTATATGGATTATCCAGACTTAGTAGTAGATGCCTTGGTGCCGGTGTTGTTTGACTCTGTTGAAGCTTTGGAGAAAGATAACTTGCGTTTAAAAAAGTTACGGCAAAGTTTACCAGAGGAGCTGGAAGAAGAGAGATTGTTAGAGATTTTAAAACCGAAAAGTTTGGGAGAGCTTAGAGATGATTTTACTGGAGATTTGAGGGCGCTAGTTGGCTCGAAAATTCGCCAGAGAGTTATTTTGCAAACAGATGTAGACTCATTTTTGAAACGTAAAATAGAAGCCTTGAATTTAGATGCACTTTTGATAGAAGGTGATGATGTAATTGCTTACCCTCCAAAAATAGTCGATGAATTATTTGTTGCGAAGTTGGCAGCCCCAATTTTGGATATTTCTGTAACGCGTTTAGCAAAAATTCTCAAAGGAGAAAATAAATATGTAGTTATTAAAAAAGCCTTGGATCCAGCGGTTAGTTTGGAGTTAAGTGAGTTAATTGCTTCGGATTCAGATAAGTTTAAGGGTCTGGGTTTTATAGATGAAACCTATAGACATTATCCAGAAAAGAATTTGGCGGCAAATGTGATTGGTTATAAGAATTCCCAGGGGGGGCAGTATGGATTGGAACGTTATTTCGAAGATATGTTGGCAGGAGAGAACGGAGTGTTTAAGGCCAAGCTTGACGGTTTGGGGCAAAGTTTAACAGTTGGAGACGATACTGTTATAACCCCTGCCAAAGATGGTTCGGATGTGTATTTGACTATCGACAGATCTATTCAATTAATGACAGAACGTTTACTGGCAGATGCTGTAGATAAATATGTAGCAGATAGTGGTCAGGTGATTGTGATGAATCCCAAGACTGGTGCGATTTTGGCAATGGCCAACTATCCATCTTTTGATTTAAATGACTTTTCTGCTGCTTTGGATAAGCAAGAGTTAGTTTTAGAACTCGAAGACTATGAAAATGTAGAGCGAATTGAAAAAGCAGATACACAGCAAATTTGGCTGCATGAAGATCGTGATAACTACCGTAAGTTAGAGTTGTTTCCTGTAAAGTCGGAAAATGGTCGAGAGATTTATTTTGAGGTCTACAAAAATAGAATTGGCCCAGCAGCCTACCAAAACAAAGCTATTTTCGATGTTTACGAACCTGGTTCTGTATTTAAGCCTATAACCATGGCTGCAGCTTTAGATGTAGACGCTGTGACCCCGGCAACTTTGGTAAACGATGAAGGGCCTATTAAAGTAGATGAATTTACGATAGACAATGCGCTTGGTGAGCACTATGGCGAGATTACTATGACTCAGGTTTTAGAGACTTCTAACAATATTGGTATGGCCTGGATTTCCCAGAAACTGGGTCGGCGTTTGTTTTTCTCTTATATTAAGAAGTTTGGTTTTGGTAGAGATACCGGCCTGGAGTTTTATAATGAGCCTGGAGGGAAGGTGAGTTCCTTTTTAAACTGGACAGATAGTGAGCTGGTAACCAGAGCTTTTGGACAAGGTTTGAGCGTAACGCCAATTCAAATGATTACCTCGTTTGCCGCAATTGCTAACAAGGGGGTTTTAATGAAACCTATGATTGTGAATAAAATTGATAGCCAAGATGCTGTGGTTCAGCAAATGCAACCAGAGGCTGTAAGAAGAGTAGTATCTAAAAAGACCAGCGACACCCTGACGGCTATGCTAACTTCTGTGGTAGATAATGGGCAGGCAGCTGCGGGGCAGCTGCCTGGCTATAGCGTTGCGGGCAAAACTGGAACTGCCCAGACTTATAAAAAGGGTAAGCCTTTGGAGGGACCGGGTACAACTTTTGCGACCTTTGTCGGGTTTTTACCAGCTAGCGATCCAGAGATTGTTGTTTTGACTAAGATAGACAAACCTAGGTCTTCACAGTGGGCAAGTTCGACTGCTTTGCCTTTGTTTAGGCAGGTAGCTGAGTACTTGGTTGGTTATCTTTCTATTAGTCCAGACCGATAGGCAGTTGTTTGTATTTATTCACCTGGACCGATAGGGGGTTGTGTTTATTGCTTGCGCTCGACTGCTGGGTAGCCCCTAGGTTACCGCTTTTTTTAGGCAATATTTTTTGTGGAAGATCAGGTTTGAGGAATGGGTGTTTTGACTAGTCATTTTGCTTAGAAAAATTAACTAAAATTACTACTTGGACTGAGGAGATTAGGTTTTATAAATAATCTGTAGAGTTGGTTAATTTTGCCTTGCTTTTTTTTAGGCAATATTTTTGTATTTTGAGCAAGTTTAATTGCTACCTGGGGTTAATGGCTTTGAGGATTTCAAGTTAATTGTCCTTGCCCTTGTAGGGGATCTGAGTTTTAGGGTTTTGATTATCCGCTGTGGTTATTTGATCTAAAACTTATTTCTTTTTTTTGTATATATAGTAGTGATTTGTAGAGTTGAACAAATTTTTAGAAATAAATACCCTATATATAACTGTGCCTAGGGAGCGCTTGGATGTCTTGAGAATTAGGTGCTTGTATAAATTAATAATTATAACTTTTATTTAGGATGAATTTAAGAACAATCAACTTATATTTAATTTCATTTTTAGTAATAGTTGGAGCCTATTTCTTGGGACAAGCTCAAGTAAATGCTACTATTGTCGACCAGCCACCTAGTTTTGACGTTTTAGATTTATCTGGAGCGCAATCTAAGCAAACTGCTACAGATTTTGCAGCGTCTACTTTTTTGAGAGAGTCTGGAAATAGACTGACTTCTAATAATACGCAGCCAGTTGAGTTTTTAAAGTTTTCTAATAGGGTTAAACTCGAGAGAGAAAATACAGCAGGTTGTGAGTTGATAGCAGATGCTGGTGTAGGTAAGCCTAATTTTATTTGGGCGGATGAGGCTATGACTATTAAGGAATTGTTTGAATCTAGAGTAAAAGCAGATAATGCAAATTATATTTTTGCTGGTTTTGGTTTGGTTGATAATAGAGAGAAGTTCAATATGCTTCCTTCGGCTTTGGTTTCTGGGGTTAATACAGAGTTTTGCTGCCGTGCTCCAGAATTTGATTCGACCATCTTATCTGCAAATGACGCTATTATGTACTTTACATTTGAAGATGGGTTGAGACCCAATCAATCTTTGAGATGTGTAAACCCTCCTGTTGCAAATAATCCAGAGACTTTTAGTAGGTATGGTTGGAACTTGAAGACTCTTAAAGACCATAACTTTTTAAATGCTTTGTCACAAAGTCAGCGCTTGGATTCTGTTTTTAAGATTAATGATCTTACTGGTGGGGCAGAGTTAATTTGGCCAATTGCCGAGACAGATAGGGAATTAAATGTAAAACGTGCAGCTATTCGTTCGCAAAAACTTGATGAATTGAATGGTTTGATTTCGGAGGGTTTGTACTGGGTTTATTTAACAGAAAGTCTTGCACCAAGGGGCAGAATAGATAGGCCTGGTGACTCTAACAATATTTTAGACTTAGGTTTAAGTCGTAGTGAATCGATAGATTGTAATGCACTGAGTTCTGGTGGCGATACAAAAATAAAAATTGAATCAGAGTCGGATTACGAGATTATGATTTCTAAATTGAATTTCCAGGTAGATGCAGCTATAGCTGCAAGTGCAGCTGCTTACAAGTACACATTTTTTGTACAGGATGCAGCAGGTCTAAGAAAATTTGAAGTTGATGCCACTATAAATAATGAGGGTACAGCAAGTGTTGATTTTAGGAATATAGATAATATTGCAAATTTATCGAATGCAACAGCTTTGTTTGCAGGTGCTAGTGGTGGGGTTTTCCTTGAGTCAGGTGCTGAGTTAGATTTGTATTTGCAAGTAACTATCCCAGCAGATAATGATATTGTTGCCTTGACGCCTACGAACTTTACTGTGGAGGCTGTGAATAGAAATATTGAAATAGGTGCTGACGAACTTTTTATAGATGTAATTGGTTCTATGACTATCGTCGACTCATGCCCAAATGTTCTTAATGTTCGTTTGGAAGGAGGTTTGGATTTTACCTGTGATGCTATGAAAGCCGGCACTTTAAATCAGAGTTTAGCAGATGCCTTGGTATTCGAAAATAGAAGTCGCAATGATGCAGATGTCACTAATATTATATTTGCAAATTTGACCGATGCTTTATCTGTGAATATTGCTAATCTCGACGCTGATAATGCTGTTGATGCTGGAGGGACAAAAAGTATTGATTTGGATTTTGTGATTGATGTAGATGCCTACAAAGCCTTAGCAGAACTGAATGCAGATGGAGACAATAAATTTCCTGAAATTAATGCACCAGAATTAATGTTAAATTATGAGTTTGGTGGTGAGCTGCTTGATGTAGGTAGCTTGAGCTTAAATATGGAAAGTTGTTTTGTAGATACAGTAACTGTAGATATGCATGCGAAAACAGTTGATGGTGATGGTAATGCACTGCTGAGTTGTAGTGAAGAAAACATTTTTGCTGCAGTTGTTGAGAATATTTCTGTTTTCGATGTAGATCTTGCAACTTTAGCTTTAAGGTTTGAAAATGATATAGACGTTGATCGATTCAACCTGAGGTCAATTCTTGGTGCAGATTTGCAGAGCCAGGATCTGGAGGCAGATCAGATACTTTTTAGATATAACGCCGACAAAGTTCTTGGAGCAGGTGCGGAAGCAGCTTATGAGTTTGCTCTAAACATAGAGGATGATGAAAATAGAGATCCGTTAGAATTCAATATTGATGAAGCTGTTTTGAATGATGGTAATAACTTTTATGTTGATGAATTTGCTGGGATTGAGGTTTCGGAGTTTTCTTGCAACAACGATGAATTTGCTGCAAATGTGCCAGGGGTGGCTGTTATGAACTTTTTAGATGAGTTTAGTAGTTATATCACTGACTTATTTAGCTTGCCAACAGCATATGCATACGCATTTGAAAATGTGGGTGTACCATTGAGATCTGTAGCCCCAGACACTTTGACTCCGGAGCAAGTGGGTGTGCTAGACCCTGCAGATGAGGTAGAGATTGATTGTGCGAATAAGATGGTTAATGTTCTTGCTGTCTTAAATACAAATAAAACTTTAGCTCCATCTGCTACTTATTCAGTGGACTATAATAATAGTATCTTTAAGATTTATACTGAGAATGCAGATGGGGAGTTTGTGGTTAATGGTGATCTTAACTTGAATGTTCCCAATATTGATTATGAGGCCCAGAATAACTCGGACATTAATTTGGAGGCTTTGCCGTTTGGAGTACATTACTTGGCTGTATATTTGAATTTAGATGAGTTTGGGCAGAACATTGATTTTGCTAAAAATGTATATACCAAGCCTAGTATATTAAAAAAAATAGATAACACATGTGTAGAGGTACAACTTAATGTTAGTGCTGATGATGCCTGTGATGTGGAAGGTTTGGGTGAACCAGCCTCTCAACACTTGCGCTTTAATGCAGCGCGTGTCGAGGGTGTCGTTTATAACTCCTTGGTTATTTCTGAATTTCCACCGAACGGTGCAGGTTATACAGTTGTAGATGGAGGTGGTGATGAGCAAGCAATTGATGCAGAAGGAACAATTACTATAAATTTTGAAGATGGGGCTCAAAATCAGGTAGATTTAGCGTTTGTGGTCTCTTTGGAGGATGGTGATCCAGCAGATGATTTAGTGCTGTCTTATACCTTGAACTACACATATGCAGAAGAGGAGAAGGCAGGGCGAGGGGATATAACTTTGGAGTTTGCGGAGTGTGGTTTGAATGCTGGAGTGGGAGATCGGGTTAATAAAGCTTTAAGTTGTGATAGGGTTTTGGGTGCAGAGCAGTTAGATATTTTAAGTGCGTTTTTGCCGGATGATGTTGTGTCCGAAGTAGAGCGGGCTGGCGAGGGTGTAGATAGGATTGGTGACTCTTTAAATCAAGAAAATTTAGCAAGGTTGCTTATTGATCATAGCGATGAAACTACTATTGGAGGTATTGAATTTGGTTTTGATATTGAGTCTTTGAATGAGAACCTGCAGTTTGCTGACTTAAGACCAAGCTTTAGGATAATGTTAGGCAGGGAATCGGTAAATGTTTTTCAAGAAATAGTTTATGCAGGAGTTGGCTATACTTATGATGCTCGCAGAGCGGAATATACTGCAGGGGACACAAGAGCCTTGAGTAGTGAGTTTGATACATTATTATTGAAAACTCCATTCTTTCAAGGGAATGGTAGTTACGACCTGGTTTTTATGTTAGCTGGTGTAGAGTACCGCTTGGCTACTTTAAAAGTTGATTGTCAGGGTACTTTGTTATGGACAACAACCGCGGGTGCTCCTGGACCATTTAATCCAGAGGAAGGTGCATTAGATATAATAGGCCCTGCCTTAAAGCAAAAAGAGAAAGCTAGTGTGGGCTGTAATTCAGCAATAGACCCGGTAATGTATTTGTATGATTTTGGACTGTTAGATATTGCTGCGAGACGTGTTTTATTTAACGCGGATCGGTTTGATGATCTAGTACAAAATGAACGTAGTTATTTTAGAGAGCTGCCTCCTATCATTTATGATGTTGATGCATATAGGGGGATTCAAGAATATTTGAGTTTTCAGGAACCTTATAGCCATTTGTACTCCATGTCCGATGTGACAACTATAAATGATCTGTGTCCGAGAATAGATGTGTCTGTAGAACAAGTTTTTGCTGAGAATGTAGGCTTTACTGAAGGGTCTGGTTTGGCTTGTTATAGTAAAAGCCTGGGAGATGGTAGATCTGAGTTTATTCCCAATGTATTTGAAATTACATTAGCTAATACATCGAGTCAAGCTGTTACGATTGATTCGATAGAGTTTGCTATGTTTGAAGCTGATGAGTTGGCATTTATTTTCCCTGACCACCCAGGAGCGGTGAATGATGATAATCCACACTTATATACATTTAACGACCAGATTACTGTTAATTCGGGCCAAGTGAGCAAGATTACAATGGAGGTGCTTTATAGGCAGTTGGAACATATAAACGATGATTTTACAGATGTAGATTTAAAATTTGAAGATCAGTATTTCACCTTTGGTACAGATGTTGCAGAGGGAGGTTTAAACGTTGAGTTTCAGTTTGACCCGTTTAATCCAGTGGAACATTGCAATGCTTTGAACTATGAATTGAAAATACAACCTGATGGACTTACCGAGGATGATAGTTCTTGTCCAGCTGGTAAAGTGAATATTTTTGACTTAAAAAATGCTAGTGTTGGGCAGACGGATGTATATTTATTTCACTCACAATCTAATCAGGATGATGATGATCTCTTTAAAGACATAGTTGATACATTTATAGTGCAAGCTCAAATTGTCCCCCTTCAGAAGACTTATCAATTTATATATGGGGAGGCATATACTTTGCGACA
>CAYVIV010000007.1:0-9062 GCA_964451705.1 uncultured Candidatus Peribacteria bacterium | reverse complement strand
TATAACTACTCCTCTTCTACAAACAAACACAACTAATCATACTTTTGAATATAAAGTGACTGCATATGAATTTACTCATACACTTGATACATTATTTATGATTAATGGACCACGTGGAGATAGAGGGTTTTCGAATTTGTTTTTAATGAACTATGAGCCAGTGGTTGTAGATGTACCACCTATAGCAGAGTGCGAAGCTTTAGAGGTGGTACTGGAGTATCAAGAGGTAGAGAGTTGTGAGTTACCTCGTAATACTTTTGCTAGCTTGAATTTAACTAGTGCACAAGCTGTGAACTTGAGGAATATTAGCTTTGATTTGAACTACGAAGGTGGTCTTGGACTCTTGTTTCCACTAGAATTCTCTTTGTTGCATGATGGAGATGTGATTGCCACGAGTTTAGGAACTGATAATATTAGTTTCGATTTAGAAGACCAAGAACCTCCACCTGGCTTCCTAATAAATGGAGAGGATGGTTTGGATTTAGAAATAGCTATTAAATATCCGCCGTATGCTTTGGCAAAGTTAATATCTTTTGAAGACTTAGTGATTAATGGGCAGGAAATTAGTTTTGGGGAAGGCTCTGTTCATAGTATAGCAGCCGGTAGGATGGCAGGAGCATTTGATTTTTTTGATATCCCGGGCTCGGTTAGTACTATACTGCAGGCAGACGATTCTATTTCAAGCTTGGATTTTGAAGAGTTTTTTGGCGTGCTAAACGCTATTACCTATAATGCGAGCTTTTGTGTGCAGTCTTCTCTTTTAGCAGCTAATGCAGATGCGACAGAGTTTGAGGGGCCTTTGACTTTTAGAAATACAGGGAAGTATCCTATGTTATTAACAAAGCTTTTTGCATCTGTCCAAGTTCCTTATCGGATTCATACAAAATCTAGGGCTATTTATACAATAAATAAAGTAGACACGAGTGGACAACCTGGTATATCGAAATCTGCTGTGTCTATATGGCTTGCAGGCGAAGACCTAGCTGTAGAACAAAATGGGGTAGTAGAACAACCATCAAACACATATATAGACTTTTTGAGAGTTATATATGAAATTCATATTGAGCAGCTTAAGAATTTACATTTAGAATGCAATCTAGCGAATGCAGCGGTAAACGTTCATAACTGTGGCTTGAAGTCTAGGTTTCAGGTTACTGATTTGGAATATTTTACGAATTCTGGTTACTTTTATATACCAGGGCAAAGTACTACAATGTTTGCTCACCCAATAAGTTGGTACCCTAATTTTGACTTGGATTCATATCAGACACTACCTGCAGGTAAGAAGCAAGATTTTAAATGTACTATTACAGACTTTACGGAAGCACGACAAGATGAGGGGTTCGAAGAAGCTTTACAAGAGTTGATGTTTGCTCAAGGTCAGTTGAATCTAGATTTTGACTGGGATTTAGATGGGCTGATGGGAGATAATGATTCATATCCATTCACTGATCAACCGGACGCAGCTGAGGACATCGCTGAAGGGCTAATTGATTCTTTTTACGCTGGTATTTTTGATGAAGATTCTGATAACTGGTTGGAGTTAGATGAAAATATAATATTAGCACTGGAGTCAACCCTATCTTTTTCGAAGAGGGGGAGTCAAATTATTGTAGACACTCCAGGTGGTGAGATTCCTAGTTTTAATGCTGGAGATTTCAGAGGAGATGCAGATGCTGCTGCCTGTATAGGGTTACCAGCTGTTTTGGAGGATGAAGAAAGTGATTTTTATATTGACCGTATTCGGCCTATTGAGTATCAGCCACCACGGGAAGAGGATGACAGTGACTTTAATATTGAGCCTCTTGATATTGAGCCAGCTGAGCCTGATTTCTCTAACGCGAGTAGAACTGATCTTAATCTTGATTCTATAGATATAGAGCAACCTGAGAGGGAGGTGCCCGGACCACCACTTGATCTCTAAAGTAATTTATAAGTTTTAAAATGAGTTTAAAGGACAAATATACATATTTAGCACTCTTGGCACTAACAATGTTTGGTATTGGATACTGGATGTTGAGTGTCGCTGGAGCTAGTTATGATAAACCACCGGCGGTGCCTAGTGTTGAGCAAGAGGCTTCTGTAACAGATCAGCTAAGAGGTGCTCTGACTTTGGGAGAAGGCAAGCAGGCGATAGATGATATTTTGTTAGAAAAACTTTTAACTCCCGAAAAACTTGCAGCCTTGGGGCCTACTCAGTGCACGCAGCAAGGAGCTGAGCAGGCAAACCTGCCATTGCATAGGCAGGATATTGTAAATGAGTATTTGCGTCCTTTTGAATCTGCTTTTTATATGGCAGCCGATGAAGATTTGAGTGCTCTTGAAATGTTAAACCGGATTCAAGCAGCTGAATTCTTTTACTTACCACTGCATTTTGATTCTTTAAATGCAAGATGGGTCGAGTTGGGTACGAGCATTTTTGCTGATAGCGATATGAGCATTTTGGGCTCTGAGCTCGAGAGCTATAACATAAGAGCAGGCGAGCCTGTGTTGGTTTATATTTTTGGACAACGAACTGATAGCGATGTGGTAGTAGATGAACTGGGAGTTCGCAAGGCTAAACTTAAGCATTGTCGTAACACTTTTCCAACTGATCCATTGGAGTTAAGAGATGGTTGGAATTTTGTTGTATCGGATTTAGTGCGAGTGGCGCAGCAACCTAATGTCGAAGAAATTTTTGCGTTAGATTTTGTAGAAGGTGTCCAGAGTCTTGGTTTAAATGATGTTTTAGCCAGTGCGACTCAGGTAGAAGGGGTCTTGGCTTGGGTTATGAATAAAGAGGGCGAAACACGTGAGGCCTTTAATGAAGAAGCCTTAAATATTCCACGTTTACGTTATCACTTGGAGTCACCGGGGCAGGTTGATGTAACTGCATCGAGTAGTCATTTTACTTTGGCTAGTTACACCTTGGAACCCGAGAACTCTCCAGTTTTAGTTGGTTTTAGTTTAGAGGCGCTGAATGTAGAAGGCTTTAAGTTTTCTGATTTGTTTTCGCGAGTCTACTTTAAGCTAAATGGTCAATTTGTGGCAAGTACTCAAAGTTTAGATAGCTCAAAGCTCACATTAGCATTAGATCAAGCAGAGATTGCAGGCATGTTTGATGATACGGATGTAAATTTGCAAATTGTGGTTGATGTGAAAGATAGAGTAGCTGTAGAAAATTTAAATTTGAGTTTGTCTGCGGTGCTAGAAGATGGCCGTTTGGCTTCTGTGCTTTTACCAGTTTTAAATGTCGGTTTTGAAAAAATTGTCGCAACTTTAGAGATGCAAAATTTAATAGCCCAGCCTAAAGAATTAATTGAGTATGTAGCAGATGGACCTATGGTTTTTAGTTTGATTTTAACTTTGTTTAACGAAACTAGCTTACCAGTACAAATTTCTAACCTAATGATACACTTTACAGAAGCTACTGGGCTGGATAACTTGAATTTCACTCAGGCTTCTGAAGATGGAGATTTTGCAGTTACGCAGGATGCCTTGGCTTTGTTTACAGAGCAAGCCATTTTGTTACAGCCGAACGAAACACGTCTGCAACCGCTGTCTTTTAGTTTGAGTAACTATACTAGTTTTAATTTGCTGATGCAGGATATGACTATGGATTCTAATTCGGTAGAAGTTGAATATATCCTCCCAAATTCTATGCAAGTCAGAACTGTAGGAGCGCCAGAACCAGATGTTGATCCAGATACTGATCCAGATACTGACCCACCGCAAGAAGACCCAACAGACTTAACTGCAATTGGCTATACTCAAGTGAGCTGGAATGCCGGTTTGTTAACAGTGCCATACAATGAATTATTAGAGTTAGGACAACTGACTGGAACTCTAACTCCAGATACAGTCAGTAATATTGCTGGTTTGGATAGTTTAGAGGATAAGGGATTAGAGATATTAGTTGGAAATAGGCCTGATGCTCCTGTACTATTGAATGTAGCAATGACTGTAGATGCTTTAGAGAGATTTGAAAATCCTAGCATATATGTGAGAGCTCAGCAGCCGGTAGCGGGAATCGATGTAAGGGGGGCTATTTTGAGATTTGAAACAGAGGATATGAATTACGAATTGGAGTTAGCAGCTTTTGAGTTGCCAGAATATGTGCTAGAAAAAGAAGACGTGACTTTTAATGCGAGAAATAACATTCAATTACTGGATACTCAACCAAGCCTAGTGCAAAGCATTGCAAGTTATACATTAAATGATGACAACAATGGTGCTCGAACTGTATTACCCGTAGCTGCAGTAGTTGAGCCTGCTGAAGGTTTAACATTATTTGAGACAGAAGATGGGGCAGCAGGTGAACTGCAGGTGGAGATAAGTTCAGAATTTGCCGCAGATGAGTTTACAGTGACAATTGGGCAAGAGTCTAAAACCTTTTCAGTTCGGCGCCTGAGCTCTGTAACTCCTTTGAAGCTTCTTAGCACACAAGACTATATAGAGTTTAGCGAGCAGTTTGTTGGGCCTGTAGCGTATTTGAATATTGTAGCAATAGATATGAATCAGGACGATGTTTTGGTGGACTACCCGATTGGTGTTAAATTTGATGCGCCGTATGTTGATGAACTAGTTTTTATGTTTGATGGCCGTTTGATTTCTGTAAAAGAGTTGGCATCTAATTTAGAAAGTCTATATGAGAGGGGGGCGGTATTAGAGAGTGATCAATTAGAGGTGTATGCAATTGTTTCGGACTTAGTGAGTACTAAGGTTTCGGGTGCTGAGTTAGTATTTGAATCGGGAGCGCGTTTGAATATAATTGAGTCTTTAGACTTAGAATATGTAGGTAAGCGACAAAAATCAGAGTCTCAAGCGGCAGCAGAGTCTCAAGCGGATGGCAGGTCGGCGGATGAGCCTCCTACTATTGATCTTTCACAGTTTGCCAATGAAGAACAAATCAAGCAAGAGCTGAAAGAAGAAATGAAAGAAAAAGAGCTCAAAGAGCAAGCGGCTCAACCAGGGCTAGTTGATAAAGATCCGGCAGTAAGCTTGGAAGCAGACCAAAAAGTAGACTTGGATCAAGCAGAGCTTCAAGATCAGCTGAGAGATTACATACCTATGAATTAAGGACTAAAGAAAAAACCATACAGTGTGTGCATGGCTTTTTAGTTTTTAGCTTGGTTTTGAGCTTAGGCTTAGTAGTTAAGCTTAATGTCTAGTGGGATAATGTCTTTAATTGCTGCATCGGCAAGGTCTTTAAAGAATTTACCTGAGTCGTAGGTTATGTCGTACTTGGTTCTATCTAAATTCATTTGAGCGGTAATTTGCTGGGTGTCTGGGTTGTGAATTGCAGATAGGTTTTCTGTGTGAGTAATGCCTTTGATTGTCATTTGGCCTGTGATGTTTAGTTGAGTAGGTCCTTGGTAGCTGCTTTGAGTTATTGTAAAGCTTGCTGTTGGGTGGACACCGGCATTAAAAAAGTCTGCAGAAAGCAAGTGAGATTCCAGTGAGCCAAGACCTTGGTAGGATTTAAGAGAATTTATATCTACTTTAAATTGTCCTGTGGTGATTTTTTTGTTATCTAACTTGAGTTGTCCACTGGCTAAGTTAAAAGACCCTGGGTGCGAGGCTCCGACAATTTTTTCACCGAGCCATTCTACAAGGCTAGTTTGGGCATTTATATTTACAGTTTCGATGAGACTACTTTGAGTGGTAGTGGCTGGAGTCTCTGGAATAACTGTTTCTGGAATTGCTTGAGTTTCTGTGTTGTGGCTTGGACTTTCTGGAGCTACAGGAGTCTGGGTTGCAGTGTTTTGTTGTGTAGTGGTTTGGGGCTGTGTTTCTTGCTGTGTTTCTGATTGAGGAGGGGTGTTTGCTGCTGTTTCGTCTGCAGTATTTTCTACTGTAGTATCTTCTGGGGTTGGAGTCTCTGTGTCTGTTTGCGAGTTAGTGCTTTGTATATCTAGTTCGATAGCGGGCATTTCTGGTGGGATTTGTGCTTGTCTTTCTTCTGCTGTTTGAATATGGCAACCAGAAATTAGGATAGTCGCCAAGAGCCCAAACAAACTGATACTAAGGAGTTTTTTCATTGTTTGATTATTAAATGTTCTTTGTTATTATAGCGGTGAATTTAAAATATGAAACTAGAAATGCCAGAATTACCAGAAGTCGAAGCATTGCGTTTGAGTTTGTTACCAGTTTTGACTGGTAGAACTATTGAAAAAATCTTTGTGGCTAAACCCAAACTAGTCTCCTCTCATAAGACACAGCGTAGTGAGGATTTAGACAAATTGAGCCAGTTTATATTGGAATTAACGGGAGAGAAAATTCTTGATATTAAGAGAAGGGCCAAGAATCTCTTTTTTATCTTTGAGTCTGGCAAAGTTATGCTGGTGCATTTGCGTATGACTGGTCAATTGGTTTTTAGAGATAAATTTAATTTAGCTTTTGGTGGTCATCCGATTAAAAATTCAGTTTCGGATTTACCAAACAAGCATTCGCATGTGGTTTTTGAGTTAGACCAAGGCACCTTGTACTATAATGATACAAGGATGTTTGGTTGTTTGCTTTATTTTAAGAGTATGCCTGCTTTGCAGGAATCAGGAGTGTTGGGTGATCTTGGGATTGAACCACTGGAAGAATTTAGTTTTGCTGAGTTCAATACTGCTATGCGACGTTTTAAGTCGAATGTGAAAAAAGTTTTTTTGGAACAAAAAGCTATAGTCGGACTTGGCAATATTTACTGCGACGAAGTCTTGTTTGATGCTGCCGTTTTACCGACTACTAACATAACTGAGCTTTCTGAGCAGCAGATGCAAAGACTCTATAAAAGTATTAAAAAAATTATGCCTTTGGCAGTAGCAAAGGGCGGTAGCTCTGTAGCCAACTATGTGCTGGGCGATGGCTCTGGAGGCAGTTATGCTGATTTACATTTAGTATATGGTCGGGCTGGCAAACCATGCCTTAAATGTGGTGATATTTTACAAAAAACCGCAGTTAATCAGAGAACCACGGTTTATTGTATGAATTGTCAAAGTTAATTAAATCCCTTTAATTATTGTTTTAGTTTTGTTTGCGTCTAAAGGCAATTAAGCTATAGGCTGCTACTGGAATTAAACCTGCTAACATACCAGGTCCGGTAGCTGCAACTCGAGGTTGGCCTGCAAGTGTTCGAGTACCTAGATTGGCTTGGAATGTATTAGCAAGGCCAGCTTGTTGAAAGCCCTGCTGTGGAAAACCCTGTTGAAACCCTTGTTGGGAATATCCCTGTCCGGCTGCAGGTGCAATAAAAATTGGACTAACTGCTTGACCTTGAGGATTAGTTTGAGCAGCTCCTGTGTTTGTAATACTACCAAGGTTAAAGTTTTGACCGGCCTGTTGTTGTCCAGCTTGTTGTTGTCCAGCTTGTTGTTGTCCAGCTTGTTGTTGTTGTTGGCCTGCAGCGGGTTGGTTTAGAAGATCTTCTAAGCCTTCGAGGTTTACTCCAGGAGGAGCTTCTACGGCAAAGGCTACAAGGCCTGTGCACATTACTAATAGTAATGATTGACTGATTAATTTTTTCATAATTTAAGGGGATTTAGAGTTATAAATCTCTTTATTGTATCACTTTTTATACTTTTTGTAAAGCCTTCTTCTGTAATATTTATAAAGTTTTTTACAATTCTATGCTTATAATGTTTAACTAGTATATTTTAACACTTTTTGTATGAAAATTATAGTTTTTGATACAGAAACAACTGGATTGCCATCGAGTAAGGCAGAGCTGAGTGCTCAACCCTATATTATTCAGTTTGCCAGTATAACCTATGAATACGATTTTTTGACAAAGAACCTTAAAGAGCTCGAAAGAGTAGATCAGATGATTAAGCCAGATGTGGAGATTAGTTATGAAACTACTGAAATATGTGGGATTACAAATCAGATGGTTGCAGATGCACCTAAATTTAAGGAGGTTGCTGATAGTTTGTTGGAGTTGTTTGCTAGTGCCGATGTGGCAGTGGCACATAATATTGATTTCGATCAGAAAATGTTAGAAATTGAATTTACTCGAGCTAACAAACAAAGTAAATTTTTGCCAGATAAGATTTTTGATACAATGCGACAAACTAGAGAGTTGTGTCGTTTGCCAGGCAGGTTAGGGAATTATAAGCACCCGCGTTTAATGGAGTTACATACTTTTTTGTTTAATACTGGGTTTGAGAATGCTCACAATGCCATGTATGATGTTCTTGCAACAGCCAAGTGTTTGGAGGAGTTATTTCAGAGAAATCACTTTGTGTTGGAACCTAAGGCTCAAGATAGCTTGTTTTAATTGCTTACTATGAATTTAGATAATCCAAACAATAGCTCACGCATGAATTCAGTTTTGTGGGGGGTGGTTTTAGTACTTGTAGTTTTGATTGCTGTATTTTATTTTGCTGACTCCAGTGAATATAAAGCTAGTTTGAATCTAGATAGTTCAGGAGGGGTAGAAGGTCAGCTTTCAGATGATGTGCTGGAGGAGATTAGAGAGAATATTTTGCAGAATCAATATTAACTTTTTTATATGAGTCGTGAATTTAAATACTATCCATCGGATTTTGGAGACCTTAAAGTCAAAGTTTTACATATGGATTTGGACTTCGATGTGTTTGAAGACTATACAATTGTCAATTCAACTTTGCATTTTGAAACTTTGGAAGAAATTTCTGAACTAGATTTAAATGCCAAAAATTTAGAAATTTTAGATGTTTCTGAGGACTATGAGTACTTAAAAGAATTAGATTTGCTGCGCTTAAAGTTTAAGCAGTCAATTATGGCTGGTGTTAAGTATTCTTTGAGCACAAAGTCGATATGCAGGCCAACTAGCAATATACTCGAGGGTTTGTATTTTGATCATACTCCTGCAGGCTGCCCGTGCACTCAGATTACACAGTGTCAGCAATGGGGTTTTCAGAGAATAGTACCTTGTATAGACGATATGACTGCAAAATGTACTTATACAACTACTATCACTGCGGATAGTCGATATACAAATTTGTTAACTAATGGAGATGTCTCTGTAGATGTAGAGGATTTGGGAGAGGGGCGTTGCAAAGTAGTTTATGAAAATTCTGTAACGCCGATGGCTACTTACTTATTCTTTTTGGGCG
>CAYVIV010000006.1:0-31699 GCA_964451705.1 uncultured Candidatus Peribacteria bacterium | reverse complement strand
AAACGAACAATCCAATGCCCATTGTAAATATGCCTATCTGGTAACTAATGCTCATTATAAACCCGATTGCAAATGTGACAGCTAAGCTTATCAACATGTTGATTTGAGACATAACTGACAAAGAGGTGGCGGCGTACTTGCTGTTTGGCAGATAATTATGGACTAGATAACTACTTATAAATGCTTGGCGACCTCTACTATAGCCGTTGACAAATATTAGTAGAATCATTACTAACACATAGTTAGAGCTAAGGCTCATGAGAATATATAGCAGCGGCATCAGCATGATATCTATCCGTGCTAGTTTGTAGGGGTCTTTTATTTTTTCTATATGTGATAACTTCTGCGCCACGGCTGCCGAGACAATTCTAGAAAGGGTTACTATAAGTCCTAATAATACAATTGGAGAGCCAAGTACTGTTAGATGTGGGTAAATATAGTTTGAAAGTGTGATTTGAAATGCAAAAGTTAAAGAGCTAAATAATGCCCAGTGTAAAAATGGCGTTTGTTTTAGCTCGCAGAGTACTTTTTGAACTGGAATATGCGATGTTTGCTCAATATGTACTCTTGGTTCTTTAAGGCTAAACGCTATTATTACAGCCATCATGTCTATAAACAAGTTTAAATACAATGGTAGTGTAATATGCACAAGTGTTAGAGCCGAGGCCACTAAAAGTAAGCCCGCTGAGATTAGATAAGACTTTGTAGCAATTTGTGAGAAGGTTTTGACTAACTTATCTTTTGAATTTAAGCTTTCTAACGTTTCTTTTAAAAATGCGACATAGGTCCCTGACTGTGTAGCAAAACCAATCGAGGTTAAAAATGACCCGAGAATGAACCAGGTTAGGCTACTGCCAACTATAAAACATATAACTCCAAGCAAAGCACTAATACGACTTAGGACTAACATCTTTTTATGGCCGAGCCGGTCTGATAAATAACCTGTTGGGATTTCTAAAAGAAACTCGGTTAGGTAACCGACGGCAGCATAGAGTCCTACTTGAGGAATTGTAACACCAGGTAAGGTGAGAAAGTACACAGCGAGAATCATTGTGTACAAGCGTGTGGAAGCAGTTCTTAATATTAACAGCTTCCAAATATTTGATTTTAGTTTCATTAATTTAATTACATAATAATTTATGTAACTAGATTGAGTCTGTAATCTGTATGTTTAGGCTGTTAAGTGTTGTCAGCTTGTTTAATACTTATATTTAGAATGGGGTTTGTGACCTCCGGTATTCAATCCAATTACATGGTCTTTTTTGCAATGAGTGAGTACTAATTGTCCCTATATTGCATTTCAAGAGTCTGAGAGTATTCAATAAGTATACTGTGACTCTTGATTAAGTTTCTATTATACAGCCTCTTTTAGATTTGTCAATAACTGTTTAGTTTAGGTGATCAAATCGTCTTTGCCGGCGGCTTTGGTAAGGGCGGCGACGTTTTCTTTTGTGAAAAATCCATCGAAGTTGTCGCAGCGCTGAATGTATTCAGTAATAAGCAGGCTATAGCGTGATTTTTCTGAGAAAATCTGTTTAAGTCCCTCGGCACACGAGCCTATCACATGGTCTAAAAACTGCATATGAGCTTTTTTGAGTTGATCTACAACAAAATCAACATTGCGATAGTTATTTTCTTCGAGACCTATAAAACCATCTTTGACAGCAAAGGCGATGTGGTGCAGCCTGCGGCCGTAGGCACGCACAAAGTTTTCAGTTGGGCACGGCAGCTTGTCTATGTGATTTGTGTAAAATGGAGTATTGTTGGCAGTAAACACTTTAGCTGGTGATTTGAGCTCTGGGCCCCCTTGAATATGTCGGCATACATTTGTAGAAGAGTTTTGATCTCCAATATTGTATGCGCCCCAGAAGTAATAGGGTGCTAAAGATAGAAATTCCAAAATTGCGTGTTCCCTATCGTGGCAATATACGCGTGTAGCAAAATGATCTATTGGTAGCAGATACTTATGTAGATCGTAATTATTGAACTTATCTTTGGCTAGTTTGAATTTAGCTAGGTCCTCAGCAGCAAACTCCCAATCTGCTAGGCGAAAGTACTGCCTGCTGTTTTGTGGGTCTTGTATATAGCCATAGTGATTATGCGTAAAGACACTTGCCTGTGTCCATAAAACTTCTTGTGGTTTTAGTTCGTCTGGAGTAGATTCAAATAAGACTGCTTGTTTGTCGTGCAGTTGCTTGTATACAGCCTGCAGATCAGAAACATTAAAAACCTCTCCTATATATCTGACTTGAGGATGTTTACGTGAAGTTTGGGCCAGCATGTTTAGGTGTACAATGTCTATTTGGCAGTCACCTAATGGCTCTCTAACTAAAAGATCGGGGTATTCTGGAGCTATCTGTAAGATATGGTAAATAAAATGCTTATCTGTATAAGATTCTGAGTACTTGTAAGGTGTAGATAGTAAGAGCTCTGCAATATATGCAGCCGAGGTTTGAGGGGCTACTTGCACCAACATGTGGTGGATCGCTAGAATATTTTCATCAAGATTGGACTCCTGGCGCTGCTGGTAGATTTTATCTAAATATTCATGGAAGAAAGCTGAGTGTTGCTTGTCTCCCTGTAGGTCAACTGATTGATAATCAAGCATATCTTGAAAAATTATATTTATATTCTAGTCGCTTTATGTCTGAATGTGAATATTGACAAATTTTGTTTACTAGTCTAGAATAACACCTACTACTTAGAAGATGAAGATATGGCAATAGACCGCACAAATATAAAAGAGACACCAAAGAGCAAAGAGACCCGACTTGATTTGCTATATATAGATCCAAGTGCCTATGCTGAGCAGGTGGTTTCTAAGGCAAAGCAAAACTCTAATGGGGAGGCCGATTTGCTTGATAGAGTTTTACTTGCAAAGTGCAACTTGCCAATTCGTCGAATTATGAAGAAGTACTGGGACCTTGATCTTAATACAGATGAACTAGAGCGTATATATGTATTATTTCAGATGGCTCGTAACCAAGATGGCCAATGGAACTATAATACTTTTAAGATTAACTTGGTTAATTTTACAAAAGTACGGAATCCAGGGAAGGTGGATGAGGAGGATATTCAAGAATTATTTCAAATTTATAAAACTGGGCGAGTCGAAATAAATATTGCGCAAACCCACTCTTCGATTACAAAACTCAACACTGTTTTAATGGCCCAAGCCGAAAATGATGAGCAGAAGGAAAGGGTTGACATGAAAAATGTACAAGCTTTATACCTGTGGTATATGGACAATAAAGAGGTGCAAAACCTAGAAGGTCAGAAAAAAGAGAATATATTTTACATTAAACAAAATCTTGCTAAGACATGCAAGCTTCTATTTGGTTTTACCCCAAGTAATTTGTGGGAAACCTACTGTGCCCTATCAAGCAGCAGTGCAAGCTTTGTGCATGAGGTTACAAATAGTAATATCATGTTTGATAACTCTATGGACCTGAGTAAGTGCTGGCAATTGGACTCTCAGGGTGGTATGGAGAAACTCAAAGCTCATTATAATACTGCACTGGCTTTCTTATTAGAATTGCATAGATTCAAAGAGTCAGAATCTGGACCTGTCAAAATGGATTTACCTTGGGCACTCGCAGCTCTGCAAGCTAAATACCCCCAAGCAGTTGGGATATTAATTCCTGAGGCAATTAGGATTGATCCGAGTAATAAAACGGTTGAGCCTTCAGGCAACTTGAAAATTTTTGAATCTGCGAATCATAAAGATTGTTTAGATATGCTAGAGAACCTGCAAAATGGCACTCTAAAGCTCGACTCACTCTTCGGCACTCTAACAACTGATACAGAAAAGAGATTTAGAGCACCATTTAACCAGGCCGACTGGAACTTGACTATTTTAAGTCGATTTATTTTAGACTTAATGTTTTTGGACAATGGATTTAAGGGTAGATATAACTATTACAACTTAAACAAACTTAGAGACAAATTAATTGAGTCCTACACAACCCCCTCGCTTTACAAAAGTGCTGCATTTGCCTTTAAATTGATTTCAAGCTCCCCTGAGAAGACACAGATGTCTGCAATGCTTCAGACTCCTAAAATGACTGACCCTAGTGAAATCAATCTGATTATTCCTGGGGTTAAAACACCGACATCTCTCATGAGAAAAATTCTGGCTAAGAATGTAGATTTAAAACAAATCTTAGATGTACTCAGAATTCGCGTAGTCCTGCCAGCAAGTCTCAAAAACCAACCAAAAGTATTAGACGAAGTATGTGCAGCGTTAACGACTTTTTTCATATCTAGACATGGAGACACACTTTACGAAATGCCAAAATCTACCTTTGGTATAGAACATAAGAGGCACAATCAATATAGCAATGCTAGTTTTCAAATGTTTAAAATTGTCTTAAGAGAACATGGAGAAGTCACTAGCCAGGGTGCTGACCAAGTACTAGAAATATCTCAAGCTATGCGGGCCCAAGTTTGTGCACTGACTAGCAGTGAGTTGCTTAGCTCTACAGCTATGGCCCATCAACAAATGATTCGTAAGCTGATAGAAGCTCAGGTGTCTGCTGAGGTTTTTCAAATTATTAGTGAATCTTTGGCGGACCAACAAGGAGCAATAGTACAGCATCTGCTGACTAGTTTACAAACTACTGCTACGCTGCAAAAACAACATGAGCGTATTCAAGAACAAGCTAGTAAAGGCCAGGCCGTGGATACGACCATTGAAATCCAAGTGGTCTGTGATCACGAAACCCCAGAAGACGCCAAAGCAGACGACCACGATGAATATGAGTGGAAACAAATCTTGAAAATTTTAAAACTGAAACTCCCATATTACTACCGTGCAGTTAAGCAATGTTTTATATTCCTAGCCTTTCAAGATTATGAAAGTTGTGCACCGAACCTCAAAATGCTTTATGTTTGGTCTTTACAAGTTGTATTCAAGGCTATCTTTGAAAACCCAGAACTTTATGCCCAACTTATTGAAGATGACAAAGTTGATAATAAGCTACTAGAATTTGTCTTTAATAACATGCTTACAGTCAAACAAGAACAAGACATTTTTATTAAATACTTTAGCGAAGAAGAATTTGACCAGCTTGTGCAACTACATAATCGCCTTAAAGAACTCTAGATAGTGGGGGTAACAGGTTTTCCCACGTTTGGATTGTGGTGGTAAAAATGGAGCATCTGTCTCTATGAGTAAGTTTTCTAATGGGCATAGTTTATAGACTTCATGGAGTTGAGTGTTTTTGGGATAGCTTACAATGAGACTAAATGATGTTTTGTAGCCTTTGGCCCAAATTCTCTGTGCTTGCTGAAGAGATCCAGAGTAGCAGTGGAAGATGGCTTTTTGGACTTTATTTTGCTCTAGCATATCCCATACCTGCTCGAAGCATGTGTCGTACGGGCGTATATGCAAGACTACTGGCAGGTTAAACTCTAGTGCAAGTTCAATATGAGCCTGGAGGCTTGCTAGCTGCTCATTTGAAAATTTTTGATCATGGTGCAAATCTAAACCTGTTTCCCCTACTGCTACTATATACTGTGATTCTGCTTGAATGAGTGTCCTAAATTTATCCGTCTCAAATTTGCTGATGGTTTGATTGTGTTCACAAGGATGTTCACCAACGGTTGCATATACATAGCCGGGGTATTGCTTGGCAATTTGAATGGCTTTTTCGGAAGATTCATAATCTGTGCCAATGCAAATTAGCTTCTTAAGACCCACCCGCTGGGCCTGTTCGACTACATCTGCAAGCTCTAGGCTAAGTGGCTCATACTGGAGGTGGCAATGAGAGTCAAAAAATATGTCTTGCTTAGTTTGGGGTTTGGATTCAAAATAGAATGGATCTAACATCGCGATGAATTATGAATGGACTGCATAAATTATACATTTTAATAGACGACGATCCAGAGATTTTGGTAAAGCACAAAGATTACCTGCATAAACTGCTGCACCCCGCTGTGGAAACTAAGTCTTTTGCAGACGGCAAAACTGCAATTGAGTTTTTTAAAAAGAATTTAGAACTCATCCCTAGAATGGTTGTTATCTCTGATATGTGCATGCCGCAATGCGGTGGTGAGTTTGTTGTGGAGTACCTGGTAAAACATAAACCGACAGCAGTTTGCATACGTTCGAGTTTAGATTTAGAGAGTGTACGCAGAAAGCTAGCTGCACATAATGTAGATGAAAAAATTCCAGTCTTCTCTAAATTCAGAAACATTGCAGATATGGATATCTTTATCTTAAGCTATAGCCTTTAATATAGGCTGTTTTGAGTTCTAAGCGGCTAATGCTAGAGATTTGCGCTCTAGACTTCGGACTGGCTAAGTTTACGAGCCTGGTCTTCAATAGTTAGGGCTTCTACTATTTTGGCAATGTCGCCACTCAAAATACCTGGTAGGTTGTTCCAGCTTTGCTTGATTCTATGATCTGTAACACGATCTTGAGGAAAGTTATATGTGCGAATTTTTTCTGATCTATCCCCAGACCCAATCGATGCCATTCTGGCTGAGCCAAGCTCCTTTTGTTGTTTTTCTAGCTCTAGATCGTACAAGCGAGCATGCAAAATAGACAAGGCTTTGGTTTTGTTTTTTAATTGAGACTTACCATCTTGGCAATTAACTGTGAGCCCAGTTGGGATGTGTGTAACCCTAACTGCTGAGTCTGTGGTGTTTACAGACTGTCCTCCTGGCCCAGAAGACCTAAAAACATCGAATCTGAGTTCGTTTTCGCTGATGTTCATATCAATATCATCGGCTTCGGGTAAGACAACTACAGAAGCTGCCGAGGTGTGTACACGTCCTTGAGACTCTGTTACTGGGATCCTTTGGACACGATGGACTCCAGATTCAAATTTAAATGTGCCAAAGGCTTTAGGGCCATTGACAGCCAAAAAGATTTCTTTAAATCCTCCGCTTTCATTTTCATTGGATGACAGCACCTCTAGTGCAAACCCATTGTCTTCGCTAAAGCGTTGATACATGCGAGCCAGCTCTGCTGCAAAAAGACTTGCTTCGTCGCCGCCGGCGCCCGCTCTGATTTCTAAAATACAATTTTTGTAATCATTTGGGTCTTTGGGCACAAGTGCCAATTTGAGTTCGTCCTCCAAGGTTTCTAGTAATTCTTTGGATTCGTTGATTTCTGATTGGTAGAACTCTTTGGCCTCAGCATCTGTTTCTGACTGTATTAGTGTCTGAGCCTCATCAATATTGCTTTGGGCTGCCATGTACTTTTTGAATGCTATAACTACGGGTTCTAGTTCGCTACGGCGAATCATAATTTTCTTATATTCTTGTTGATTGCTAACAATATCGGGATTCATCAGTTTGTTCTCTATTTCTTGGAATTCCTCTGCGAGTTTTTGAAGTTTTTCGTTCATGATTGTGATTTAATTTTAAGAAAACGTTTAGTGCCATTCAAATCATTCATAGCTTGTAACTGGCAATTTGGGAATAATGAATGAGCAAGTTTGTAGGCAGTTGAATACTGCCTGTCTGCTAGTTCTATTATTAACTCTTTGAATTGAATGCCTTTGTTGTGAATTTGTACAAATAAGCGTCTATATAAATCTAGCCCATCTTCGCCAGCAAATAAAGCTTTTTTGGGCTCAAATTTACTAACATTGCTATGTACCCCGCTAAACTTGTGAGTACCAATGTATGGTAGATTAGCACAGATAACATCGAATTGTGTGTTGGACACTTTTGTTAGCAGATCGGATTGCAAAAAACTAATGTTTTTGTATGCCTGAGCATTTTTTTTAGCTAGCTCGAGAGCTTGTGGGCAAATATCAACTGCTGTAATGGCTGTCCCTGGCAAATTATGAGCTAGGGCAACAGCTATAGCTGCGCTACCTGTACCGAGGTCTAAAATATGCTTGCTATCTGCGTGGTTTTTAATAACATAGTCCACCATAACTTCTGTTTCAGGCCGTGGAATTAGTGCACGTGCATCCACATAAAAATTCAGGCCATAGAAATATGCCCTATTAGTTAAATACTGTAAAGGCTCTCCAGCTAGGAGTTTTCCTGCAAGCTGCAGATATTGTTTGTGGAGAGTCTCTGTAAGTTTGTCTTCTAGGTGAAAATATAACTGTTTAGATTCCAATTGAGTTAAGTAGCTTAATAACTCAATTTTTTCGTGTTTTGGAATTAAAGAAAGAGACTTTATAAATAAAGCCTCTCTAATTGTTGTACTTGATTGCATTTTAGTAGAATTGTCTCTTTTTCTTTTCTGCTCTATAATACTCTCTCATAATTGCTGCTTGGCGAGTGTACCTTTTCGTAGGTTTTTTACGAAAACGAGACTGCTCTTTGGCAATTTGAATTTTGTGACTTCTTTGCAGAAGCTTTTTAAAGCGTGAAAGCATTCTCTCGAAGGACTCTTTTGGATCTCTTGCCACGTGAATTAACATAGTTCAAATTTCTTTATAGTCTTGAATAGTAATTGGATTATAGTAGATATTTTTTAAATATCAAGGTTTTTTACCTCTTTTGCCTTAGATTGGATGAATTTCTTACGAGCCGGCACATCTTTACCCATTAAGGTTTCGAAAACTGAGTCGGCAACCTCGGCATCTTCTATGTTAATTTTAAACATAGATCTAGTTTCTGGGTCCATAGTAGTTTCCCATAGTTGGTCTGGGTTCATTTCTCCAAGACCCTTGTAACGTTGAATATTGACTTTGTCGTCCGGCTTGAATTCCGTCTCTAGAAAATGCATTTTTTCCTCTTCAGTATAAGCATAAAAGGACTTCTTACCGTGAGATAACTTATATAAAGGTGGCTTGGCAATGTAAATATGCCCATGCTCGACAACTTCTCGAAAATACCTATAAAACAAAGTTAGTAGGAGTGTGGTGATATGTGAACCATCTACATCGGCATCGGTCATGATGACTATCTTATGGTAACGTAGCTTTTCAACGCTAAATGACTCCCCTACGCCACAACCAATCGCTGTTATCAGCGCTTTGACTTCTTCATTTGCGAGGATTCTATCGAGTCGAGCTTGTTCAACATTAATAATTTTACCTCGAAGTGGTAAAATAGCCTGAAATTCTCTTTCTCTGCCCTGTTTTGCAGAGCCACCCGCAGAATCACCCTCAACTATGTACAATTCTGAAATACTAGGGTCTTTACTTGAACAATCTGCAAGTTTTCCAGGCAAAGTCATGCCATCTAGGGCTCCTTTTCTGATTACAGACTCCCTGGCGGCTCGCGCAGCGAGCCGTGCTTTGGCTGCAAGTGAGCATTTGCCAATAATAGATTTAGCATCCTTAGGGTTTTCCTGCAGAAAATATCCTAATTCTTCGGCAAAGACCCCCTCTACTGCCGAGCGCATTTCTGGATTACCTAATTTACTTTTTGTTTGCCCTTCAAACTGTGGATCTCCAAGTTTGACAGATATAACTGCCGTTAACCCTTCTCTCACATCGTCAGAGGAAAGGTTATCATCTTTTTCTTTAATCAAGCCTTTGTCACGAGCATACTGATTGATTGTCCGTGTGAGTGCTGATTTAAATCCAGTAAGGTGCATGCCACCTTCTGGTGTGTGAATATTGTTAGCAAAAGTAAATAAGTTTTCTTGGAAGCTTTCTGTATACTGAAAAGAAATTTCGATTGTACCTTCCTCCACCTCTTTATCGGTGTAGAAACAAGAACTAATTGCTTTTTTGTCCTTGTTTATGTGCTGAATGTAGGATTTAACTCCTCCTTCAAAGAAGAATTTAGCCCTTTTGCCATTTTTTTCGTTTAGGATAGTAATTGTGACACCTTTTGTTAGGTATGACTGTTGTCGCAGCCGGTTTTTAATTGTTTCATAATTAAACTCGATACTTTCAAAAATTTCTGTGTCTGGCATGAATGTCATTTTGGTTCCTGTAGTTTTGGCTGTTCCGACAACCTCTAAATCCCCAACTGGAGCTCCCTTGGCATATTCCTGTCTATGGAGTTTGCCGTCGCGCTTTACCTCAGCGACAAGTGTTGTGGAAAGTGCATTAACTACCGAGACACCAACTCCATGCAAGCCACCTGAGACCTTGTAACCTCCACCACCAAATTTACCACCGGCGTGTAGAACTGTTAAAACCGTTTCTAATGCTGATTTACCAGTTTTTTTATGGGTGTCTACAGGAATTCCTCGGCCATTATCTTCTACTGAGACCGCACCATCTTTCTGCAAAATAATATCAACTTGAGTACAATAGCCTGCAAGGGCTTCGTCGATAGAATTATCTACAACCTCCCATACCAGGTGGTGCAAACCTGCTACATCTGTTGTACCAATGTACATACCCGGCCTTTTACGTACTGCAGAAAGACCTTCTAAGACGGTTATATTAGATGCTGAATAACTATTGTTTTGAGTCTTATCGTTCATAATCTTTTTTTATTGATTCTTAATTCTTAACGCGTCCAGTATAGTCGAGACCCAAATAAATTGCAAAATATTTGGACTTATAGTGAGTTTCGGCTAAACTTTAAGGTAATTAATCCTTTTATGAACCATGAAATTACTGAAACTTTTTATCTTCTGCGCTCTCATGCTTAGCACTCTAAGTGCCATGGCCTTTAATCCAGAAGATAGCCAAACTCTTAGCAAACACCTAGAGGCTGATAGTTACCATATTACCAAGCTAGATTTAGTAAAGGTACTCCTAGAAAAAGATGATTTTAGAACAAGAATACCTGTAGACGAAAACTTGCGCTATAACGATGTTGCCGCGGAGGATGCTCATTTGGTTGAAAAAATGCGACAACTAGGAGCAATTTCTAGAAGCAATATAGAACCTAATTTTAACCCAGACCGCCAGCTGAGCCTGTGGAAAGCTCTCACGATTATCTTTAAATATGAAGGTGTGCCAGTTAAGCGATTTTTAATTGAGAAAGAGTTATTTAAAGCCAAAGTTTCTAACATTAATCCAGACTCATACCTAGCTCCAGTAATTGCCAAGGCAGTGGCAATGGGTTTAATTGTTCCTAAGGACTCTAAGGTGAACTTTTTTGCTAAAGTTTCAGCCAAAGACCTGTCACAAATATTAAATAGATTAGATAACCCACTTGGCTCTAAACAGTTAACCATAAGTCTGCCAGGCTCAGTTTTGCAGGGAAAAAAAACCTATAGAATTTTGGAAGATGTCTTTGAAAGACTTAAAAATGACTTTTTAGATAAGGACAAACTAGATGATAAAAAATTATTATATGGTGCAATCGATGGGATGGTGCGAGCAGTCGATGACCCGTTTACTAGTTTTCAAAAACCTGAGCAGTACTCAGAATTTAAAAAGAACCTGAGTTCGGAATTTGAGGGCATTGGAGCGAGTTTATATATAAATGATAATGGTGACCTAGAAATCATTTCGCCAATTTCTAACTCGCCGGCAGAAAAGGCTGGCCTATTGCCTGGAGATGTAATTACACATGCCAATGGCATTAACTTGCGTGGTCTAAACATAGAGGATTCAATTGAACTTATTAAAGGCCCTAAAAACACTACAGTTAGACTCAAAATTCAAAGAGCAAATACTAGCTTAGAATTTAGCATTGTCAGAGCCAAGATAGATATCCCACTGGTGACTGCCGAAGTACATAATAATGATATTGCCTATTTTAAGATTCGTAGTTTTGGCTCTGGAACAGCCAAGATTTTAGAAAACCTATATAATGCAATTGAAGTTGAACCGAAAGGCATCATTATAGACCTGCGTTCTAATCCAGGGGGATATTTGCACCAAGCAATTGCTGTGGCTGACTTGTTCCTAGAACCATCGAAAGTAGTTGTAAATGTAAGCTACACAAATATTATAGAAAAACAACTATCTACTACTCCAGCTAGTATTCCCAAGGTGCCACTCGTGATTTTAACAAACAAAGGCACTGCATCTGCTAGTGAAATTTTGGCAGCTGCATTGCGTGAGCATTTGAATGCAAAAATCATTGGAGAAAAGTCTTTTGGTAAGGGTACCGTTCAGGAACTTGTTTCTTATACAGATAGCTCGGCTTTGAAACTTACTATTGCTGAATGGCTAACACCAAGCTTAAAGAAAATTAACAAAAC
Organism: uncultured Candidatus Peribacteria bacterium; assembly: GCA_964451705.1. Lineage (GTDB taxonomy): Bacteria > Patescibacteriota > Gracilibacteria > UBA1369 > CAYYFV01. The sequence continues at coordinate 19,665 of CAYVIV010000006.1, read as the reverse complement.
TGGTGTCTTACCAGATATCATTGTCGAGTCCAGGATCCAAGACATGCAAGGCAAAAATGATCCTGTCTTAAATAGAGCCCTGCTTGAATTGAGGTAACCAATATATAAAATGGAGAATACAAGTATGAACTATTATAGGAATATACCCCTTTTATACTTTTACAGTATTTTTATCAAACGGATTTCGATGCCAATTATTGTTCTTTACTACTTGTTGAACAATTTAAGCTTTACCGAGATTGGGACTTTGGCTGCTGTTACCTCACTTATACATATGAGTACTGAGATTCATGGTGGAATATTTGCAGATATAAATGGGAAAAAGACCTCGCTAATGCTGCATGCCTTATTTGGAATGCTAACAATGTTGTTTTATTTTATTGGTGACTCGTTTTCATGGTTTCTGTTGGCAAGTTTAATGTACGGAATTGCAGGTGCCTTTATTACGGGAACGAGAAACGCCCTTTTGTATGACAGTCTATCGCAACTGAACCGCACGAAGGAATTCAAAAAGTTTACTGGTAAAGTGATGCTGTACTCACATGTAGTCAATGCAGTACTTTTACTTGGTGTTCCAATTCTGTACACCTACCATAACAAATTACCGTTTCTAATTGGACTTATATTTTTCTTAGTAGCTTTTGTACTCTCACTTTTCTTTGTAGAACCACCTATTGATAAAAGTTTTAAAGGTAAAAAGGGAATTTATAACCAAAAGTTATTTGCAGCATTGAAAGAGATACAACTTAGCAAAAAATTGATGTCCTCTATATTCCTATCCGTAGTGACAGTCGCCTTTGTTTTCATGAGCTCTGAATTTATTCAACCTCTTTTACAGATATCGACACTTCCAGTTATTTATTTTGGAATTATATATGCTATTATGAGAGTTCTAGCAGGCTTAGGAGGAGCGCTAACTCATAAATTAGAGCAGTATATGCAAGCAGACAAGTTACTCACTATCGGCCTGCTTGGTATTGTATGTAGTTTTCTAGGTTTTACATATGGTACAGGAATAGCTATAATCCTGGCAGTGTTGGTACTCAAGTTTGCAGAAGGACTCAACAGAGTGACTTTAGAGGATGAAATCAATCAAAATATCAAATCTAAAAATAGGACTACTGTGCTATCGATTGCGAGTTTGTCCCAGGTGATTTTTAGAGCAGTACTAGTTTTTGCCTTTGGTATTGTTGCCGATATATCTGGGGTCCAAGGAATGTTTAGCTATGCTCTGATAGCGTTTGCTTTAACTGCCCTGGTCTCATCTGCCTACTACTTTTCACATAAAAGTTAACCAATTGCCACTTAGAACTAGGACTGCTGGGCTAGGAGTTCTTTGGGGTCTGTGGTAACTATTTCGTTCTCTGTGTAAGAAGCGATAACCTGCAAAGCTACATGTTTATTACCTGCAAAAAATAAGCCCTGACCAATACCTGAGTTGAGCAAGAGATATTTTTCGCCCTCGGTGAGGTTGAAAATGTCTTGTAGTAAATCGACTGCAGTTGGCGACTGCTTAAGTAGCAGTTGCATAGAAGAGTTTGTAATAATTGGCTTGCCATAACTAGACTTAGAGAAATCTTCTACATCTTGTGTAATAGTGGTAACACCGAGGTAGTATTTTCTGGCTCTTTTAACTAGTCCAAAGAGGAATTTGGCAGAGTCTTCGTGTTGCATCATGGTCCAGGCTTCATCTATAACTAGCATTCTTCTTTTTAGAGAACTACGTACACGATTCCAAATGTAGTTGAGAATAATATACATGGCGATTGGACGGAGCTGATCCTCTAGGTCTCTGATAGAAAAGACTACAAGGCCAGAAGATAAATCGATATTGGTAGGTTTGTTAAAAATGCCGCTATAGGTGCCCTGGGTGTATTTTTTGATACGCTCCACAATACTTTCGGCCCCAGTTGTACCCTCGAGGACACTTTGTAAGTCCTCCATTGTAGGAGGTTCTTTGTCGGATGGGTCTACTAAATCCATGGTGATACCTTTAAGGGCATACACATCGTTTAAGGCTTTGTCAAGCAAGCCATCTTCTAAAGGGGTCAGCTCGCCTAGCATAAGCTTTAGTAGGCCAAATAGGTTGATTATATTTGAACGTAGCAAATCACCAGGTTTTAGGATTTCATCCTTTAGGGGTCGTGGTAAATCGAAGGGATTAATACGTTTATCTGCATTTAGGGAAACCTTTAAATAAGTCCCGCCAACAGTTTGGCAAAGTGCTTCGTACTCGTTTTCCGGGTCTATGACTATAACGTCTGTATCTAGCATGAGGTAGCGTAGAATTTCCAATTTGACTGCGTAAGATTTACCAGCACCCGATTTAGCAAACACAACACTGTTAGCATTCTCCAATGAGAACCTGTCGAATATAACCAAGCTATCGTTGTGTCGGTTAAGCCCGTATAGCACGCCATCTTCCTGTGTTAGAGTCGAAGAGGTGAATGGGAAGGTAGAAGACAAAGGTGATGTGTTCATATTCCAGGCAATGTCTAGCTCGTCTAGGCAGATAGGAAGCGTGGCATTAAATCCTTGTTCCATGCGCAAACTAGCTCTGCGAGTTAAAATTAGCTGGCCACCTAAAATGGACTCTAGTTGACTGGTGAGTCGCTCTAGTTTTTCTTTGTCTGTATGCATAATGGTAATATACATACCAAAGTGAAAAAATTTCTCGAGGCCTTTTTGAATGTCTCGGCGTAGCTGCTCAGCATCTTGTAGCGCAGTTTCCAGGCCAGGATCGGCTAGTTGGCCTTTTTCGGCTGCCATTCTCATAGAAGAACGCATTTGGACTACCTTTTTCTGTAAGACCTTAAGGATTTCGCTAGATTCAAAGGGATATACATATTGAGAAATATTCATGACTGCATCGAAATTGACTATAGGAGACATCCAATTGGCATGCAGAAAACGTGGATAATCATAGACATATATAGTTTTAGTATAGACTCCAGAAACAAAGAGCTGATTAAAGTCTACCTGCATACTACTTGGTGCAATTAAGTCTCTAAGCCTGTTGAGGCCCTGCCTATAAACTGTCTCTGATTCTTTATAGTCAGGCTCTGTGCTTACAGCTGGGTCTTTGGGTTCAGTCTTTTTGGAGGTATGGGCGACAATATCAATTTTTTCTTTGGCTTGATCTATAGTGTGCTTGGCAGACTGTTGGATTTTATCCAGAGTTGGTTGCATTTGTTTAGCCTGGTCTTCAAGTTTGGAGACTTGTTGTTCTACTGTCTGCTTGGCAGTTTTTGTAAAGTCTGCGCCTTTTTTACGCAGTTGTTTGACTGTTTTTTCTAACTCGTCTGATTGGCCTTGTTTTTTAAGATATCCAGATCTTATAGGGCCTAAAAGCTTGTCTATAATATTTTGATCTTTTTTATTTTTAGTCATTTAGGGGAATTTAGTCATTTTCAGCAAAAGTGTAACATTTTTTCAAAGCTATTTGAAGCATTTGTATAGAGAAAAAATAAAAGATTATTTACTAAAATTTGGCAAGGGGCGAAAAATTTGCTAATAATGTAAAAGTAAATTTAGAATTCCTATATGAACAATGAAAATCCAAACAAATTATTTGATTCCGAAGAGAATACTCGAGATATCTTAAGGAACATTTCTAACGAGATGCAAGATAAATACTTGGACTATGCCATGAGTGTTATAGTTTCGCGTGCGCTTCCAGATGTGCGAGATGGTCTCAAACCAGTACATAGAAGAATTTTATACGCCATGAAAGAGGTTGGCTTGAGTTCCTCTGGTAAATTTAGAAAGTCTGCAACTGTAGTTGGTGAGGTGCTTGGTAAATACCACCCACATGGAGATACTGCAGTGTATGACTCTATGGTTAGAATGGCCCAAGACTTCTCATTAAGATATATGTTGGTGAATGGTCAGGGTAACTTTGGTTCGATTGATGGCGATAATGCAGCAGCTATGCGATATACCGAAGCGAAAATGATGCCTATTACAGAACTAATGCTATCAGACATAGATAAAGAAACTGTTGATTTTAGACCCAATTATGATGGAACCCAAAAAGAACCTTGCGTCTTACCTTCTAAATTGCCACAGTTGTTACTGAATGGCTGCATGGGTATTGCTGTTGCTATGGCAACATCTATCCCCCCTCATAATATAAAGGAGGTTTGTGCTGCTGTTTTGGAGCTAGCGAAAAACCCCGAGGCCTCTATAGACGACTTAATGAAACACATTCAGGGGCCTGACTTCCCTACTGCTGGTATTATTTATGATAAAGAAGCTATCAAACAAATGTACCTCACAGGTAGGGGTGGGATTGTTGTTCGTGCTAAGGCAGAAATTATTGACTTACCAAAAAGTAAATCGGCTATCATAGTTACAGAACTACCCTACCAGGTTAACAAAGCTAACTTGGTGGCAAAAATTGCGGAATTAGTTCGAGATAAGAAAATCTCTAATATTACAGACCTAAGAGATGAGTCCTCACGAGCTGGGATGCGCGTTGTTATAGAGCTTAAAAAAGATTCTTACCCTAAAAAGATCTTGCAGCAATTGTTTAAAATGACAGCACTACAAAGCAGTTTTAATATGAATATGATTGCACTAGTAGATGGAATCCAACCAAGACTTTTGAACCTAAAGCAAGTTCTAGAGTTCTTTATTGCCCACAGACGAGAGGTTATTACTAGACGAACCGAGTTTGAGCTAAGAAAGGCAAAAGCACGGGCTCATATTTTAGAGGGTTTGAGAATTGCTCTGGGTAGTATCGATGATGTAATAGCGACAATAAAAGCATCTACAGATAGAGAGGATGCTGCTAAAAATTTAATGTCTAAGTTTAAGTTATCTGAGATTCAAGCCAAAGCTATCTTAGATATGCGACTGCAAACACTGGCAGGATTAGAACGACAAAAAATTGAAGATGAATACAAAGCTCTGTTAACTCTAATATCAGACTTGGAAGACATACTTTCTAAACCAGAAAGAATTACTGAAATTTTGATAGAAGAAACTCAAGAAGTAGTTACTAAATTTGGAGACCCTCGCCGTACAGAAGTTGTGCCACATGCTCTCTCTAAAATCTCTACTTTAGACACTGTTCCAAATGCCCCAATGGTAATAACTCTGACAGAAACCAATTATATAAAACGTATGGAGCCATCTACCTTTAAGGTCCAACATAGAGGTGGTAAAGGTAAAGTTGGTATGGCTACCAAGAATGATGACAATGTAAAATTGATTCAATATGCCATGAACCACGACAGGATTTTGTTCTTTACAAACCTAGGCAAGGTGTACATGTTACGAGTTTTCGAGATACCACTTGGATCTAGGACGGCCAAGGGTCAATCTATTTTTAACCTGCTAGAACTCGGGAAAAATGAGTATATTACTTCTGTTTTAACGCTAGATACAGATACGGATTTCAATGAAGCTAGTTTGTTTATGGCTACTAGAAAAGGATTCGTAAAGAAAACTCAGTTAGACCAGTATCAAAATGTGCGCAGATCTGGATTGATTGCCATTAAGCTACGAGAAGATGATGAACTTTCTTGGGTTAAACCTGTAAAAGAAGGCCAAGAGGTGGTAATGGCAACGAAATTTGGTAAAGCTATTCGTTTTTCAGAATCAGATGCTAGGGCAATGGGTAGAAGCGCCCAAGGAGTCATAGGCATGAAGCTCAAGGAAGGAGATATGATTGTAGAAATGGATGTAATCTCTGACCCTCAAGCCAAGATGCTTGTAGTAATGGAAAATGGTCTTGGTAAAATCACCAACCTAAGTGCTTATAGAAACCAAAAACGCGGGGGGACAGGAGTAAAAACAGCAAATCTGACTAAAAAGACTGGAGACTTAGTAGGTGCGGTTGTCCTTGAAAAAGGCTACGAACCAGACTTGCTACTTTTATCTCGAGATGGGCAGGTCTTAAGGCTGAATATTAAAGATATTCCAACTATGGGGCGTTCTACTCAGGGCGTTTATATTATGAGGACGAAAGGTGATGATGTAGTCTCTTCTATGTCAGCACTGCCATGTGAAAAAATGGAAGAATTAGAAGAACTCCAGGAAGACAACTCTCAACAGATGTTTGCATAGTCAAAAAAACTTGCATTCAAAGTGATTTTAGTGTAAAAAATATTAGATAATTTTAAATTTTCCAATGAAAGCTGATCAACCAACATTAAACAAAGTCATTTTTATAGATTCATCTACTGGAGATGAATTTGTAACAAGCTCCACCTTAACATCTAAGGAAACTAAGGAGATTAAAGGAGTAACCTACTATATAGTGCGTACCGAAGTCACTTCTAAATCTCACCCTTTCTACACAGGCACACAGAAACTGGTAGATACACAGGGTCGAGTAGATAAGTTTAGAAAAAGAATGGCAATGGCTAAAAAACTGCAAACCAAAAGCGAAGAGGCCCAAGAGAACGAAAAGTAAGTTTGCCATCATTAATACTTAAGGCCCAACAGTGATTGGGTCTTTTAATTTGAATTATGTTTGACTTCCAACTACATAAGCAATGCTCTAAATCCAAAGCTCGCACTGGTACTGTGAGTTTGCCACATGGCAAGCTGGAAACTCCAGTATTTATGCCCTGTGGCACCAAAGCTTCTGTAAAAGGAGTTAGTCCTGGTGAATTGGAGACTTTGGGCTGTCAAATACTACTGGGGAACACTTACCACCTTCAAATGCGTCCAGGGAGCAAGTATATAGCGCAACGAGGCGGGCTGCACAAGTTTATGAATTGGGATAAACCAATTCTAACAGACTCTGGAGGTTTTCAAGTATTTAGCTTGCAAGACTATGACAAACAACTTGGTAGCGTGGGCAGAACCGTTAAGCTTACAGATGACGGTGTTGAATTTTACTCACATATAGATGGCTCTAAACACTTTTTTAGTCCCAAGCAAGTAATTGATATCCAGTCTAAGCTAGACTCAGACATTATGATGGTCATAGACGAGTGTGCCGACGGTAAATCTGATAAAGATTATGCCCGTAAGGCACTTAAAAGAACCCATGATTGGGCGGCTAAGTCTTTTGAGTATTTTCATAAAAAACAATTTCAATCCCAAACTCTTTTCCCAATTGTGCAAGGTGTAGTTTTTGAAGATTTACGTAGAGAATCTGCAAAGTTTATAGATGCACTTGGATCGTTTGGTGTAGCTATAGGGGGCTTAAGCGTTGGTGAGCCCAAGCAAACTATGTACGATATGCTGGATGTAGTTGTACCCGAACTAAGCACTCATAAACCGCGCTACCTAATGGGCGTTGGCACTCCAGAAGACCTCGTAGAAGGTGTTTTTAGAGGAGTGGATATGTTTGACTGTGTCTTGCCCACTAGACTAGCTAGACATGGTTGCTTTTACGACCACACAGGCCGCAAAAATATTAAGAATGCAAAATATGCCAATGACGACTCCCCAATTTCTGAGTGCCCCTTTTTTGATTTGAATAAATACTCTAAAGCTTATGTAAAGCATTTAATTAAGGAAAAAGAAATCCTAGGCCTGCGTATACTAAGCATGCACAATCTATGGTTTTTATTTGAGCTTATGAAAGAGATTCGTATGCACATTAATGCCGATACATTTGAAGAATTCCGAAAAGAATTTTATACTAGATGGGAAGATTATAATCCCCTAGTTTAATGATTGCATACCTTAACGGTGAGATTGTCCATAAAGACGAAAATACCTGCATTGTTCTTGTAAACAATGTTGGTTACTTGGTACGCATGACCAAACAAAATATAGCTACGCTACAAAAGCAAGTAGAGCTATATATTTATAGTAATATTAAAGAAGATGCATTTGAACTCTATGGCTTTGAAACACAGGATGACAAAGCATTTTTTGAAAAACTAATCTCTGTAAATAAAGTTGGCCCCAAAACAGCACTCAACATTCTTGAACTTGGCACGCAAAAAGTACAACTTGCAATTAGCGCTGATGATGTTAGTTTTCTAAAATCTGCATCTGGCCTTGGCAAGAAAGGTGCAGAACGAGTCATCTTAGAACTCAAAGGTAAACTGCCGGTACTTGATGTAGTTCCAGACGCTATACCAGAGGATGTTTTTGTTGCACTGGCAAGTCTGGGGTATAAGAGAAAGCACATTGAGTCCGTGCTAGACCATAAATCAGAACACGAGGATTCGGTTGAGTCAATTGTTAAATTTTTTCTACAAAATGTCTAGCTAGGCCCTTAGTACCGATCGTAAGCCTTTTTAGAGTATCAAAAAATTACTCAATTAAACTATAAAAAAAGGGGTTTTGCACTTTGCGCGAAGAGCTTTTAGCTCTATAATTCTTACATAAGATTATTTAACGCGAATTATAAATGAGCAACACTGAAACTATAGAAAAAGTTCAAGATTTGATAAATGGCTTAATGATTGTTTTGTCTGAGAAGGAGAAATTCATTATTGAAAATAGATTTAGCTTGAATGATAAACAAAAGCTAACTTTGGAGAATATTGGTCAACATTTCTCTGTGACTAGAGAACGAATTAGACAAATTGAAAAAAATGCACTCAAAAAACTGGAGCGAAATGTTAATAACACTCCTCTTTTTATTGTCACATCACTTGCAAATCAGTGCCTGGAGCAAGCTGGAGGCTTGTGCCAAGAGGACTTATTAGTAAAATTAATATTAGACAAAGCTGGTATGGATACACCAGTCAATATTAACTCACTTAAATTAACTATCGACCTAGAAAAAGACATTTTGCATACGCATAACACTATCCAACTCCGTCCTTATTATAAGTTTACAAACGTGAAAGGGGTTCATGTAAAACAGGTATGTGATAGAGCTTATAAAATACTTTCCAAGAAAACAAATGTTCTTAAATCTCAAGACCTTGCCACAGAGCTAAAACTTGATCTAAATATAGATTTGGACATCCAGTTTATTTGCTCCTGTTTTCACCTAGATAGACGACTGAAAGTTGTAGATGATAAGATGGTAGGGCTGGCAAGCTGGCGAGATATAAACCCAAAAACTTTAAGAGATAAAATCTTCTTCATTTTAAGAGACTATAAAAAACCCCTACATTACCTAGAAATTGCTGAAAAAATTTCAACTCACCGCTTTGACCGCAAGCGTGTAAATACTCAGGCAGTCCACAACGAACTAATTCGTTTTGATGAATTTGTTCTAATTGGTAGAGGCATTTATGCTCTGTCGGAGTGGGGTTTTTCTCAGGGGACAGTTGCAGATGTAATATCGAACATTCTGCAGGAGCATGGACCATTAAAACGAGATATGATAGTGGAAAAGGTTTTAGAGAAGAGGAAAGTTAAGAAGATTACTATCTTACTGAATCTTAAGAATAAACCTCAATTTCAAAGAATTGGACGTGATATGTATGAACTCTTGAAAAGTTAAAAAATATTTGATTTTCTAATAAAAGCTCTGTATTATTGCAGAGCTTTTATTAGAAGCTTTTATAAGCTTTTATGGGCGCTTAGCTCAGTTGGCTAGAGCATCTCGTTTACACCGAGGAGGTCGGGGGTTCGAATCCCTCAGCGCCCACCATCAAAACCAGTCTTGGTTGATAGACCTAGAAGCCTATTTTGATATGCTAGAGACTTGTTTAGGATGTCGACTGTGCTAGAATAGTGGCGTGGTTATTTAACTAATTAGTTTGAAAGTTACGATATATAAGGACTTAGTCTTCATCTCACGCTTAGATATAGCTCCGTGTTTGCACAAAGAATTTGCGAGTTTTTTTGATAAGCACCCAAAGGCTGTGGTTTGCGGCCCTAGGCTTGAGTATAAGACAAGAGTGATTGACACTTTTAGAAATTTTCCGAAGTTTTCTGACTTAATCATTAAGAATACTGGCTTTCTGCGAAGGCGCTATGTGCAAAGAATGCGCAGGTACTTGCTATGGGATATTAACATGGAAAAAAGTTCCATGGTAGACTTTGTCACTAGTGACTTCCTGGTTATAAGAAAAGACTTCTGGTATGAATATGCCTGTAATATTAACTGGAAAAAACCAAATGCAGACGTGCTACTTGCGAGCCGTGCTTGGAAGTCTAAAAAGCAGGTTTGGTTTATGCCTAAACTACTTATTGAGCTCAAATCATATAAATCAAAAAAGAGTCTTAAGGACATCTTCGAAATACTGTTTTTTACTGCCAGGTTTCATTTATTGAATATTTTTACAAATTTTAAATCCCCCTCGACTACATATAAAGAAGAAAAACAGAGGGTTTTGAGAGTGCATGACATTAATTCCCGCTCCTACTTAAAGCAGATTGGTAGTAGCTTTCAAAAACATAATCAAGTTGTCCAGATTTATGAAGGACAAGTTGATGGGGCTGCTAAATATGTGCAGCCACTAGTATTTGCCTACCATGGTGTGCTGGCGGTGCTAGTAAATGACAGGCATGAGTTTGGCCTAATTCGAATTTGGCGACATGCACCTTTGGATTTCCAAGCCTCTAATTTATTTCCTGTGTTTCCTGATAATCGAGACCTTGGTATGCATAGCTTAGAATGTGTGCGTGGCGGTGCTGAAAAGTCGGACTCAGACCTAAAGGAGTCGATTTTAAGGGAGTTAGAGGAAGAAATTGGACTTGGGGCCAAGCATATTAAATCTGTAAAACAACTATCGAAATTGGTCTCCAACACTGCCTGGGATGTTTCTAGTACCAGTTGCTTTGTGGTGAGATCTAAAGCTGGATTTGAGCCTAAATTACAACTAGAAGAAAGTATTAGCAGTTTTGACTTTTATACTAGAGCAGATATTTTGAAACTAATTAAGGAAAATAAGATTTTTTGTGGACTCACACGTGCAGCCTTGTTAGAAGTAATCTTAATGTATGATTAAACTACTTAAAGCCTTTTTTGCTCTGTTTAGCCCATATGCTTGCAAACAAGAAAAACAGCTCTACAGAGTTATTTCTAAAAAGAACATAAACAAAGCACGCCTGTTGGAGTTAATGCAGGAAAATGTAGTTGTTGTATCTTTGTTCCTGGAAAAGTATTCGCGTGGCTATAAAAACTTAAGGAAGTTTAAAAGACAAAAGGCTTATAAGAATTTAGAACGATTAAAGACCTCATTTTTAGAAGAAGCTAAGCTTCAAAAATGCAATACTAAAGACCAACTAGCTGTGCTGAAAATGATCAAGTATTTTTTGCATGATCAAAAAAGATATATTTATAAAGAAAGCACCTTCTTGGGTGGGCTGCTGGTAGATAGCAACAAACAGAAACTTGTGGGTGACTGCAACCAGATTGTGACTTTGTATGTCTACTTTTTTAGTTTATTTTTTGATATAGAAGATCTAAAGATAAAAATGCCAACAGGTCATGTCCTGTTGTCTTGGAATGGCTTTGATATAGAAACCACGACTGGTGTTATGAGTCCTGCAAACAAGGAAAAACCCTATGAAATCTTAGAACTATTGGCGGTAAACCTGCTAGACATTAGTGATGAGAACCAGCAGACCCATGCCTTAGAAGCCAAGGCTATTCTAAAGATGGCTAAGCTTGCATATAGTATTAGTAGCCATAAACAGATTGTGGCGAAAAACCTTCGAGCGGCACAGCATAACTTGGCCCTGGAATATTTGACAAAGTATAAATTCAAAGCTGCTCTAACGATTTGGAGCCAGCTGACTGACGCTAAACATATAGCTATGTGCAGAACAAAAGCTGTTGCCTACTATGTTGAAAATCATAAATTCTCCAAGGCACTCAAGTTTGCAAATAGAGATAAACAGTTAGTGGTTTATACGGAGAAAAAACAGATTGAGTACTTGATTTCTAAATCACGACTTAAAAAAGCTCTAAAAGTTGCTACTGCTGGTGCATATAAAGATTTAAGACAGTTTATTCTAACTAAGATGTTTAACGAACTAGCTGCCCAATTGCCAAGTAGATTAGACTCCCAGTCTGTTGCCGATCACAAAGGCACTATTAAGCAAATGCTTAGGGTAGCCATGCAAATGCATGATTCTAAGTTGACTCAGCACTGTAAAAAATTGCTAGACTTATAAACGTCTGTTTGCGGTGCTTGTAGAGCTTGGGTTTTTAGCTGTGCTTGTTTTTGGCTGCTTCGTCTTGTACGGGGTCTGCTGTCGTTTTGTGGATTTTTGCTACATAAAAACTTTCTATCTGTTTATCTGGAAAAACACGCAGCGTTTTTTGTAACTCCGGGCTAATGGGTTTGTCTTGGAAACTAGATAAAATTGGACCCCTCTTAAGACCTGCTATATTAATGGGCAGGAGTTTAGCATTGGGATGCTTTTTGAGGAAATTGTCAATTTGGATTTCGTTTTCGTATGGATTGATTGTACAAGTGGAGTAGACCAAGGTTCCCCCAACTTTTAGGGCTGCAAAGGCAGACTTAAGCAGGCGCTTTTGGGTGGAAACAAGTGTCTTAACCTTCTTAATGTGCCAATAGCGATATGTTTTGGGATCGCTTTCTAAAAACCTGGATTCGGCGCTGCAGGGAGTGTCCAGCAGAATTTTGTCAAACTTAATCTCCTGCTTGTATGGCATAACAATACCATTGTCTAAGATTAGTTTAATGTAGTCATCGTATGACTTTTCTGATTCTAAAACACCAAGATGTTGCATGTTATGCATAAGCTTGAAAAACCTGGGTTTATTTTGCTCATTGGCATATAGAATGCCCTGTCGCTTTTGAAGTGCTGCTATCTGCGATGTTTTGGAACCAGGCGCAGCGGTAAGATCTAATATGCTATCGCCTGGTTTGGGATCCAGAACCAAAACTGGAACTTGTGATGCTAATGACTGCAGATAAATCTTGCCGTCTAGGTAAGCTGGTAGCTGTGTTAATTGCTTGCGATATTTGTTGTCGACTATGTATGTGAGGTCAGAAAAGTTAGCTTTCTGAAATTTAATATTTGCCCGTCTTAACTCCTCTAAGACCTGTGTTTTCTCTGCTTTTAGGGTGTTTACACGCAGACAACTAGGTCTTTGGCAAAATGTACTCAACAGCTGTTTGTATACAGAAGGCTGAGGGTATATTTGCTCTAGAAGTTCCAGAAACTTTGCAGGTAGTTTACTCATAGTTTTTTTTCTGATTCTAACACACTTGAGCCCTTAAGCAAGTTTAGAGCTACGCTGGGAGCTACCTTGGGAGCCCTGCTAACGCTGGAGGCGCCTGGAAGACATGCTCAGAGTGGAGCTTAAACCTTAGCATTAGCTAACTCAAAAATTTGTGCTATGTCAGCTGTACTCTCTGAGCTGGCCTCTGCTGTAGAGGTGCTACTGCTAGGCGCTGATTCTCTGGGAACTGGTGTTACATCGCGCTCTACATTGAAATCAAAGAGATGCTGGAAAATACTTGCCTTTTTGCTTTGATAATCTGCTTTAGTGTCGATGACAACTGGTTGGCGAACTGTAATGTGAATGCCGGAATTAGCAACAGCATTAATTTTGTCTGGGTTGTTAGTAAGAAGTCTGGTGACTTTGATACCAAGGTCATGCATGATATCAATCCCTGGTTGAAAGTTACGACTATCTACATCTAAGCCCAAGACAGTATTTGCCTCTGCAGAATTATAGCCTTTATCTTGCATGTCGTAGGCAGCTACTTTTTTAGCTAAACCTATATCACGACCCTCCTGGTCTAGGTAAACTATGGCACCTGAATTAGCACTAGAAATTTCATCGAAAGCATACTCTAGCTGCTCCTTGCAATCACAGCGCTCACAACCGAAAACTTCTGAGGTGGTGCACGATGAATGAATCCTGACTACGTTGTCTATGAGATTTTGAACATCACCTTTGATAATCGCTACATGTTCTTTGACCCCACCTTCCCTGTGCTCATGGTAGACACGCATGCGAAACTCTTCATTGTTTCGTGGTAGACGGCACTCCGACTGAAACTCAACAGTTGGTTTTGACATTGAATCTGGGTTAATTTAATATTGCAGCTGCATCTAGAGATTAGCCCACTGCAGTAAATAGGCTGTAAAGTTTTTCTAAGATGCACTTAATTTCTTTTAGATAGCTTGAAATCTGTTTAACTTAGCCAGTTTCGCACTAAACCTTGTAAGGCCAAAATGAAAGGACCTGATTTGCTAATACTGATATTTGAATCAGGCCTTGCCTATAATCAGGGCTTTAGTATAGAATGGTTTTAATTGTGCGCCAGTGGCGGAATTGGTAGACGCGCTAGCTTGAGGGGCTAGTCTTCGTTCTAGAAGGTGGAGGTTCAAGTCCTCTCTGGCGCACCATGCTAATATATTAGTGTGGTATTTTGGCTGTATAAATGAGGTTGCCAGCTTATAAAGTGTCCTGCTGAGAGCAAGTTATATAAATCATGAATGCTGGCTTGTTGATTTTCAATATTGTATAAGATACTGGAAATTGAATCTTTAACACCTGTTTTAACTACAAGACTGTTTTTACCGTGAGACTCTATTAGACGTTTCTTTAAACTATCGTAATGTCTTGACTCAAGTTTTGGTGCTACGATCAATTTGAGTTCTGCCCCAGATATTAGATGCCCATGCATAAACTTATAGCAGCGGCTATAAGATGGTGCTTCGTTGCTAGAAGCAATTGGTTGAATATAACTCTGGTAAACCTGACCGTCCAGCATAAAGCTAACCTCATATGTGATAGAAGGATATTGCATCTTTTGAGATGTAAAGTGTTCTGCAATTGCTACTGAATCATTAAAGTTATCACGGACAAACTCTAGGTTGTCAAAAATTAGATCGTGCCGGTCTCCTCCATGTTTAAAACTTGCCTGGTCTAGCAAGTTGTAGAGAGCTTTTGATAAAGGGATTAAATCGCTAGAGTAATTATATCCATCAACGAGTCGAAGCAAATCATTAATATCCTTAATTATTTTGACCTCCTCTATAGATAGACCTGTTACTTCATGTTCCAGGAGTTCACTAAATGGCGTAAAGACAACTGAGTCCCCCGGTGGTCTCTTGCAAAAACTAACTGCTCTAAGATCAATCCCCTGATCTTGAAACCTCTCTTGGTTTGTCTGTATTTTTTGAAAATCCCTTGGGTATACTGACCACCATTTGAACTCATAGGCGGTTTTGCCAATGAGTGCATCTGTCCTGTCTTGAGGGCTATATGTGTCTAGATGCTTATTGTGCACAAGTGGCGCAAACTGTCTGTAAAGTCTGTCATCTGGATTATCAAGAGCTAACACCAAACTGGCCAGACTCTCAAATATTTGCCCCTTATACTTGTTGACAGGCTGTATGGTGTTGGCGTCAGATTTGACAATGCATTGTCTGCGTGGAGTGAATTTAATATCTTTTGGCAGCCCTGATTCAAAACCAGATATTTGTAAAGATCCAGTGCCAAAAATGTCGAAATCCCTATGTGTATCTACCTCGGTAACCCGTATAACATTAGTACTGGTCTTGACAATCGCTTTCTGGGCAGCAAGGCTAACTCCTGGCTCTAGCAAACTTTCTTGAAATGTTGAATTCCTGATGTCTCGTAAATTATAATGCCCACTTGAAAAGGTAGCTTTCTTTGCCTCTATTCCGCTAATACTTTTTAGACTCTGACAATTGATGAGTTCGAAAACATCAGTCTTTATTGTATGGCAGAACTCTTTCATAGTGTTAGATGAGACGCCTAAGTATTTCAAGTCCGTTAGTGTGCTTGCCAAAGCTGGGTCTATAAGTGGTTGCTGCATTATATCAGGGAATAGTTGAAGTTGTCGCATTTTGTAGGGGTTAGATTAGAGTTGATCTTGAAAACTTGTATGACAAATTCCTTTAACACACGCCTGGTGTTTAGTTTTTTTAACCAGAGCTCTTGCTGACAATGTAGTATTGTGAATTTATTTTGCAGTGATTGAGAAAAAGCGACAAGTTGTATAGCTTGACGCTTTGTGAGATTAATTGGGCATAGTCCGACCCACAACTACTGTGTAGATGTGAGTCAAGAGTAAATCAAATCGAAGTATATTTTAATACGTGCCAAAAACTCTCTTAGGTAGGTTTTTGGACTAGATCCAAAGCTAGCTGTCTTGGCCTCCTGAATACTGGGGTTTAAGCCTAGAAATAGAGCAATATAGTACGCTCGTTCTAAGTGAAACTTTTGAGATACAAGAATGATGTTCTCATAACCTTTGAGCTTTTTGATATGTTGCATAGAGTCAAAGGTGTCTTGGGCATTATCGACCAAAATACGTGTAGGATTAACGCCGCTTTGTTTGAGGTCAGATAGCATGGCAGTGACCTCACTGTAGTTGTCTGTATGAAAACCTGTAACCAAAATTTGAGAGTTTGATTGTGAATGTGCGAGTTTGACTACTTCTGCTAGGCGATGCTGGTAAAACAAATTATTAAGGCCATCGACTTTTGGGGTTGTGCCAAAAAATACAATTAAGTTTTGGGCAGTACTCTTAGGTTGCAACGTGTCTGCAGTTTGATAAACCATACTAATGAGCAAGTGGTTGGCAAGTACTATGGCAAGAATTACTAGTAATAACTTTGCTAGAACTCTTCTCATAAATCACTGGGGTTAGGTGGTGGGGCCACAAAGCAGGTGGCTTCAAAGATTATTCTATCATAGAAAGATGAGTTTTGGATGAAACCAAGTAAGTCTTGAAGCTGTTCAAGAGATAGTTTTTCATAAAATTTTAGATAATTGCCAATTGTCCTGCTTTGCTTGCTTTCTAGAACCTCGGCTATAAAGTCTAGATGATCTCCCGACTTTTGTAGTTTTATGCATAACTGAAAAAAAGTATCAAGTTGGGGGGACTTATATGAATGCTTTATGCTACTGAGTATTGCGATATACTTCTCTAGTTTGCCTACAGAATCACAAATGCAGTCTGCTAGTTTAATAATATGTTCACCAGTATCATAGCGATGTGCTGCTATTTCAATTAACTTTTGGAGAGAGCTGTGGTTGAGGTTAGTTAATACTGTGTTTCTAAATAGAGCCTCCTTATGCAAGACATGTGCACATTCTAAAATTAGTTTGATATTAAGAAGTTGATTTCTACTCTGTACAGAACTTGGGTAATGGTTATGGTTTAAAATGTCTACAAGATTTTCTAGGTCTATAAAGTTGGTTCTAAAATTTGCTGACTCCATAAATGCAACTAGAAAATCAATTTTTTGCGCATCTGGGTTCTTAAGTCCTGAGATTGCTACTAGTAAATCTAATCTGAGTTGGGTTTTACTTTTAATGTAAAGATAGTATTCGTCTGCACTTAGCTGATTAGAATATTCTGCTCTGTAATGCCAAGATTTCAACTCTAAGGATACTGCTTGTGCTAGGCCACCTTTTACCTTGTTGATGTTTGTTTGCAAGAGAGTGCAAAACTCTGGATTATCTGGACAGTCTGCCCAAATTTGCTCTGGACTGTTTTGAATATCACAGTATATATGCTGTGCCCAATCTGGATTAATGTTAGCATCATTTAGATGTTGGACAAGTGGACTTTGAGTGTGTCTATTGCTCATTTTGATTATCTAATTTAAAGTATGTGAGTTAAGCGAGACTTTTGTATGACTCGATAGGAATCTGTACAAGCTGCCTGTGTTAGAGAGTATAAACCTAAGTTAACCTGAGAAGCAATATTCTAGCAAATATATTCAGATATGAACTTTAAGCAGAAACCTTTATTTTTTGTCGACATAGAGACTACTGGTCCCAAATCGACCTCGGACTCTATTTTAGAAATTGCTGTCTTAAAGACCGTTGATAACGTAGTAGTAGACAAGTTTGAAACCTTGCTAGACCCAAAGCGCTCTATACCTTACTTTATTCAAAATTTTACAGGTATTAAGCCAGCTATGGTTGTTGGCATGCCGAGTTTTGCAGAAATTGCTAGAGACTTATATGAATTTTTAGCAGATGGAGTTTTTGTAGCACACAATGTAAGTTTTGACTACAATTTTTTGCGTAATGAATTTGCTAAGGCTGGTATAAATTGGCAAATGCCACGCCTATGCACCGTAAAGTTATCTCGTAAAATGTTTCCCCTAGAAAGAAAGCACAACCTAGACTCCGTGATAGAACGTATAGGAGTTAAAATTGAAAACCGCCATAGAGCCCTAGATGACTGCCAGGTCTTGGTGGAGCTAATGCAACACCTACAAGACAACCACTGCCCGATTGAACTCGACAAACAGCTACAGAGCCTGCTGAGTAATTAGACTTGCAATAGCTTTATGATTTTTTACAATATATGTAGTCTAACCTCTGTGAAACATGAAAACTTATGAACTAAACAAGAAATTACTTTCTATAACTATAATCGCAGCCTTGATAGCTGGTATGTTTGGTGGGATTGGGAGCTTTTATCTGCTTTCAAATAACCTAGAGCAACTGGCAGCTAAGTCCCCGACCAACTTGAACACGACCCAGGTTGTAGTTGAGGAATCTCAAACCATAAATGCTATCTCCAAGGTAGCACCAAGTGTAGTGAGCATTATAGCCTCGAAACAGTTGGCTTTGTATAAGAGACCTACCAGTCTATTTGACCTATTTGCCCCACAAATGGGAATCCCCGGGTTACAGCAAATGCCAGAACAAATGCCAGAACAAGCTCCAGAACAACAAACAGATTCTGTTAAGCGTAAAATAGGTGGCGGCACTGGCTTTATTATATCTGCTGATGGTCTTGTACTCACAAACAAGCATGTTATTGCTGATTCTCAAGCAGAATACTCAGTATTACTGAGCGATGGAACCACTATGTATGCTACAGTCCTTAGCAAAGACCCTATTAATGACTTAGCCTTTATCCAGTTATATACAGACCAAGATCGTACAGATAAACCCTCGGAGTTACTGCCAGTCGAACTGGGCAACTCCGACAAACTACAGGTAGGTTCCAAGGTGATTGCCATTGGCAATGCTCTAAGTGAATTTGATAACACTACAACCTCTGGAATCATCTCTGGACTAGGACGTAGCATAACAGCTAGTAATGGAAATGGATCTGCAAGTAGGTTATCGAACCTCTTACAAACAGATGCATCTATTAACCCAGGGAACTCTGGGGGTCCTTTAGTTAATATTTTAGGCCAGGTAATTGGAATTAACACTGCTATTGCCCAATCTGCGAATGGAATTGGCTTTGCTATACCAATCAACGAAGCTAAGGCAGTTGTTAAATCTGTGCAGGAATTTGGCAGAATTGTAAGGCCCATGCTAGGCGTGCGATATGTGGAAATTTCTCAAGAAATAGCTACAGAGCTCGAGCTACCAGTTGACTATGGAGCCTTCTTACAAGATGATATTGCACGTGGAGTCCGCAGTGTCCTAGAAGATGGTCCAGCAGACAAAGCAGGTCTGCGTGGTGGCGATATTATTCTGGCTATTAATGGTGTAGCCCTCGATGAATCTACAAGCTTACAAAGAGAAATTTCTAAATTCATGCCAGCTGATACAATTAAACTGACTGTCTACAGAGCAGACAAAGAAATAGATATTAACGTAAAACTAGGTGAATTCTCTGCAGAATCCACCTAGCTAGATGCGGCTTATTTAAATGTGACATCTACTGGACTACCACCTGCTGTGCTCATGTCTAGAATAGGTCCAACTATGGTATAGCTTACTGGTCCGCTGCTGGGGGCTAGGCTAAGCTGAGCACCACTTGTATAGATGTCTATTACATGCTTGTAAACCTATACTCTATCAAATGTGCCGTGGGAAAAGTGTCTACTTATTGGACTAGACGAGGT
>CAYVIV010000005.1:0-44832 GCA_964451705.1 uncultured Candidatus Peribacteria bacterium | reverse complement strand
TGCCTTTGCAGAGATCCCCTGTGCCTGGACTGAAGCCAGAGAAATCCCAGAAATAGAAAGACTTACTGTTAGGACAATCTACTGCGGTAGGGATGGTTGTATTGCTGGCCCTTATCCAATTCTGACTGATATAGAAAATTACATATCTATTAACAACCCGGACCGAGAACACCTAGAAGGTTCCTTTGAGGGTGCCGATTTTTTTCGGATATATGGCTACTCTTATATACATGGATTTGGACCTGATAACTTGCGCTTTATTGACTCTGTTTTTATAGGCAACAATGTTGCCCAAGGTTACCTAGCAGCCTTACCAGATAATACCTTTAGATATATTGCTGCTCCAAACTGCACTGTATCTACAGAGGATGACTACTTGTTGCAAGGATGTGGTGGGGGTAATGTGCGCAATATACAATATGACAGGTTAAACAATGAGGTTTTTATGTTTTTTGATGACTGGGAGCATCCTGGATTGGCCCTACTAGACTATGACTATTTTTTACGACCTGTTATCAACCACCCGCTCCCAGACGACGAACAGATACCACCTATAACCTACGATATTGGCCAAAACGTAGCATGGACGAGTTCGGCCTGGATTAATGATAACTTTTTGATTGGTATATCAGCTATCTCGACCCCAAAACTACTTACTAGACTGGACCCAGATTCATTTGATGATGATTTTGGTGGTATTATTCACAGACCAACTCACGACTGGATAGACTGGAGGGATGCACTTACAGATGATTTGTACGACTTAATCGATGGATCTTTGCGAATTCTCCCTTACAGAAACTACAATGGTGTTTTTAGGGTCCTCTTAACGCGTAGCTCTATTACTACAGTTGTCTGTGGTGAAATTACCCCTAGGTACGAAGGTGTCCTACCTTTTGAAGAAGTACATGGTCCAGCTTTGCCAGAATGTCCAGAGGGACAATTTAGAAATGATAGACTGCGCTGCGAAATTATTTGTGAAGAAAACCAAATAGCCAGTCCCGAAAATGTCTGTGTAGATTTGTGTGTAGAAGAGGCTGCTTGCAACACAGGAGAAGTTGGTGACTGTGACTATCCTCTAGTCAATGAAAATTGTGAAGGAGAATGCCTGGAAGGCTTCGAACAAGTTAACGATATCTGCCTGGCTGCATGCGAAGCAACTCAAGTGCGCTTAGAAAATGCAGAATGTGCAGACACTTGCCAAGACCAGAATGCCTGTAATACTCTAGAAGTTGGCGACTGCCAATACCCTATGGAAAATGCAGACTGTGCAGGCGAATGCCTAGAAGACTTTGAACTAATTGCTGAAGCCTGTTTACCAGTATGTGAAATCACTCAAGTACGTTTAGAAAATACAGAATGCGCAGACACCTGCCAAGATACAAACGCCTGCAATATTGATGAGGTAGGTGCATGTGAATTTCCTAGAGAAAATGCAGACTGTGAAGACGAATGCCTAGACGGCTATGAACAGGTGAATGACACCTGCCTGCCAGCATGTGAACCAACACAGGTACGCTTAGAAAATACGGAATGTGTAGACACCTGCCAAGAACCTAGTGCTTGCAACCTAGATGAAGTTGGTGACTGTGAATACCCTAATGAAAGTGCAGATTGTGAAGGTGAATGTCTAGATGGCTTCGAAGAAGTCGCTGACACCTGCCTGCCGGTATGTGAGCTAGATGAATATAGAGATGAAGACAATCTGTGCCAACAAATTCCAGATATGCACGACCCCATACCAGACATGGCTGCGACTACGCCAGATATGCAGATAGATCAGGCTGCTGAGGCTGCTATCGACATGCAGCTTGTCAACATGCAAGACTCTATGCGAGACTCTATGCAAAATACTATGCCAGAAATGGATGCAGGAACTCCTAAGCAAGATGGAGCTGCAAGCAAAAAACCTGACAATGGCTGTAACGCGGCGAACACAAGCTCTAGCTCGAGTTCGGTACTGGCTTTGGTTTTGGGATTGATGGCTGGTTTGAGGAGGTCGAGAAAAAAATCTAAAGTCTAGCAGTTTGAGATAAATTTTGAACTATGGCTGCCAATGTCTTGAATATTGGCAGCTTGATATTATAAAAATATGGTATTATGATTGGGCAAGAGCAAAAGTAATAAAATAATATGGCCGATAAATCTTTTAAATCTGTAGTTTGCAAGTATCTTGGATACAATTTTGGCTTAGCAACAATCTTAATGATTATTGTGCCTATGTACCCATGGTGGATCTTTGCTGTGTGTGCAGTTGTCTTACTAAGTTTTGCTAGTTCTATAGACTAAATAAAATAGCTTATATGTTGTATGTTGTAGCTACCCCAATTGGGAATTTAGGAGATATTAGCTTTCGAGCTATAGAAACCCTAAATAACGTAGATTTAATTTTGGCAGAAGATACCAGGCATTTTAGAATACTTGCTGCGAAATACGATATAAAAACTCCTGTAAAAAGTTATCATGCCCACTCATCGCCTGCTACCTTGCGCGGCTACTTAGATATGCTGAAAGCTGGCCAGAAACTAGCTTTGGTTAGCGATGCTGGCACTCCCCTAATCTCGGACCCAGGCTATAGTTTGGTGCATGCATCTCGAGCTGAAGGTTTGCAAGTTGTACCGATCCCTGGAGCTACGAGTATTATCACAGCTCTCATGGCCAGTGGCCTGCCTGCCGATAAATTTGTTTACTTAGGATTTTTTCCTGCGAAAAAAGGCCGCCAAACACTCTGTAAGCAAATGGTAAGCTCCAAACTAACGCACGTCTTTTTGGAATCTGTGCATAGAGTGGCTAAAACCTTAGACTTGCTAAGTCAACAGCTTCCAGAAGACAAGATAATCTGTGTTGCTCGAGAGCTAACAAAAATACACGAAGAGTTTAGTTATTTTAAGGCTGGGCAGGTAGATGATTTTTTAAAAAGTCTGACACTCAAAGGAGAATTTGTTATACTAGTTGCACCAGATGGTTTTAAACTAGATTAATGAAACTAGGCTTTACTTTATTAGAACTTGTCATCGTGATTGCCCTAATTGGCATGCTAACTACAACCATGTTTAGCTCTTATTCAACAAGTTTTACCAATGTTTCGGCATCGAACCAACTAAGCTTACTATCCAGTGGTATAGATAGGCTCAAGTCTTTGGCCTACAGTGCTTACGATCTAGAAAATGAGCTGGCAGAACACAGCTTTAACTTAAATATCGAAAACAACAAAATTCAGATATATGAAAACCGTGACGAAAACAAAGCCTATAACCCCGAGAAAGACTTTTCACTAAGCATCTTAGACCTAGACGATCCTGCAAACTCACTAGGCCTTGGCAAGACATGGGATGTAGATAATGTAGACATGAATGGTGAGCTAGATCCTATAACTTTTGGTTACAAAGCTGGCGCCCTGGGCTGTATTATGAACCCAAACCAGGCTTTGTCGATTGAATTGATAAATAAAAAGAATGATTTTGTTATAGCCTATTTATACCTTAATAATAAGTCGTGTCATTTAGAAATAATTCAAAATAACCTACATGAGTAAAATTAGAAAATCTGCTTACTCCCTGCTAGAAGCAATTGTGGCAATTAGCATTGTGAGTATCATTATTACAACATCGGTTAGTGTAATAAGTTCTAGCTTATCTAGTTTAGATGAAAACTCTTCGAACCTTCTAGCAACAAATTTTGCAAAAGAAGCTATAGGATATTTTGACCGTGTGCAACAAAGCAACCGCCTGCGATACGACAAAGACCCAGACTGTTATTTTGTGAAACTAAGCGAAAATGAATGCAATGAAGTTGAGGGCAATAAGATTGCTGATGGAGATTACGACCTAGGCTTTAATACTGCTACATTTGACTACGCACTACTAGCCTCCCAAGGCTCAGTTAATTTTGAGGAGAATACCGAGGGGGGTGATTTTGATGAAAACAAACTAAAACTCTACTCCAAAACCATAGATATTATTGCTGATGAAGACAACGGAAGCAATAGTTTAAGGTTTTATGATCCTCGAGTTCTAGATCCTGAAGATGAGTCGGTGACACAGGAGACTAAATTTGTGAGAGTCATTCATAAAGCAGGTAGAATGATTACTGCAAAGGTATACTTTTACCAAGTAGGCCGTCCAGACTTAAATTTCGTAGAATTAACTAAAAGCTACTAATGCGCAAAAAGAGAACTAAAAAAGGTTTTACCCTCGTGGAAATACTTGTTGTCATGTCAATTTTCTCCCTTGTGTCTATGGTGGCGCTCAATGCTTTTTTTTCATCTTATAAAGTCCAGCAAAGCTCCAGTGCCCAAAATGCCCTGATTTTAGAATCCCGAATTTTAATGGACAAAATTACTACTTTGATTGCTGAAAACAAAATTGACTACGAAGAATACTTTAGACAATGCGTGGTGCTCAAAAAATGCCCACTTATAAACGCTGCTAGCGCCCAACTCAATGCAAATGATAGCTATGGGCAAGAAGATGGGCTGTATGCCTGGCAGTTTTTTGACCCTGGTTACAAAGATGCAGCCCGAGCTAACAAGGATGGCTTTGGATTGCTATGCCAAAAGGCTGATTTAGCTTTGATTGACTTCCCTTCTGGTGAATGCAGTTCTGGCCCGCTGAGATTTAGTGAGGATATTAATGTTGGCAAGTTTTTCCTTGACCCTGGACCTGGGACCTTTAATGCATTTTCTGCAGGAAAATACCAAGGTAATAACTTTAGTGGGCAGGCAACCGACGAGCCAGGCCAAGTTAACATCTTGCAAGAGGGCTCGGCTATAGTCTCGCAACTGTATTTAAAGGATCCAGAGTCTAGGCAGAAAATTATCCTAGCACAAGAAAAACATGCTGATAATGCAGTTGTCTCCCAACTGGTCTTAGACAATATGGGACTTGAATCAATACAGAACAATGAGGTAACTGTTTTGAGCAACCATGGTAACTTTAGCTGTAACAACTGTGTAGATCATCTAGGCTTACGCAGTGACTTTACAGATGAAGATGCAGGCAGTCTATTTGAACAAGCTGTGCCAATCTCCCCTTTTCGATTAAATATCCAAGAACTGTGGTTTAGAATTGAGCCTTTACAGGATATTGAGAACTTCTTTACCCAGCCAGAAACAGAAAAGATTGCTCCAAATGTGACTGTATTTATGCGAATTAAGGCCTCTAATGCCAGTTCCCTGCCAATTTTAAGCAATACTAACTTTGACTATGTGCTCACAAGCACAGTAGTGGCAGATATTAAGCAGAACTAAATCAAGCTAGAGCTACAACTAAGGCAAAACAGTTTGGGCATGGATACTACTAGCTTTTGAATACTCTAGACCATCTTTGGCAACGTATATAAGCAGGCTACTTGTAACAAGAAACATTACGACTGTTAATATAGTCACTAACTGTTTGGTTTTGTAATGTTTTTGGTATAAGTTCATATAAAAAAAGCTATAATTCAAATCTTTAAATTATAGCGTATTTTTACTCTTTTGTAAAGCCTTTCTGCAGATTTCTGCTAAATTGTTGCTAGCAGAAGCTTATTTAGCTGCTAAGCTCCTTCTGGCATACATTGATGGTTAGCCGGGATATCTACATAGACATCTATCTCGTCGACTTGGGCTTTCATAACATAGCGGCCATTGCCTAAATTTACAACTTGGCAATCATCCTGCCCTTCTGGTATTAATAGGGCTCCTTTGAAAAGGTCGCTATTTGTAAGGTAAGGTAAAAAATAAGCGCAGAGTGCCAGGATAATAACGATAATGGTGATTTTTTTAGTGTTGGAATGCATAATCAGTAATTATATGTTTGTATTATATGTTGCTTGGCAGCTGCTGGCAATTTTGATTTGCTTGCTAGACAATCTTTTAAAGTTTTGGGAAGTTCTTTTTAATACTCAGGCATTATAAAAAGGTAGTTTGCCTTAAATGTTCCGAACGACGGGTATTAGGTGTCGAGGGAAATCAGCTTAAGGGAAACTACCTTCTAGCACTTACCAAGTACCTTATTCCTTGCCTCACTTTGGTTAGTTTTCAGTCTTACCTAGAGCAACTTGCTCATATCCGGACCGCTTGAGTTTATGTGATTTATCTGTTAGGATAATTTTGAATGCACTAAGCAGTAAATCACCAAGCTAGGGGGTTTCTGCGGACTGGGGTGGTTAATTCCAATCCCTTCGTAAAGCAAAGAAGGAAGGCTAAGTTCTTAGTTGAAGCTCACTATATCAAACTAACAACTTAACCTCGGCTTTTTTGCTCTACAACTTGTAGTTGTAGATGGCTCACTATGTCTCCTTATTTTATGTGATCGACCGAAAAGATCCTTAATGAAGGTTTTCGCTATTTTTTAAATGGAGACAGCCACGCTGTAACTTTTTTGTTCTACCTGTGTTTTTAATGTCCAAGGAAAACTCTTTTTATTAGGTTTTCATATCAATATATCTAAGTATTATGATTTGTGCAAATATATCCTCTTTACAAAAAGAGTGATTTGCTAGATAATTTCGAAAACTAGCTTAAATGGCTTTGAAAAAGCTTCTAATTAAGCTAAAATCAAGTAAATTTAAGTAAAACTTATGAGCAAGGCTCTTAAATATACTGTCTTAACCTATGGTTGCCAGATGAATCATAGTGATTCCCAGCGCTTATCTAAGGCCCTGGAGGATTATGGCTATAGCATGTCTGAAGATATGCAAGAGGCAGATTTAGTCTTGTTTAATACATGCTCTATCAAACAAAAGGCCGAAGATAAAGTTTTGGGGCAGATGAATAAGATCTCCAAGCTCAAAAAGGTCCGGCCAAACTTGTTAATGGGTATTACTGGCTGTATGACGCGTATTACGAGCACTAAAAATTCTGAGAAGAAGGATAAGCTTTTTAAGACTGTTAAGAGCCTCGATCTATGTTTTCAGATCCAAGATATGACCAAACTTGGCGGTATGCTCTCCGAGCTGAATCCAGACCTCAAAGACCTAGATATGCAGCAGGCAGACCTTAAAAACTACTTTCAAATTCAACCAAAGTATCAAAGTGACTTTCAGGCCTACGTGCCTATTATGACTGGTTGTGACAAGTTTTGTACCTATTGTATTGTTCCCTACTCGCGTGGGCGCGAGATATCGCGCCCAATAGATGAGGTCTATCAAGAGGTCTTGCAACTGGTGCAAAATGGCTGCCTGGAAATTACACTCCTGGGGCAAAATGTAAATAGCTATGGGCTGAGCTGGGCAGATAAGAAACAAGAGGGCAAATTTAGCTATGAAACAGCACCATTTGTGCAACTGCTGCGCAAGTTGGATAAGATTGAGGGCCTAGAAAGGCTGCGTTTTACTTCGCCACACCCTCAGGACATGACAAACGACGTTGTAGATGCTGTTTGTGAGCTACGAACCTTAATGCCATACATCCACCTGCCTCTGCAGTCTGGTAATGACTATATTTTGAGAAAGATGAACCGTAATTATGATAAAAAGAAATTCAAGCAGATAGTTGACTATATACGTGAAAAAATGCCAGATGCTTCTATTTCTACAGATATGATTGTCGGTTTTTGTGGCGAAACAGAAGAGATTCATAATGAATCTAGGGATTTCTTTGAAGATATGGGCTTTGACCTAGCATTTATATCCCAATACTCCTCTCGCTCTGGGACAACTGCGGGCATGCTAAAAAAAGATGATGTAAGTGCCGAAGAAAAGAAGCGCAGGTTTCACGAACTGAATGAAGCCTTAAAACGGACAAGTTTTGCTAGAAATCAATATTTTAGAGATAAGACAGTCCAGGTCTTGGTGGAAAAACAGTATGACGAAGGTCAAGTTAGTGGCAGGAGTGAGCACTTTAAAGAAGTTATTTTTGAGGGACCCAAAGAGCTAATTGGTAAAATTGTGCCAGTGAAAATACTGAGCGCTCAAGAATGGCGGCTAATGGGTGAGCTTGTTAGTTAAAGCTCTGGCAGAGCTAAACTAGCTACAGGTAAAGCAGAGCTAGGCTAGCTGCAGGCTAAGTGGAGCTTGCTAGTTAAAGCTGAGTACAAATTCGGAGTGAAAGTCTGTATCGAAAGTTTTGGTTTGGCTTAGGTGATTTTTGCTGAATTTATATGTTTTGGGGCTAAATGTGTGTAAATTGAGATTTTGAGTGTTTAAAATATGCGTAATCTGGGTGTTTTTTAGGCCAGACTGTCTAAGACTAGAAAAACTGTGTTTGAAAACAGTCGCCAGACTCTTGTGGTTAATTGGTGTTTTGTAAACAAAGCTGAGCCTGCTGAGATTGCTTGGGGTCATGCCAAAACCACTCACAAAGCTCGCAAGATTGGAATATGGGTCTGGACTGGCAAAAAACTTTGTGACTGTTTGTTCTAAAACTGCATTGGCTGGCAAATATGAGCGTAGGAAAACCCGGTAGTCTCCCCTGCCCAAAATATATCTTAGGTCGCCTTTGAGACCTGGGAGTCCATAATTGTGTAGTATGCCATTTAAGATGGCTTCGGTTTGATCGCTATAACTATGATATAAATCTATATCGACTTGAGTTGTAATAAAGTCCTTGGAAAAATCTTCGGTAAATGTAATATGTCTTTCTATAAACCTATCGGCCTTGGTACCGGCAACTGAGTTAAAACATAGCAGACTTTGGTTGTGGGTCTGCTTGGGATCTTGCCAAAGCTTATCTGTGGGCTGAAAGCTCTGCAGGCTCAGGCGGAAGTTAAGCTTCTCAAAAACATCATCTAAGTCGTGGTTTTTAGAATATGCCTGTAAATTGCGGCTTGCAAAGGCTTGTTTTACAAAATCTAAAATTTCATAGGGGGTCAGTTTGTCTAAGATCTGCTGTGGTAAATCTGCTAACATGCTGGCAATTAGTTTTTTGGGGCTGGTTTTCGATAAAGACTTGGACTCTACTAAATACGAGAGAATAAAGTCAAAGTTTGGACCTGCTGTGTAGGATTTGTCTGCGATTTGGAGTTGGTTTAAAAAGGGTGTCAGATCTTTAAAAAGCTCATGGTTGATAGCTACTATAGTGTCAAAGCTGGGGGCCCCGGCCTCTTGCAAGGCAGCTTCTATTTTGTGAGCTACTGGTGGGAAATCAGCAGAGAAATTAAGATCACGAATAAATAATTTTTCGTTAAAATCAGAGAACTCCAAAGGCACATTGTTATAGCCATCGAATAAGCCGTCGAAATCATATATGTTATGAAACTCCAAAGACTTTACAGATGCATTATCTAATTCTAAAAAGCCCAGAAGACCAATAAAACCGCCAGTGGCCCTGAGTTCATTATTGTTTTGGACCAAGAGTAGCACGGTATGTGGCTGACGAAACCCTAAGAGCTGATTGACAACAGTGAGCCCTTGGCGGGCTGTGTGAACTTGCGTAAAAATGGAGTCGTAGTTTGTCTTTAAAAAGCCAACAAAATCCCTGATGCTTTTGGATGGAATTAAATTTGGAATTTGGGGAATTTGATTTTTATTGAGGGCTAATGTGTTTTCTAAATTTAAAAGGTTTTGCTCTAGTTCTAAACTGGTATTAATGAGTTGATTTTTGAGCTGAGTATTGTTTAGGTCAAAGCCATTCTGGCTAAGCTCCTGTTTTTGCAAGGCCAAAGTCTGCAGGGGTTTTAAGAAGGCACTAAGGTCTGCTAAAATCTCTGGGATTGGCTGGTAAGCAGAGGCCACTGCAGAAATTTCTAAACTCAGGTCTTGGAAACTTTCATCTAAAAACTTAAGGTTTTCTGGCTCTAAGACCTGTGTATACTTTTTTTGTTCAATTAAACTTAGTATCCTAGCAGCTGAGCTATCGTTGGTTAATTGGATGAACTTAGTCGAAGTCAGAAAAACTAGCAACAGTGGCACCAGTGTGAAAAGTAAAAATAATTTAATTCGCATTAATCTACTGTGATTAAGGTTTGCTGACCACCTATAAAATTATAAGTGGCAATTTCTAACTTGAGATGTGGGAAATTAGGACCAAAGAGTTTGGCAAGAAATTCTGGTGAAAACTGGGCATAGTCCTGCGCTAAAGCCTGTAGTTTGGGACTTAAGGCCTCAAATTGCTGTGGCTGCTGCTGAGAAAGGGCCAGTTGACTGTGAGCTGTTAAAACAAAGTGCAGCTGCTTGGAGTCTAGTGGGTCTGGCCATATTAGATTGTAGGCTAGAGACTTAAGACTAAATTGAGTTATATTTGAGCTCTCGTTGCTATCTGGATTAGCTGCTGTGTAACTTGCCTGCTGGTCTGTAGACAAAGTTTGTTGTGATTCTGTGGGGTCAAAGTAGGCTTGAATTTTTTGCAGCATCTTGGTTAAAGCTTGCTTATTTACTAGCTGCGGGCTGTGGAAATAAATGTGCAGTTGATTGTTGGTATCAAGGCTCAAAGTTAGTTGGCTGGCCATTAGCTGCTGAATTAGTTCTGGGTTGAGATTGAGTCTAGCGACCCAAGAGTCTATAAAGCCTTCCAGCAACTTGGGGGTAACGCTTTGCAAATTAGAGAGGCTATAGAGCATTTGGCTTGTGTGATTTTGATTGGCTAAAAAACCTAAATTTACAGCAGGAGATAAGTTCATAGCTGGTTTGGAATCAAAATTATAATTGCTCAGAAAAAGCCTTTGATCTTTTGACTCTATATTAAAATATAGGTTGTCATAATTCCTTAAAAAGTTCTGGATAGATTTTTGGGTGGCAGTTAAAAGTTCATCCTGAAATAAAAACCTGGAAAAATTCTCTGGAACCATAGCCAAGTAAGCCTTAGACGGACCTGGATGATTGGCTTTTTGATAATCTAGCTTGTTTAGTGCTAGTTGCGAGCTAAAATCTAATGGAGTCTGGCTTGGATAAATCCAAGTGTAGCCCAAATACTGCTGGCTTTCATAACCCGGTGGAATCTCCTGCACATGCTGCTGATTAGTATTTCTCATAGAGACAGCCTGGGCAAGTTGCTGTGGGTTTTTGGGGTTGTAATAGAGTAGATATATAAGTTTTTTGGACTCTAAGTTGCTGACAAAGTTTGCTAGCTGATCTGGGGCATCCGTCTTGGACTCTGCAAAATACTGCTTAAGTGAGCTTACTGGGCCTAAATTGCTTGTGAAATCTTGAGTATCCAAATTAATTGCCAACACTGTGCTTTGGGGTAGCCAATTAAACCAAGCATGTTTTTTGGCTGCATAGTAATTAATGCCGCTAAAGATATAGTACAAAGCTAGCAAGAACGTGAAGATGGCTGCACTAAGCCATATAAGGTGGTTGGAGGATTTATTAGACATAGAAATGCTTGTAGATGTGCTCTAATTTTAGGAAATTTTATTGATTTTTACTAGCATAAGCTAGTTTATTCTGAGTTTTCTGCTGATTTTCAAATTGCCAAAATGCAGAAAAAAGTCTACATTAAAATAAATTTATAATGCTATTTGTATGAATACTCAAAGCTTGAGCCCGAATCAGATTAGAGAAAAATATTTGAACTTTTTTATAAGCAAATACCAACATTCCCAAATTCAAAACAGTTCTATTCTACCAGAAAACGACTCTTCCTCGCTGTTTATAATTGCGGGTATGCAACCTTTGGTCCCCTACCTTACCGGAGAACCTCATCCAAATGGTAATAGACTTGTAAATAGCCAACGTTGTATTCGGACAAATGATATTGATGAAGTTGGAGACAAAACCCACAATACTTTTTTTGAAATGCTTGGTAACTGGTCTTTGGGTGATTATTTTAAAACAGAATCTATTAAATGGAGTTGGGAATTTTTAACTTTACCAGTAGACCAAGGTGGTTTGGGTCTTGATAAAAAACGTTTCTGTGTGACTGTTTTTGAAGGTGATAAAGACGTCGACAAAGATACAGAATCTGCAGACATCTGGCAAGAGTATGGTTTTAAAACTGTCGAGCAGGCAGTTGCAGGTGAGTTTATGCGAATATATTTCTGTGGAGATGACAACTGGTGGAAACTTGGAACAACTGGACCTTGCGGTCCAAGTACAGAAATTTTCTACTATATGGGAGACCTGAATGACCCTAAATTCCTGAACCATGAATACCAACCTAACGACGAAACAGATTTGTATGTGGAAATCTGGAACAATGTCTTTATGAGCTACTTTAGGCAGGAAGATGGGAGTTTGGAATTGCTTGAAAATAGAAATGTAGATACTGGTATGGGCTTTGAAAGACTACTTTTGGCTTACTACGATGTAGATTCAATCTATGAAACTGAATTGTTTGCTCCAGTTATGAATTTGCTTTCAGAAAAGTCTGGCTCTCATGAGCTAGCTGCAGATATTGCTGACAAATCACGCAAAATTGTTGCAGACCATATTCGAGCTGCTGTTATGCTAATGGGCGATAAAAATGGAATGGAACCTAGCAACACAGACCAGGGCTATGTGCTACGTAAACTTATTCGTAGAGCATATAGACATATTAAAAAACTACAAATTAATGATTCTGTTGTCTTAGACATAGCTGAGAATTTCATTCAGCTATATCAAGATAGCTATCCAGAAGTAGCAGAGAACAGACAACGAATTGTGTCCAACTTAGAGCAAGAAATCCAACAATTTGCTAAAACTTTAGCAACTGGCGAAAAAGAATTCCTAAAGATGTTAGAGCAAGTGGATGCTAGCAATCAACTGCCTGCAGCCCTCTGTTTTAAACTCTACGATACCTATGGCTTCCCTTTTGAAATGACTAAAGAACTGGCCCAGGAACATAATATCCAAGTAGACAAAGATGGTTTCGACAAAGCTTTCAAACAACACCAAGAGCTATCGCGTGCGGGCTCGGAGCAAAAATTCCAAGGAGGTTTGGCCGACCACTCTGTAGAAACGACTCAGTTACATACCGCGACCCACTTGTTACACCAGGCCTTAAAAAATATTGTCGGTGATCATATCGAACAAAAAGGCTCGAATATTACTCCAGAACGCTTAAGATTTGATTTCAACCATGATACTGCTGTGACAAAAGAACAATTAGCCGAAGTGGAGGCTATGGTCAACCATCAAATTCAAAGGAACCTGCATATTAATCACGATGTAATGCCTGTTGTGGAAGCTAGGGAAAAAGGAGCTATTGGACTTTTTGAAGATAAATATGGTGACCAAATTAAAGTTTATAAAATTGGAGACTTTTCGCTAGAAATTTGCGGTGGCCCTCATGTAGCAGCGACTGGAGAGCTTGGTACCTTTAAAATCAAAAAAGAGCAAAGTTGTGGCAAAGGTATTCGAAGAATTAAAGCCGTGTTAACTTAGCACTTTATAGTATCTTAACTATTTGAATGCCTAAAACTCTAATTATAACCAGATTCCCCTACCAATCTGTACTCGGTGGCGAGGAGCTGCACACCATGCTAGTGGCTGAGCACTTGCGAAGCTCTGGGTATGAGGTGCTGTTTTGGACTAGCTGTCCTGTCTTACAAAAGCTTGCAAATAAAGCTGAGTTTCCAGTGATGAAATCCAAGTTGGCTAAATCTCCAACCACCAAACTGGCTGCTATAAGCTTTGGACTAAGTTATGTTTACTATGTTTTGAAAGCTCTGGTCTATGTTTTGTATTTGCGTTTTAAATACCCTAAGTTGAGTTTCTACTGCCTAAATCTTTCGGACAAGCTGCTGATTGGCCCTTGGATGCGCATGTTTGGGATTCCTGGCTTGTTTTTAGAGCATGCAACCATAGGTAGATGGCTGTCTCGCAATCCATTTTTGTGGCTTTACAAGTGGTCGTTAAAGGCTAAAAGAATCAAGCTTGTGACAGTCTCCAAACTCATGTGCGAAGAAATTAAAAAGCAGCTAAACCTGCAAGCTGAATGCATTACAAATGGTGTTTGCTTAGAGCCTAGCTTAGTGCAAAAAACTCAAGGCAAGCCTTTGCAGCTCTTATATGTAGGTAGGCTCTCAGAAGATAAAGGCTACCTAAAGGTGCTTGAACTAGCAAAGCTGCATAAAAATCTGAGCTTTGTAGTTGCAGGTGGTGGCACGCTAGACAATTTGAAAACTCCAACTAATGTCAAAAAGTTTGGTTTTTTGGAGCGGTCTAGACTCAAACAACTGTACCAAAATAGTGACCTGTTAATACTGCCAGCTACCACAGTAGATCCCTTTGGCTTAGTGGTAGCAGAAGCTATGACTCAAGGTTGCCCAGTTTTGTGTTCACAGCTGGTTGGAGCGAGTCGTTACTTAGACTCTGAGTTCAGTTGCGAGTTAAGTGATTTTAATACTAATTTTGCTAAACTAGTCTCTAAACCTCAAAAGCTTGCAGATATGAGAAAGCGGGCCTTTGTGCAAGCCAAGCAATTCGATGCAAAAGTCATGCTAAAAGCTTATGCTAGACTTTTAAAAACTTTGTAGGCCTGATTTGCAGTCTTCTGCCAAGAATACTTTTTGAGCACAGTTTTGGAGTGCTCTAACAGTTGCTGCTGAAACTCCTTGTTGTTTGCCAAAAAAGACATTTGAAAAGCTAAATCTGTGGTCTTTCTTGGGTCGTAATAAAGTCCGGCCTCTCCTAAAACCTCCTGCATGACCGTAGACTTCGTTGTGATAACTGGTTTTTTAAATGCTAAAGACTCTAACAATGGTAACCCAAAGCCTTCATATAATGATGGGTAAACAGTGAATTCTGCTTGCAAAAGCAAGCGGAGTTTTTCTTGCTCACAAACATAACCGGTAATAAAAACTCTATTTTCTAAGCCAAGTTTAAGAATTAAATCTTGGACTCTACGCACATACCTGGCATCTCCACCGCCAACTAAATACAGATTATGTTTGACTCTGTCTTTAATTAAAGAGAATTCATAGACAAGGTTTAGCTGATTTTTTCTTTCTAGAAAAGTCGAAATACAAACAATAATCGAAGGCTTTGATTCCGAGTTTGCAACAGAGGGCTGCGCCTTTAGCTGTGGCATATTAAAACCTAATGGTGTTAAGTGAACTCGTGTGTTATCGATGCAGAAGTGTTCAATAAACTGCTGCTTAGTAAACTCAGAAATACAAAAAAACTGGACTGTTTTGAGTCTAACTAACAGTGGTAAAAATAGACGCTCTATAATAGTACTTTTTAAGAAATGACCTTTAGCAAATTTAAAGGCAACTAGATCATGCACAGTCACAATAACTTTTGTTTTTGTAAACAAAGAAATTATAAAAGGGCTAATGTAACTTTCGGGATCAAAATACATATCGGGCTTATGCTTTATGACTTGGTATAATGCATAAAAATGCCAAAGACCAAACTTGAGCCAAGGCTTACTGGCTAACATAGTCAATTTTATATCGGGTTTTTGCGCAAGCAGCTTGAGAATATTTTTGGCATAAACTCCCTTCCCAGTAGGTTTTGGAAGCATTGCCTGACGTGAATTAGCGAAGATTTCTATTTGTGACATAAAAGCATTTGACAATAATTTGGCGATAAAGCCATAATAAGCTTGTACTTATTTTATGTAGATGTATAACAAATTGCAAGTAAAGCTCCAACAAGTTTGGCAAAGATTTTTACGGCTTGATAAGGTCTCAAAAACCATATGTTTAGCCTGTGTTTTTGGCGGGGGTACCTTATTTTTAAACTGGTATTCAGACTTTGATATGTATCAAAACGGTGTTAGTTACACAGGTCTTGAAGGACCAGCTTCGTTTAATACATTTGCAATTGGACTAAGCCACCTACTAGTGTTGTGCTTTTTCTTGAGTGCAACTTTTCAAGAGCTTTATGCAAAGTTAGAGATTAATAAGCGTAGACTACTGGTGTATGCCACAGTTTTTATGGGATTTAATATTGTTAGCTATTTATCTACTATTTTACACCACGATGTTGGAATCAATCCAAACTACAAGCAATTAGAGTTAGGCTTTGAGCTAAATATCTTAGTTATTTTTTACTATTGTCTGTTACTATTTAAATACCTTCGAACAGAAGACGTAGAGGTTTCAAAATATGTTATGTTAGATAAAGATCTGACTATAGAAGATGTAGTAAGTTCTAATAAGAACCCAGACCTTACGGACCACTACCAGCAACAACAAAATATAGAACATAGAATCTATACAAGGCAGGTTACAAAATAAATTTAGGATTAAACAAGTTAAAGTGATTGACGGTGAGTATGTACTCACCTATAGTGTTTGTACTAAGTAAATACTAGTAAATTTATAAAACTTATATTAACCACGATAAAATGGAAACCAAGAAAAGCAACCCAAGCAAAAATAAGGCAAGCAGTATAGACCCCAATAAACTTAAGTCTATGGAGATTGCAATTGCCCAAATAGAAAAGAATTTTGGTAAAGGCTCTATTATGAAGCTAGGCTCGGAGACAGCTAGTCAAATTGAAACTATTCCAACCGGAGCGATGTCTCTAGATTTAGCTTTAGGTGGTGGTATTCCTAGAGGACGGATCTGTGAGATTTATGGTCCCGAGAGTTCTGGTAAAACTACCTTAACTTTACATATAATTGCCGAAGCTCAGAAAAAAGGTGGGCTTGCTGCCTTTATAGATGCAGAGCATGCTCTGGATCCAGAATATGCTAAAAAACTTGGTGTCGATGTTGATAACCTACTTGTTTCGCAACCAGATAGTGGTGAGCAGGCTCTAGAAATAGTCGAAACCTTAGTGCGCTCTAATGCAGTTGATTTGATTGTTGTAGACTCTGTGGCGGCTTTAACCCCCCGGGCTGAAATCGAAGGAGACATGGGAGATTCTCACATGGGACTGCAAGCCAGGCTGATGAGCCAGGCATTAAGAAAACTGACAGCAGTTGCCTCTCGTTCTAATGTATCGATTATTTTCATCAATCAAATCAGAATGAAGATTGGTGTTATGTTTGGTAACCCCGAGACTACCACTGGGGGGAATGCTCTAAAATTTTACTCTTCTGTGCGCCTAGAAATCAGGAGTGCAGGTAAAATCGAATCCACAAGTTCTGATGGTAAAGAGCTAGTTGGTAACAAGGTTAAGGTTAAGGTTGTGAAAAATAAGATTGCACCACCGTTTCGAATAGCCGAATTTGATATCATGTTTAACAAAGGGATTTCTGGCGAAGGTGATATTTTAAACTTGTGTGAAAAATACGATGTTATTCGTAAAAATGGTTCTTTCTATGCCTACAAAGATGAGAATATTGGCCAAGGTCGGGAAAACGCAAAAAAATACTTAATTGAAAATCCTAAAGTGCTTGGGCAAATGAAAAAAGAAATCATGGATGCAATAAACGCGCGAGATTAAATGTTAGATACTAACAAGCAGCTTTTCGAAGCTGCTTGCTATTTTCTTAGCAAACGCGAGTATGGTGCGAAAGAACTAAGTGATAAGTTGGCTAGAAAGTTTAAGCAAACTGATAGAAAGATGATTTCTGAACTTCTGGAGCGGCTACAGGATCTCAACTATCAAAGTGACAAGCGTTATGCGGAGATGTTTATCCGTGCTAGGTTCAACCGAAACTATGGCGAAAATCATATAAGACAAGAGGCTCTGTACAAAGGTCTAGATCGTGATCTAGTGGAAAATGCACTGCAGGAATTGGCGCTCGATTTTGACTCCTCGTGTGCCTATCTAGCAAACAAGTATTCTAAGTTAGATACTACAAAGTTAATACGCAAACTTGTTGCTAAGGGCTTTGGATTTCAAATGGTTTTGAATATAATTAAAAAAACTTGATCAAGAGCTATAAAATATGTTACTTTAGAACTGTGAGGACTGGTGTCAAGGAGAGACCGGAAATTTAATGCAAGCTATTTATTTAAACTTATTACTATGCAATCTCAATTTTCAGCTGCAATAAACCAATTAGTTGCAGAAAGAAACCTTCCGAAAGAAATTGTCGAAGATACTATTAAGGCAGCATTCAAGGCAGCCTATCGTAAAGACTATGGGACCAAAGATCAAATTATAGAGGTGGAATTATCTGACTCTGGTGAAATGGCAACTGTCTACCAAGTTTTAACGGTAGTTGAGAAAGTTGAAGATGCAGACCTAGAGATTTCTGCAAAGGAGGCTCTTAAATATGCAAAAAAAGCTAAAATTGGTACAGAAATCAAAATAGATGTGACTCCAATGGAATACGGTCGAATTGCTGCGCAGTCAGCAAAACAAGTTATCATTCAAAAACTTCAAGAAGCAGAAAGAGATATTATGTATGATAACTTTAAGGATAGGGAAAATGAATTGGTAAATGCACAAGTGCATAGAGTCCAAGGTGATCATGTGTTTGTCGACCTAGGCAAAATAGTAATTGAACTACCGAAAGAGTTTAAAATCCGAGGAGAAAAGTACTATGCTGGTCAACGTTTAAAACTGTACCTGGACAAAGTGATGAAAACCACTAAAGGTCCTAAGTTATTAATATCTAGAACTCACCCGAATCTTGTAAGAAAATTATTAGAGATTGAAATACCAGAAGTAGCCGAAGGTAGTGTGATTATTCATAAAATAGCTCGAGACCCTGGTGTTAGATGCAAAATCACTGTGAGTAGCACAGAAGAAAAGATTGACCCAATAGGATCGTGTGTAGGACAAAAGGGTGTCCGGATTCAAAGTGTAATGGACGAACTAAATGGTGAGAGAGTAGATGTACTAGTACATACAGAAGATAATGAAAAGCTTCTTAGAGCGGCCTTGTCGCCTGCTGTAATTAATGTGATAAAGTTTAACGAAGATAATACTAGAGCAGAAGCCTTTGTAGATGAAGATCAAAGACCACTGGCGATTGGTAGACGAGGACAAAATGTAAGACTGGCCTCAAAACTTTTGAACCTGGAGCTTGATATTAAAAACTTTGAAGACCTAGAAGAGTCAGAGAAACAAAAGTTTTATGATGCACAAGCTAAACAAGAAGCTTCCGAAGAACAAGATTCGGATTCTCAGGCAGGTGAAGCTAAAGAAAGCAAAG
The DNA here is from genome assembly GCA_964451705.1 of uncultured Candidatus Peribacteria bacterium. Taxonomy (GTDB): domain Bacteria; phylum Patescibacteriota; class Gracilibacteria; order UBA1369; genus CAYYFV01. Next base: position 25,984 of record CAYVIV010000005.1, on the reverse strand, counting down.
CCAAAGCCAAAGCCAAAGCTAAACAATCAGACGTCGAAGCAATGGCAATTGACCAGGTCTATAAAGATGCCCTAACAGAAGCTAATTTACTGCAATCAGTGCAATTAAAGGGACTTAGTATTACAGATCTGCAAACGATTGAAGGCATAGATGACACAGGCGCTCAGCAAATTCACGATGCCATTAACTAAAAGCCTCTGAAAATAGGCTAGTGGCTTTGCTTTTATGGCTTGATTCTGCTATAATATAAAGAATAACTTATACAAATGTTAGATCCCTCCAATCTTTCACAGGCGAGTAGTGGCAAAAGTCAAAAAAAGCCCGAATCTTTAACACAGGTGTCGTCTAACTTGAATCTAGAATTCAAAGAACGCTCAGTGAAAGAAAGGGCCGAAGCTAGTGGCGGTAAATATGGCTATGTGGATATTGCTGCAACTCCTATAAATCCAGATTTATTTGTTATTCTCGATGCAGATATCTTGGATGCGGCATCTTTAATCCCCTTTTTTAGATTGGGTTCTAAATTAAGAGTTGCTGTGAGTGAGCCTGAAAACCCGAAAGCAGTTGAGGCAATTGCCAAGTTGGAAAAACTTGGTTACTCGGTTCAGCTAAATTTGGCATCGGTAGATGGAATTCAAACTAGTCTAAAGCAATTTCTTGAATACAAAAAAAGCCATGCCGTGCAGGCTAATGTGCTGGAGAAAAAAGATATAGAGACTTACCAAAAAGAGCTTGAGAATTTATCAAAGCTCACAGAAAATATTAAACTCTCCTCAGCAAAAGAAGGGGTTTTAACTCTGCTTGTTGGTGCAATTAGAACTAATGCTTCGGATATTCATATGCAGCCCGAAACTGATTCTGTAAAGCTAAGATTTAGGATAGATGGAATCCTACAAACAGTTAGCCAATTAGATCAGAAAATTTATGATCAAGTTTTAAAACAAGTTAAATACGACTCAGGCATGAAACTTAATGTTAGCGATGTACCCCAAGATGGTCGTATGATGTTTAGCACCCAAGGTCGTAAAGTAGATGTGCGTGTGTCTGCCCTGCCAACTGAAAATGGAGAAACCCTGGTAATGCGTTTACTAGACTCTGGGAAAAAGTTTTTAACACTGGAAGAACTGGGCTTTAATAAACAGCATTTAGAAATACTCGAAAATGTCTGTAAACTTTCTCAGGGTATGATTCTTGTAACTGGTCCAACTGGATCTGGTAAGACGACGACATTGTACTCTATGCTGAATATTTATAACAAACCGGAAAGAAAGATTATTACTCTGGAGGATCCAGTTGAGTATCATTTGGAAAATATTGTTCAAAGCCAAATTCATGAAGATAAGGGCTATACTTTTGCTTCTGGATTGGAGTCTATTTTAAGACAAGATCCAGATGTAGTTATGATTGGTGAGATTCGTGAATATGACACAGCAAACACTGCTATGCAGGCCTCATTAACTGGGCATGTGGTGTTAACCACAATTCATACCAACTCCGCTCTAGAAAGTGTTAATAGACTTATGAATATTGGACTTGAGCCCTATTTGATTGCACCTAGTTTAGACACGGTACTAGCACAAAGGTTGGCTAGAACTTTTTGTCCAAAATGCAGTACTACAGAAGCTGTGAGCGCGGAAGATAAACAAAATTTAGAAAAGTACTTGCAAGAAATAACTAAAGTTACAAAACAAGAATACCAGGTACCAGCAGAACTGCCTAAAGCTAATGGCTGTGATATTTGCAACAATACAGGTTATCTTGGTAGAGTTGTAATTGCAGAAGTTATTAGACTAGATCAAGAACTTAAAGAGTTGATTTTAAATAAAACAGCAACGCATAAGCTGCAGCAAGCTGCCTTGGACAAAGGCATGATTACCATGTTTATGGATGGCATTTTAAAAGTGCTAACAGGCAAAACCTCGCTCTCTGAAATTTTGAGAGTTTGCTCTAGATAAATAGCTGGCCACTCTCTTAACCTAGAAAGCCCTGATGTTTGAGTGGGTCTATTTTGAGAATATCAAATAAGTCTGAGAGACAACTAAGCATTGTGGCTCCAGCTTTTATAAGCTCTAAGTTGCCTGCATAAGGGCTGTCGTAGAGACTGGCAGGCAATACAAAAACAGCCTTGCCGATTTGCAAAGCGTAGATAGCCGTTTGAATTGTCCCAGAATTAATATCTGCCTGCGGCACAAACAAAAAATCTGCTAAATGCACAAGTAACTGATTGCGTTTTAAAAAGCTGTACTTGAAAGTTGGACTTAAAGGCTGTTGTGCAGAAATCAGGATACCCCGTTTGGATATTTGCCCATAGAGCTGTTTACTATCTATGAGCTTGGCACTAATGGGTTGCGCCAAAAAACATGCTGTAAAACCATTATATTTTAGGCAGGCCTTGTGGGCATAGCTATCGACCCCAGTTGCGCCTCCAGAGAGAATTGTACAATTGTGAATGCAGAAAAACTCCACAAAATACTCTAGCATGAGCATGGTATGCAACGTGATTTTTCTGGAGCCAATAATTGCTGCTACTGGATGTGGTTTTTTACTTGCGATAAACTTTTTTAGGTGCTTGCTTGAACCCTGGACAAATAGTTCTGGGGATTGTTTTTGCTTATCTAAAAAATCCTTGGGAAAGACTCTTTGATAAAGTTTATGGCTGTTGTCTATCTTTTGCATATTTATAGCGTTAAAAACACTATAGATTTACATAAAAATCTAAAATCTGTTTAAATTTTAGGCGCAGATATAACTAGAATTAGCAAGATCTCTTGTAATACAGCCACTTTCCATAAGGACCACTCTTCTATTCAAACTATCCACTAACTGCTTGTCGTGAGTGACCAGGACAACAGTCATGCCATGGGCATTAATATCCTTTAATAATTCTAAGATGTCATGTGAGCTTTGTGGGTCTAGGTTGCCTGTGGGCTCGTCTGCAATTAAAAGATAGGGGTTGTTTACGATAGCCCTAGCAATCGCGCACCTTTGGCGCTCGCCTCCAGATAACATATGGATCTTGTGATTAGCCTTAGACCCTAAATTTACTTTTTCAAGGGCTTTAAGGACCATGTTTTTTTGTTTGATTTTTGAATGAGCAAAAATTTGGGCGGCAAAGGCAATATTTTCATAGACACTTTGTCCTGGCAATAAATGAAAATGCTGCCAGACCATGCCAATTCTTCGCCGATAAACCTGCATGGCGTTTGGTTTGAGATACTTAATATTAACATTGTTAACATAAACATCGCCGCTGCTTGGCTTAACACCACCTATAAGCATATTGAGCAAGGTAGATTTACCAGCTCCAGATGGTCCAATAATACTTAGAAAGTCGCTTGGGTCTATATCTAGTTGGATATCTTTGAGGATATGTTTTTGGTTGAGATGCAAATTAACTGTATCTAACTTTATCACTTTTTTATTTTTTTAGATTAATCTAATATTAGCATAGAAAATATCCTAAAAAAAACTTCTATGTATGAATTTTTAAGCCCAGCGATTTTAGAGAAATATGCAAACCTAATGGTCAATTTTGCCTCGCGTTCGAGAAAAGGTATTCAAAAAGGCGATGTAGTTATGGTGCAGGTGCCTGAATGTGCCAGTATCATGCTGAAACATTTTCAAGTTGCGATTCTTAAAGCTGGTGGCTACCCAATGCTAGATTTGATACCAGACGGGCTTAGGGCAGACTTTTATAAGCATGCCTCTGATGATCAGATTGATTTCATACCAGAAAAACTGATTAGCGCTAAGGTAGACCTGGTAGACCAATGGATCTCTGTGATTGCCAACAATGACCCCATGGAGCTTAAGAATGTGGACTCTAAGAAAATTATGCAAAGGCAAAAAGCCCTGGGCCCAATTAAAAAAGCTCGCTTTGCTAAATTCAACAAAGGCTTGGCAGACTGGACCTTGTGTATGTTTGGAACCCCGGCTATGGCAAAACAGGCTGGCTTGAGTTTAGAAGAGTACTGGGATGAAATTATTAACGCTTGTTTTTTAGACCATGATGACCCAATTGAGGAATTCAAGAATATTTTTTCTAAAATTGATGAGGTTTGCGACAAATTAAATCAGCTGGAAATAGAATCTATCCATCTAGAAGGTCAAGATTGTGATCTTCGTGTAAAGATTGGTGCCAACCGTAAATGGGTTGGTGGCAGTGGGCATAATATCCCCTCTTTTGAATGTTTTACTTCACCAGACTTCCGTGGCACCCAAGGTTGGATGCGTTTTAACCAACCACTATACAGAAATGGCTCACTGATTAAGGGTATCGAGTTGCATTTTGAAGATGGTAAAATTACTAAAGCTACCGCCGAGCAAAACCAAGAGGCCTTGGAGCAAATGATTAGCGTGAGTGGTGCGAACCAACTTGGAGAGTTTAGTTTAACAGATGCTGATTTTTCGCGAATTCGTAAGTTTATGGCTAATACTTTGTACGACGAAAACACTGGTGGCGAGCATGGTAACACACATGTGGCAATTGGAAGCAGCTATCGAAACTGCTACAAAGGTAACCCAGCGGAAATAAGCGAAGAGCAGTGGCAAACCATGGGGTACAATGAAAGTGCAATTCACACAGATATTGTCTCTACAGTTAATAGAACTGCGACAGCAACCTTGCAAGATGGCTCGACTAAAGTCATTTACAAAGATGGCCACTTTTGTTTGGACTAAAGACTATCTTTGAGCCCAATCGAAGCTCGTGCTGTCTTGTGTTGTATTTAGCAGTTTTTGATAAAGCTGCTGACAATCTCTAGATGTTTTGTATGTGGAAACTGATCGACTGGTGTTAATTCTTTGAGTGTGTAGCCCTTAGCTTGCAAGTACTTGGCATCTTGGGCAAAGGTTTTGAGATTGCAAGAAACATAGACTATATTTGCTGCGGTAGTGTCTGCAATTAGATCGATAGTTTTTTCTCCTAAGCCTTTGCGAGGTGGATCTAGTAAAATTAAGTCTGGCTCTGGCCATGAATACTGCTGTAGGTTTTTGTAGATATCGTCTGCTACAAATTCATAATCTTTGAGGCCATTTTGCTTAGCGTTTTTGATAGCTAGTTCAATTGAGGCTGGGACTATGTCTATGCCAAAGAGCTTAGCGCCCGATGCGGCTGCAACAATGCCTAGGGTGCCAGTACCACAGAATAAATCGTATATAACCTTTGCACCGAGCTTTTTGGCATGAGTTTGCACCAGCGATAAAATCTTTTGGGCTTGTTGTGGATTCGGTTGGAAAAAGCTATTTGGAAAAATTTCAAATTCAAACTCTTGATCTTGAATAGTCAGAGTTTCTTGGAGGGCTAAAGGTCCAGATAAATGATATAAATCCTGTGTTGTGCAACGACCTTTTTGCACTGTGGTTTGAATTAGGTATACACAAAGTGGTAGTTTAAAATCCTGTTGAATTTTCTGAGCTAGTTCGTCTAGAGCAGAGACAAGTAGTTTCGGCTCTACATTTTGGGATATTTCTAGGATTAGCATGAGCTGAGAGGAATCTAGAGTCTTTTTGAAAATTAAATTACGCAAATCTCCTTTGTTACAGCTGTACTGATAGGGGCTAAAGTCTTGCAAGAGTATTTGCTTAGCATATTCTAGCCATTTAGATGTTTGAGGCATAAACAGATGGCAGCTGGTGGCGTCTACAATATCGAAACGTCTATTTTTTACATGAAAACCCAGTGCAGGTTTAAACTCTGCTGTATAGCCAAAACTATACTCAACTTTGTTTCTGTAATACCAAGGGTCCTGCATGCCAGCTATGGGGTTTAACTGACAGCTAGTTAGTAAGTCTAGATTACTAAGAATTCTTTGGACCTCTTTTTCTTTAATTTTTAACTGCTCGCTATAAACTAGAGCCTCGAGTGGAGTGGCATTAGAAATACCGAAATAATTATTTCGAGTTTCGACTCGTAAATCAGAAGGCTTAAGAATTTGCAGTAGCTGCGACTCGAGAAAGTTTTTTTTAATTTTTGTTATGCTTACCATGGCTCTATCGCCAGGATATGCATCTGGGCAGACCAAGTTATAAGTTTGTCCCTCGAGCTCTAAAGTGGCATAACCTTGGGCAAAGCTATTTAAACTCGTGAATTCTACTTGGACTTGGGTGCCTTTTTTTAATTGCATTAGATGGAATTTGATCTGCTAGATAGTGCCTGCATTCTAGCTGGAAAAATTTTTAAGTAAATAGCTTTGAGCTTCTTTTTTAGATTTGAGAGCACCTTCTAGTTGCAAATCGTAGAGTTCTGACTTAATTACGCCCACCTGTGGGCCAGGCTTGATACTTAGGAGTTTTGTAATTTGTGAACCATCTAGAAAGGGTTTTGGGAGTACTTTAATTTTGGAAACAGTTTTGGAATATAAATCGTGAAGTTCATGATAACGGCTAAGATCTTGCGGTTGTTGGCCCATGGTATCGTATTTGTGAACTTCTAAAAGATCTAAAAACCATGGGTGTAAGAACCAATGTTTTTGGCGTGCCTCTGTCATGTCAAATATTTGGTATAAACTCATATGTTGGGCGCACAACCATTCTACGTGTTGAATGAATTTTTTTGGAAAGCGCAGTCGGGTCAAAATTTGCTCTGCCAAATCTGCAGATGCAGAGGCATGGCCTGGAAAAGTGATTTTATCTTGCTGGATGGTATAAGTAATACTTTTGCCAACATCATGCAAAAACGTAGCCCAGATGACACTGAGTTTGCTGTTGTCTTCGACTTGTTTAAGGCACTCTAAGGTATGCGCATAAACATCTCCCTCGGCATGTGTAGTTGGTGATTGTCCAACCCCCTTTAGGCTTTGGATTTCTGGTAATAAGTACTTTAAGATGCCTAGGTCTTCCATGTTATTAATACTACCGACTCGAGAACTGTGGCTGAGCATTTTATTCAACTCTAGCTGGACTCTTTCGGGAGTGATTTTGGTGACTAAATTTGCATTTTGTAGGAGGGCTTGGTAGCTACTTGGGTTGTAAGTTAGTCCATAAGTGTTTTTAAAACGTATTGCGCGTAGAATCCGTAAATGATCTTCTTGGATTCTTTGGTTGGGATCGCCAATGAATTCTAGGACTTTGAGATCTAAGTCTCTTTGTCCATTTACATGGTCTATAACTTCGTCTGTAATTGGATTGTAAAACATGCCATTGATTGTAAAGTCACGTCTGTGGGCGTCTTCATAGGCGTCTGTAAACTCTACTACAGAAGGTCTGCGACCATCTTTGTAGTCGGACTCCTTTCTAAAGGTGGCAATTTCGAACTCATACTCATTATATATAACTTTGATAATGCCAAATTGTTTACCAATTGGAATAGTTTTGTCGAATAAAGACTCGACAACTTCTGGGGTGGCATCGGTGACAATGTCAAAATCTTTCGGTTCAACCCCAAGCAGCATATCTCTTACGCAACCACCTGCCCACAAGGCTTGGTAACCTTTTGTATGTAAGTCTTTAATAATTTGAATCGAAGAAGGTTTCATTTGCAGAATTAAGATTTATACAAACATGATAGCTGCTCTAGATTCTAGAGGCAACAAACTTGACTTTTATTTGTGTTTTCCAGACAATGTAGCAAAAAACTATGCTTATTCTTGCCTTTGAGAGCTCTTGCGATGAAACAGCATGTGCAGTTGTAAAAGATGGTACACAGGTTTTGAGCAATGCAATTTATTCCCAAATTCAAACCCACCAAAAAACTCAAGGGGTTGTCCCCGAGGTAGCTGCTAGAGAACATGTTGCTAAGCTGCAGCCTGTGTTTGATGCTGCTTTGCAAGAGGCTGGAGTTAGCATGGAAGATGTTGATGCGATTGCCTGTTCAACTTATCCAGGCTTGGTTAATTGTATTTTGACTAGTAACACCATGGCTAGTTGCTTGGCACTGATTTATAAAAAACCATTAATCCCCGTAAATCATAAGTTGGGTCATGTTTTAAGTTGCCGCTTAGATGCTGACTTTGAGTTTGAATTTCCTGTTGTCTGTTTGAGTGTCTCTGGGGGGCACAATGAACTTTATTTGCTACATAGTTTTGATAATATCGAGCTACTAGGCCAAAGCTTGGATGATGCTGCTGGTGAAGCCTATGATAAAGTTGCTAAAATGCTCGGACTTAAATATCCAGGTGGCCCAGAAATATCGCGAACTGCTGAGTCTGGTGATGCCAATAAATACAAGTTGCCGAACCCCCTAGCTAAACAAGCTTTTAACTTTAGTTTTTCTGGCTTAAAAACTAATGTAAAATACTTGATTGAAAAACTCTGTAATCAAGATGGTTTGGACTTGGCACAAATTGCTCCAGATGTGGCAGCAAGCTTTCAGCAAACCATTAATTATAACCTGGGTTCCAAATTAGTAAATGCCGCTAAAGAATTTAATGCCACGCATGTGCACTTGGTGGGTGGGGTTTCGGCGAATAAAGACCTGCGGGCTCAGATTTCTAAGATGTTACCTGCTAATATGACTTTTAAACACCCTAAAAAATTGAGTTACTGTACAGATAACGCGGCTATGATTGCTGCAGCTGCTTATTTTGTGAGTAAACCAGAATATATTCAAGCTGGGCAGGCTTTGACACCTGGGAATTACTAACTAGTTAGGCTTGTGCCAAAGGTTTGCAATTAAAACTGGAAAGGTCTATACTTTTACTAAGATTATTTTTTAATTGTAAGTCAATAGTATGGATTCACGAGAGATAAAATCACCAGTTGGGATGTCTGATATGCTCCCAAAAGATCATGATTACTTTACATATGTAAAAAAAATCATTCGACATAGAGGTAGACAGGCTGGTTTTAGAAGAATCTCGACTCCTATGCTAGAACGTACTGATGTCCTAAAACTTGCTCTAGCAGAAGATGCAGATAGAATTGAAAAAAGCATGTACTCTCTTAGAGACCCAGATGGAATGGATCTTACTCTGCGCTCTGGAAATACTATCGGAATCGTTCGCGCCTATATTGAAAAGGAACTCAGTGATTTGCCTCAGCCCATTTCTTTATATTATATAGAACAGCAAGCTCGTTTCTCTAATTTGGCCCCTGGTTACACTAGGCATTTCCACCAGTATGGTCTGGAGGTTATTGGCCAGTCCGATGCTGCTTTAGACGCTCAGATAATTTACTTAGCACACACAATTCACAACGACTTAGGCATTAGCGATCGTTTAGAACTACATATCAATAGTTTTGGTAACAATGAAATTAAAAATAATTTCATTCAAGACTGTAAAGCATTCTTTAAAGATAAAATACGTTCCATTCCCAAGGAATATGAAAGATATATTGATAAAGACCCTATCCAACTGTTTTTGATAGAAGATGAAGACTTAGAGATTTTGTGCCAAATGGCTCCATCTATTGAAAATTACTATGATAAAGAGTCTCAAAATTATTTACAAGAACTACTTGAGTATTTAGACGAGTTAGGGGTTCCCTACAAATTAAACCACCGCATGTTTAGAAAACTGCCTTACTATTCTGGCATCATGTTTGAATTTTGGGAGAAAAATCGTGGCCGTAAGAAAGCAGTTGGTGGTGGCGGGCGCTATGATAACTTAATAGAAAGACTATCTGGAACCCCAACACCGGCAGTCAATTATATAGCTGGGGTCGAGAGGACAATTGCCCAGATGAAGATTAATAAGGTTACTGCTCCAAGCAAAGATGATCTGCATGTTTTTGTGGCTCAGCTTGGTAAAGAGGCTAAGAAAAAATGCCTAGTTACTCTTGCACAAATGCATGACAAGGGAATTAAGGCTGTTGGTGCGATTGGTAAATCTTCTATGAAGGAGCAAATAGCTATGGCAGAAAACTTTAAGGTACCCTACATGGTGCTTATGGGCTTAACCGAGGTTAGAGAGTCTAGAGCAATTATTCGAGAAATGGCTAAAGGCACACAAGTATCTGTAAGTCTAAAAGATCTTGTTCCCGAAATAGTTAAACGAGTTGGCAAGCAAAATCTTGAAACCTACGACCCAACTTGGGGCTTACAAAAAAAATAACTATAACACCTTTAGGTATTTTAGAAGTGGATTTAGTTTTTAATTAGCCTACTTGCATATAAAATGGTTAAGTAATAAGCTTTCGATTTTATGGATTATGAAAAAAGATTTAAAAATTTTGATAAACGTCGACTAGTCAAAATTTTGGCCAAAGAAGGTATTGCTGCTAATGTAGCGCAATCTAAAGCTGAGTTAATTCGGATGCTGGTTTTGGCTAAGAAAGCTAACTCCCCTACGCGCAAACACTTTACAAGTGCCAAAAAAGATAAGATGGTCAAATTAATTATAAATTTCCTGACCTTCATAGTAATTATATTTGGGATCAACTATGGGTATCAGCTGTATTTGGACGCCCAAAAAGATGAGTTTGAAATTGATCAAGACCTGAACACCCCTCAAATTTTCGAAAAAGGTCAGCAGACTTTTGTTGTGTATAATCACCCGCTGGTGAGAGTTCAAGCAATCTATGATGAAGATTGCAAACGTCCTGAGTGTGATGTACAGCAGAATTTAGACCAAATTAAAAACACGATAACACCACTTTACCAAGTAGAACTGGTGGACTACAAGTCTAGAAAAGGAAAGCATTTAACTAATGAATATGAGCTTAACTTACTGCCGGTGTTTTTGTTTGACCAAACTTTGGAAAAGCTATATGACTTTGAAGAAAAAGAAGAGTTCTTTTCTAAATCTAAAGATAAGTACCTACTACAGGTGACTCCAAACCGGGTTATTGTTGGACCTGAGTTGCTTGACTCAAAGATTATCACAGAAAACTCAAGTTTGGAGGCTCCGGTAAAGATTATTGTTTATATGAGTCCAAGTTCTATTCAATCCAAAGAGGCTCTACCGATTCTCGAAAATTTGGCGGAAAATTTTGGTGAGCAAATGTTAATTGCTATTAAATACTACAATACTGGCGGTAATGACTTTTTAGCTGCAACTGCTTTAGAATGTTTGTCTGAACAAGAAGTCTTTTTAGACGGGCTCAAGCTGGCCTTTAAAGACCAAAATAAATGGTCTGGGTCTTCAGAAGCCCAAGTCAAAAGTCGATTTAAATCTATGGCGAGAAAGATTGCTAATGTGAGCGAATTTACGGAATGTTATGATGATCCTGCAACACAGCAAAGTGTTAGAAATCACTTTCAGGAGTCTGGTGAACTGGGGGTAATTGGGGCTCCGACCTTCTTTATTAATAATCAAATTTTGGTTGGTAATTATGAGCTTTCTGAATTTGCAGAGATTGTTGACCAAATGCTTAGACGTGAAAAAATAAAACTCGATGAAGATGACACTTAGAATCCTTGCTATACTAATCTTGTCTGTTATAATTATTTCTGGATGCCAGGGGGAAGATTTGGCGCTTAATGAATTACGGCCTGCAAATGTTAATGGTCCTACTAGCCCTCCAGATGTACCTGCTCCAAGCTATAATCCGCCAAACAATTAATATTTTAAGATGCAAGAAGAAGCTTTAGAGTACCACAGGGGTGGTAAGATTCAACTAGAGGCCAAACATAAATTAGAAAACCAAGCTGATCTACAATTAACCTATACCCCAGGCATGGGTTATGCAGCAGAAGCTATAATTGAAGATCAGACAAAAAGTTTTGAGTACTCCTGGAGACAATCTGCAGTAGCAATTGTTTGCAATGGGACTGCTGTGCTGGGTTATGGCAATGTTGGGCCAGAGGCAGCCTTACCAGTTATGGAAGGTAAGTCTGTTGTCTTTAAACGTTTTGCTGAGCTAAATGCGATACCTCTTTGCATTAAGGAAACTGAGCCTGAGGCGATTGTGAAATTTTGTCACCAAATCCAACCAAGCTTTGGTGGGATTTTGCTTGAAGATATTAAGGCACCTGAATGTTTTGAAATTGAACGCCAACTCAAAAACACACTTGCGATTCCAATATTTCATGATGACCAACATGGGACTGCCGTAGTAGTTTTGGCAGGACTCCTCAATAGCCTCAAACTTACTCAACAGACTGCTGATAGCTTGAAAATAGTGATCAATGGTGCAGGTGCGGCAGGTCTGGCAACAGCAAGGCTACTGCATGAATATGGTTTTAAGGACATAACACTTTTGGACTCAAAGGGTATAGTCTGTAGACAAAGAGCCGACTTAAATAAATACAAAACAGAGTCCTTAGAATACACTAACCAGGAGAATATATCTGGGCAGCTAATTGATGCCCTTGATCAGGCAGATATCTTTATTGGACTATCCAAAGCAAACTTACTTGGAGAAGCTGAGATTGCTGCTATGAAACCTGAGCCCATAGTATTTGCCCTAGCAAATCCCGTGCCAGAAATAATGCCAGATCTAGCTAAAAAACTTGGCGTTAAGATTATTGCAACTGGTAGAGCAGATTATCCAAACCAAGTTAACAATGTGTTAGCTTTCCCTGGAATTCTTAAAGCTGCTATGGATAAAAAATCTCAAATTAACAATAAAATGTTGATTGCTGCGGCAGAAGGACTGGCTGCCTGTGTAGAAAATCCATCATTTGAAAAAATTATTCCGATGGCATTTGACCAAGGAGTCTTTGACTCAATTTATCAGGCAATTATGCAAAACTAGCTTACTTTGCAGTTTGGATTCGATTAATCAGTGTTTTTATTGATTGTGTCTAGCTCTTTTTTGAAACTGTCTATATCACTGAATGCACGATAAACAGATGCGAATCTAATATAAGCTACCTGATCCAAATCTAACAGGGCTTTCATTATATCCTCTCCCATAACTTGGGAGGGTATTTTTTTACCATGGCTTAGCCACTTTTGCTCTAAGTTGTCAATTAAGGATTGGACTTTAGTTGTGCCAATATTTCTTTTTTCTAGAGCTCTCATAATGCCACGCTCGACTTTGGAACGGCAATAGGGCTCTAGCTTAGATTGTTTCTTTTCAACCATAAAATTTGGCTCTGCATATTTTTCGAAGGTCGAAAAGCGATAGTCACAGTTTTCACAGCTACGGCGTCTGCGAATCTGTTTATTGCTGTTGAACTCGCGGGAATCAACTACTTTCGTATCGCCTTCTAAGCATTTAGGGCAACGCATATTTTTTCCATTTAGATTTTAAGCTTTCCTTGTCTATGTCTCAGCTGATAAAATTATAGTATGAAAATAAGTAAATGTATTCATAAATTTTTGATCTACCTAGAAGTGGAGAAAAATAAGTCTCAAAAAACTATTGAGAATTATCAACATTATTTGTCGAGATTTTTGAATTTCTTTGGTGACTCCTCGATTAACACTATTAAGCTAGAGCAGATTCAAGACTACCGTTTGTACCTAAACAGGCAAAAGTTTGGTGTGCAAGAAAAGGAGCTTTCGAAAAAAACTCAGAACTATCATATTATAGCTGTGAGGGCTTTATTAAAGTATTTAACTAAAAATGATATAGACTGTTTGGCACCCGAAAAGATAGAGCTGATGAATACAGTAAAACGGACTGTGGATTTTTTAGAACCGACTGAGGTTAGCAAGCTTTTAGAAACTTTTTCTGGGAATAAAATAATAAATAAGCGCAACAAAGCAATATGTGAGTTGTTATTTGCTACGGGACTGCGCATATCTGAATTGAGAGCTTTGAACAAAAAACAATTTTTAAATGATTCTCAAAGTATCACAATCACAGGTAAAGGTGGTAAGTCGAGAATTGTATTCTTTTCTCCCCGGGCCTTACAAGCGATTAAGAGCTACTTAGACTTGCGTACAGATGAGTTTGAACCTCTATTTATCAACCATAAGCGAAAGGAAGATGCTCAGTCTCGTCTTTCGGCATATTCTATACAAGAGATGGTGCGAAAGCACGCCCACCTTGCAGGTATTAATAAAAAAGTTACACCACACACCTTGCGGCATAGCTTTGCAACCTTTTTACTAGATAATGGAGCAGACCTGCGTAGTGTACAGGAGTTACTAGGGCATAGCTCGATTACTACAACTCAAATCTATACCCACCTAACAAATAGGAAGTTGCAACAAGAGCATTCCAAAATAAATAACTTTGACAAAACAGGGTGAAACACTTTATATTTAAGTCTTCTAACCAGACTCTAATTGAGAAAAGTTGCCTACCTAGTCCTTGTTGTAGTGTATGTGATTATCACCTCTGGATTTGGTAAGAACGCTCTTGTAACTACTTTAAGCAAGAGTTTTTTTTATCATGATCAAAAGATTCAATTTGCTTTTAGTATCACAAACTCTAGCCTGTCTGTAAAAACTCTGCGCTTTAGCCCAAACTGTAACGCCAGCTTTAGGATATACGATGAATCCTTAATGCAGGTCTATCCACTGGAGACAAAACAAGTCAAATGCTTAAACACAACTAACAATTTTGTTAGCTTGGCTCCAAGGCAAAAGATTAGCTTTAAATTTGAATTAGACGCTAAGCATTTCACTGCACAAAATTTTTATTTGCAGGGCTTAGTTTCAGGTTTTAGGCCTGGGAGTATGACTAAATTCCAAGTTTTACAACGACCGAGCTTGTATGCTAAAGAATATGAAAGCTGTAATAGTAGCAAAATTTGTGAAGCTGGTTTGAGCTGCAACTATGGATTATCAGCCTACCCCAACACTGGTTTGTGTGAAGTTAGCTCTAACACAGCCAATTACCAGATCCAATCACCAAGCCAACAAGTACTGGCTTACAACCAGCCTAAAGATACTTTAGTTGCCTCCCCTGCTGTCTACCCAACAGCAAATGCTGATTCTAAACAAGCAGTTTCCAGCAATTTGGTTTCTGTGTCTGATTTTAAAAAGACTGTCTTTAATTTAGCTTTTGTAGAGGTACCTATTAAAAACTCAGACTTGATTTTAAATTCAGAGCAGACTGTTTACCTTTTATACAAACATTTGTACTCTAAAAAATACCCATCTAGTTTGAATGGAATTTTCTATTTAGATACAATTAGCTCCAAGTATTTGGATTATATAGATGCAAGCTACTCCCTGGGGGTTTTATCGCAAGACAGTAGCTACTTTTATCCGAAACGACTAATGACTCAAAAACTCCTAGAGAGCTGGATTCATAAATTTCTAGGTTTAAGACTTTCGGACTTTTAAAAGATTTGGGGAAATGCTATAATTTGTGTATGAAAAAATTATTGATTCCCCTTGTATTGTTGGCTGTTATAACAGCGGCAGTATACTATCAAGACAGGCTTATAAATATGTTTATGGGCAACCCTAGCTCGCAAAGCCAAGCGACGTCTGCAAAGACAGCTGGACCTCCTGGCATGCCTCAAATTGATTTGAGCAGCATTGGTGAATCTGAGGTTGAACCTTTAGCTGAGCCTAGCTCAGAACAAACAGACGAGCTTGAGACTGCCCCAGACCAAGACTTTGATTTCCCTACAGCAGAAGATGCTTCTGAGACTCCTGTAGAGGAGGCTGAATCTAGCTCTGCTCCTCCGAGTTTTCCAGAGTTGAACTTTGACTCTATTGGAGAAACCCCATCTAACGCCCCTCAGCAGATTACAAGTGAAGAGCTTGCTGCCGCACCAGGCAAAGCAATGGATTTTCCAGAAGAAATTGCTGTGCAAATACCTGTGCCTGATAACCTAGCTGATTTGAGTTTTAAAAATTCCTTCCTGAGTTTTAAATATCCAGTCAACCTGATTGTGCAAAATACCTCTTTATCTGCTTTAGACTTTAGTGATGTAGAAAAAAAACTCTTTAATTTGTCCTTCTTTAATAATCCAGAACAACTCTCTGCAGCTGATTTTGTGGCACAATCGACCAGTGTCCAAAACTACTTTGAAGGCTTAACACCAGAAAAACTAGATATTGAGAATGTCAGCGAGGTATTTGTTGTTAACGACGTTAGTACTAAGCTAAAAGTTTACTTGATTCAACAAGATAACTTATTTGTAGTCATAGAAATGGAAATTGATAAGCAGTATGAATTTGTAGAGCAAATATTGATTCCGAGCATTCAATCTCAAATAATCTAATTAGATAAAACATGAAACTATCATTTTTTGGGGCAGCCCGTGAAGTTACAGGTTCAAAACACCTAATTACTGTGAATGGCAAAAATATTTTGCTGGACTGTGGATTTTTTCAGGGGCATAGAGAAAAGGCTGCTAAGAAAAATCGCGATCTAATGTTCGATGCGTCTAAAGTTGATTTTGTAGTCTTGTCACATGCCCATATTGATCATAGTGGCTTACTACCCTTGCTAGTTAAAGAAGGTTTTAAAGGTCCGATTATTACGACTGCAGCTACGCGAGAGCTTTGCACCTATATGTTGCAGGACTCTGCGATGATTCAGGAGTCAGATGTGGCTTGGTTAAAAAAACATAAAAAAGATGTAGTCGAGCCAATTTATACGCTGGAAGATGTTATGCCAACATTAAGCCAAATGATGACAATCCCCTACAACATGCCCTACGAAATTGCCCCAGGGATTAAGCTGAGTTTCTTGGATGCAGGCCATATTTTAGGTTCGGCGATTACTGTCTTAGAGATAGAGGAAGCAGGAGTGAGTTACAAGCTGACTTTTACGGGAGACCTAGGTCGCAAGGGATTGCCAATCTTGCGCGACCCGCAAACTGTCAAAGATAGTGAAATACTTATTACAGAAAGTACCTATGGTAATCGTTTTCATGAGTTTATTGACGATGTCGATATCTACCTAGAAGAACTAATTAATAAAACAATTGCACGTGGTGGTAAAATTATAATTCCGGCTTTTGCATTGGAAAGGACTCAAGAAGTCGTGTATTTTTTACATTTACTAATTAAAAAAGGCAGAATACCAAAGATTCCTATTTATGTAGACTCCCCTCTGGCAACTAATGTTACAACTGTATTTAGAGCACACCCCGAGTGTTTTGATAAGGAGATTTATGATGAGTTTATGTCGGACAAGCAAAATCCATTTGGTTTTGGTATGCTTAAATATACCCGCTCGGTAGAAGAGTCTAAATCGCTTAACCATAAAAATGGGCCTATGGTCATTATCTCGGCCTCTGGTATGTGTGAATTTGGTCGAGTGGTGCACCACTTAAAAAACAATATAGAGGATCCTAAAAACCTGATCTTAATAGTTGGATATCAGGCTCAAAATACTTTAGGACGTAAAATTGTTGAGGGAGAAAAGTCGGTGAAGATTCATGGGGAAATGTTTAGGGTCAAGGCAGAAGTTGCAGTAGTCGATGCCTTTAGTGCACACTCTGACAGATCTGACCTTATGACCTTTATAGCAAATATAAAAAACCTTAAAAAAGTCTTCTTAGTACATGGTGAGGAATCTCAAGCAGAGACCCTGGGTGACATTATTAAAGAGTCTCACCCTAAGATAGATGTCTTTATTCCCTATCGAGGCGAAAGCATTACAGTTAAACCAGAAGACCTGGCCTAGGGCTTGCTGGCTTTAGGGTTTACCTGCTTTGAGTCAAGTGACTGAGCAGTATAATTGGGCAGTCTTGTTGAGCACTCGCATGTACTAAGCTAGCTTTAGCTTGCAGAGCATGCTTGCTGTAGATGGCATTTCTTAGATGTGAATTGATTTGACTTTTAGCCTGAGTTTATTAGAATAGTTATACATTTTGAGACGCGGGTGTCGTATAGTGGTTTATTATATCGGCCTTCCAAGCCGAGGAGGTGGGTTCGATTCCCATCACCCGCTCCAGATGTATTTTGGGAAAATAGCGCAAGGGCTTGTGCTTATTTGTAATGTCTGGTTTTTGCCCTTACCATAGCTAAAAAGCTCAGCTTTGGGAGTCAGCTTTGCAAGTTTTTTTGAAAAACACATTGACTAAATTGTTCGATTATTATAGTGTTTTGTTGTTAAATTATTAAGTGACCTTGTGCTGGCTAATAGCTGGAGGCAAATAGCTCAAATGATTTGATAAGAATATTTTTTTACACAAGCAACCATGCAAACAGGAATTATAGCTCGGCTAACAGATAAAGGATTTGGATTTATTTCTCGAGAAGGAGAAACAAAAGATCTTTTCTTCCACGCAACCGAACTAAGTGGTGTAGAATTTAATGACCTTAATGAAGGCGATACAGTAACATTCGATGTTACTGAAGGACCTAAAGGTTTAAATGCTACAAATGTTAAACTAGCTGAATAATCTAAGTTAAAACATTATAAAAAAACTCCATTTTAAAATGGAGTTTTTTTATATGTAGTGATCACAGTATAAATCTACCCCTTGGCCGAGTTTTGCCCTATGTTGAATTATTGCTTGGTGTCTTTTTTTTACAAAAAATAGCTTAATAACGGCCGCTGCCTGAGCTTGTACTTTAGACTTGACATTTTAAAAAAAAGAATTTAAGTTCAGACTTAGAGTTTAACCACTAGACAAAATGTCAAATAAGATAGGTGAAATACCAAATGTGATAGAGGCATTGAAGAAGCAAGAGCAGAGACTTGGACGTAGCGATGAAGGAACTGGCGACTTAGCTGCTATTAGAACTACACTGTTACAGAATTTGTTTCAACAAATTTCCCTACTTACTCGTACAGCAACGTCGCATGAGACATTGACTACTCTTTTTGACACTACTATCAACTTATTAGCGGCCCTAGAGACTGAACCACATAATATACTTGTGGAGATTGGGAGGATTGTGGGTGAAACTCAGCGCTTAATTAACTTACGTTTAGAGGGAGATTTACATTTTGAGCTAGGAGCTTCCTCTTTACTCGCAAATTTAGAAGAAGGTTTTGCAGCATCTGAAGAACAAGGTGAGCAAGATACAGTTGAATTATTTCTTGAGTCTACAAGAGACGCTGGTATTACTATACTCGCTACCCGGGAGCTGGAGCAAACATGCCTGTTTACAGTTGAGTGCTCTCAAACACTATACACATTTATTATTCCTAAAACTCAAGCGGCTGCAATCTGGTTTGTAAAACATAATCAGGAACCAGACCAACAGCATACTTTAGCTAACGCCTGTTTGACTGAACTAGTGGCGAAGAAAAGTCTGTTTCAGATTGTTATGCCCCAAGGTGCAACTGCAAGTGCAACTCAAAAGGCTATTACAGCTAGTATACAAGATGCACTAAGATCCATGAGTACTGTAGCTCCAATAACTGGTGAGATAGCTAGTAACAGAATTGATTATCTCTATGCAGGTAGACAACATAACGCGCCTTTCTTTTTTAACTCACAGAAAACTGTCCACACCATTACTCAGATTGCAAATCAGTTGCCTACTGATCTTCAAAGGCATGTTCGTACGACGATAGCGCAGTTAGATTTAGAAAGCGACCATGGTAGATTTATTTTGGATAAGTTACATCTGATTCTTAGCCAGCCTGCTAATGTTCACTTTCTACACAGACGTGTTTTTCAACTAAATAAACTCCTACCTAGCCACACAGAAAAAGATTCAATGAGCCAGATGGAAATACTGAAGATAACTGCATTCCTAGCTGAGCATGACAAACAACCAAATATTAACTTGAGTACTAGAGCCCAACTGTCTATTGCAAAGCTGACTTTAGAAGCATTCTATAACAATGATGTAAAGGCAAGTTGCTACTACTATGCTTTATACCAAAAAGCTCAAACGCTTGAAATAAAGGATAGATATGACTTAGTGAAGTTATACCCTCTAGAGGGTGTAGAAATGCTAAACCACTGGCAGGTTGAAGCTCATGAAAATCTTCAACTATTTGTAGATAGAATTAGCACTATGCAGTTTAACCAAGACAGGCCGGTTGAATATACTCTATACAGATTACAGCAAAAAATAATTGACCTATTCATGAAAGTGAGTGATGGCAATAATACAGATGCAAATGCAGACCAAGATCTAAGAAGGAATATTCAGATACTAGCAAATTTGCTTGGTAAAAAACTAAAATCTGAAACGAAATCTTCAGCCCGCCAAGCTCTGAGGATTACTGATCATCTAAATTATTGCGAGCTAATATTTCACTTGACCCAAAGAGATCCTAGTAGAAGACCCACCGACCTGAGAACGCTTGTGCCTAAGCTAAAAAAATGTAAAGACGCCCCTCCTAAAACTACTGCATTTTGGACACAACTCATTGATCGATTTGAAGAACTACTACCATGGGACCCAGCGCCGATGTTTATAGATGCATACTTAAAGCTACATGAACTTCTTAACAATCCAAATAGAACGCCAGATGATATAAAGGCATTTATTAACACAGTCTTGCTAGCGAGACTCAGATAAAACTATATTAAATATTTAATTTTTTACTATGACATTACCACATAATAACTTAGACCATCTACCTGGAGCACAGACTCTAGGAGACCAACAACCTCCCAACCCTGCTTTGAGAATAACATTTGATAAAGAGGCACTGAAAGATCTATTTCAAGAATCTTTCCAGCATGACAGAGCGTCGCAGACTTTAGGCCCAGCTAAAGGACTAATGAAAGATTTTCTAAAGGATCTTCTAGATTGTGATGGTAAATTAAGAGAGAGATCTATTGTAGCTTTCATTCAATCTGAGGAGTTTTTACAGGCTACACACGATGAGAGAGTTTACCAACTGACAAGTAAGATAACGAAGCTAAGCCGTCGTCTATTCGATAAAGCTTCGCAAACTACCCATAGGTACGGCACGGCACTCACAGGTGCTCTTGATCCGGTTATCAGTACTATAGTTACAACTGTGGTGGCTACTATGCAAGACTACAACCAGCCAGCTGAAATGGCTGCTAGTGTCAACCAGGCAGTTCTGCAGAATGCTGCAGAGACTGCTCAGCCTATCGAGAGTCTAGAAGCTATAGTTGTCTACTACCTTGACAAAGCCGAATTAACAGGGTTGGATGCCATACCTTGGCTTAGCCTAATTAAGTATTTTCAAGAGAATCCAGATCAGGTATTGGGCTTGAGCTTACCAGATACCAGTCACGAACAGCTAAGTCTCGACTCTCTTGATAAGCTGGGTCTGCTTTGGGAAATTTTGGAGTCAAAGGCTTTACCAAAAGAGTTTGATTTGCAGCTTATTAATGAGCACTGTCCAGGCAATGATTTCTTTACAGCAGCACATTTAGAGGAATACAATGATTTATTGAAGAGAGATAAGGCTTTCTGTGATGGAGAGTGGAGCCTGCAGGTGCTGACTACTCGCTTAGAGAGCATATTTAATCGGGAGGCAGATGAGGATTCACCTAAGCTCGAGATCGCAATTCAGCTATGGCACGCCATGCATACTACAAACGGTGCTGCTCCAGTTGTTTTAACGGAAGTTACTCTTGGGCAGGTTTTGGACTCAGTGCCTGCTACATGGGAAAATACTACAGGTGAGCAGGAAGATGCAGGTGAGCATCCAGTCCCACCTGTTGCACCCAGTTCTCAACCTTCAAACCCTGATAATCTAGAGGATGGTGATGTTGATGATGTGCCACCTACTATAGATGCAGAAGCTCTGCTAAATGGACTGGTAGATGCATCTTTGAAGATGATAGGACCTGGCTTCATAGATTTGATTCAAGCAGTAAACTTGGAGAATTTCAACCCGGCAGATTTGGAGCAACTTCTCTCTCATGTTGAGGTTTTGGAGAAATCAAGTGATATCCCTGAGAGACTTCTTACTATGGCTGCGATGTACAAGCTTCTAGAAGCAAACCAAAATGTTTTAGTTGGTGCATTTAATGACCCAAATAATGTGACATTTTTCCCTACTGATACAGTCTACAGACCAGGGGTTTTAGGTGAGCCATCAAATAATGACGAGGAAGGGGCCCTAGACTCTGGATTCAAGACTGAAGCGAGAAATGAATGGTTTCAAAATTGGCTAACTCAACAAGGCTATAATTGGTGTAATTTTAAAGAGTCTAACCCGCCAAACTCTGGTCTTCGAAAAGTGCCTTTCACTATGTACCATGTAACAGACGGAGGTGGAAACAAATTTTTGGCATTAATTTGTGATCAAGTTGGAATTAGCAACTGCTATATAGACTTAAGAAGTATCAATCTGAGCGCGGCTTGTGCCTTAGCACAAGAATCTCGTAACTCGATTTACCACCTTGCGGATGTTTGTTTTGTTACTAATCACCCAGGTGGAGAAGAGGGCTTTTTAAAAAGGCTAGAGCAGCTAGATGACCTAGTAGACTTCTTTAGAAAAGAAAATTTTGTAGATTTGGTGCCAACCCACAAAAACTCCACTGAGTATTTTCTCAACTTAGATGGGCTAGATCGAAGCTTAAGTTTAGAGGAACTGATTAAGATTTATGAGGGTCTAAAAGGCACATATCCAGGGTTATATCATCTGGCTACGACTCTAATTGCATCTCAACAGGCTAATCCAAAGACTTATCCACAAGAATTGTTAATTCACCAGTTATATAAATTATTGACTAGGTCTAAGGGTAATGGATATATCGAAACTACTAATCTAAATGAGACATTAGCTAAACTGATATTTATATCTAGCTTCTGTCCAGAATTTGCAGCTTCGATTACATACACGCCGAATGATGTAAGATTACTAACACAGGAGCTTCATAGATTAAACTTACTCAGGTCGAAGGATACTTTGGACCATGTAAGGCTCCACTTTGGTAAGCTATTTTTAGAAGCTTATAATATTCAAGATACACACAGAGCAGCATACTACTATGCTAAACTAAGCTTGATTAATGAACTGGTAGAGTTCTTGACTCAGAACCGAACAGAGAAGATATCTAAGCATAACCTTTTAAAGTTGGCATTGGATCCAAATATTCTAGAGTTACCAGCAGAGATATATGAAGGCATAGAACATACACCTACTCAAAGACCTGCTTTGACTGGTATGTTAGACTTTCATGAAAGTGAGCAACTCGATAGCCTGCTTGAAAAAGTCAAGGCATATATAACTGTTCTACAGAGCCAAATAGCTGAGGGTCAGCCTCAATTTAAAAGTCTTTTGCTGGGGATTTTAGCTGAATATCTAGAAAAGTTTACAGATCTTTTAACACCTGAACTGCTTGAAGAAAATAACACGCCGAGTCCTTATGCGCTATTAAGCAAGATCTTTGCACCCATAATAGCAGAGGCGTCCCCAGTTGTTGCTGGTAATAATTATGCTGATCTGCTCAGGTCTACAGCGCACTCTCTTCGAAGTATGAGTTTAACTGAGAGCGGACCTGTTCATAATGCCCCCATTGCTCCTAATTACCCTGATAATGGTGTGGTACCCTACCATGTAGATATAGAACCCCTACTGGCGACTACAATAGAAGCACAACAGCCTGCTACCGCTGTAGTAGATCTAGAGAGTTTGAATTTATCTTTACAACCTCAATCAGTTGCCTTCAATGTGGCTAAAGCCTTATATGCACTAGGACACTATGATATCCTGGCTGAACTCGAAAATTTATGTAATGATTCAGGAACTGTTTCAATAGCTGGTGCTCAAAGAGGGCAGGTCGAGGCATTTATTCATGAGAAACTATTTGGTGTTTTAGCTAAGGTTACAAATGAACTTGCGGCTCAGCAGCCAGCTTGATAAACACTGAGTAAAAGGCTATAATTCGGCTAAATAACTACAGGTTAGCTTGACAAAAATTGCAGTTTTAGGTTCTGGTGGAGTCGATAGTTCTGTTGCTATAGCCCTGCTCAAAGAGCAGGGCTATGATGTAACAGTTTTTTATTTGAAAATTTGGCTAGAAGACGAGCTGGCATTTTTAGGCAAATGCCCGTGGCAGCAAGACCTTGAGTACTTGGAACAAGTTTGTGCTAGCTTACAAGTCCCCTTAAAGGTTCTGCCAATGCAAAAGGAGTATTTTAAGAAAGTTGTTGGCTACACAATTTCTGAGATTGAGTCTGGGCGTACGCCTAATCCAGACGTTATGTGTAACAACCATATTAAATTTGGGTTCTTTTTAGAGTCACTGCCGCAAGACTTTGAATATGTGGCTAGTGGCCACTATGCTCAAATTGCTGAATTTAAACACCACAAATGCTTGAAAATGTCACCAGACCTTGTAAAGGACCAAAGTTACTTTTTAGCGCAAATACCGCATAAGCTGCTAGAGAAAATTGTATTTCCAATTGGGCACTTATCCAAACCTGAGGTCCGTAAACTGGCTGAAAAATATAACTTAGCAAATAAGGATAGAAAAGACTCCCAGGGCATTTGCTTTCTTGGTAAGCTGAAATTTAATGATTTTGTAGAGCATTACTTGGGCAACAAGCCAGGAAATATTATTGAGTTTGAAACAGGTAAAGTGATGGGCAAACATAATGGTTTCTACTACCACACACGAGGGCAAAGAAAGGGCTTAGGGCTCTCTGGAGGTCCTTGGTATGTGGTTTCTAAAGATACCAAGAAAAATATTGTCTATGTTTCTTGCAACTATGACTCTCTGGCCGATAGCAGATCCGAGTTTAAGATTGAGTCTGCTGGCAACTTTGTCGTAGAAGACTGGCACCAGCAAGCTAATTTGCGAGTTAAACTGCGGCATGGTCCAACCCTATATAAATGTGTTGTGCAGGCCAATGCAAATGGGTTCCAGGTAAAAATAGATGGTAGCGACCAGGGCATTGCTGCAGGTCAGTTTGCTGTCTTCTATATTGATGATCTATGCTTGGGCTCTGCAAAAATAATTGAGAATTAAGAATAAAGACTTTGCAAACTCATAGAAAACTTTTAAAATAGAAGAAACTAACTATACTCCCCTATGAATACTGAAAATCGAACTAAGCTAGGCAAGCTTAATCCAATCTATGCAATCATAACCTGTTTTGGGATACTAACTGCTATTGCTATTATTTTAACCGCAGTGAATGTTATGAATATGAGCCAAGAAGACCCAACTATGGCGCCTACAGAAAATGTGCAGGTCTCTATCGATGATGATGCTATACTGGGAGACCCAAATGCTCCTGTGACCATTGTGGAATTTTCAGACTATGGATGTCCATTTTGTGTTAGGCATTATACCGAAACTATGCCTAGTTTAATGAAAGAATACATAGACACCGGCAAGGTCAAGCTAGTATTTAGAGACTTTGCCTTTAAAGGTGAAAAAAGCCAATTACTTGCAAATGCAGCGGAATGTGCGCGACCAAGCAAAGGCGATGCTGGATTCTACGAAATTCATGACTTTATATTCGAAAACCCAGGCGTAAGCCCTGCTGATATTGTGGCAAACTCTAAGACTCTTGGTTATGGTGCTGAGTATGCAAAATGCGTGGAAAATGCAGAGTTCCTAGCAGAAGTGCAAAAGGACTATACAGATGCACAAAGCTACGGTGTCAACTCTACTCCAACCTTTTTTATTAATGGAGACAAAGTTGTAGGTGCTCAAAGTTATGAAACTTTTGCAGCTATC
Organism: uncultured Candidatus Peribacteria bacterium; assembly: GCA_964451705.1. GTDB lineage: Bacteria > Patescibacteriota > Gracilibacteria > UBA1369 > CAYYFV01. Next base: position 714 of record CAYVIV010000005.1, on the reverse strand, counting down.
ATAGAATCTAAACTCGCTGAATAAATGCACTATTTAAAAAGCAGAAATATTGCTGTTTTTGCTGTGGTCTTTCTCTGTTTATTTGCACTAAGCACTTACCTACTGGCAACTTTATCAGGTGTTAAAAATATGGCCTGTGTCGAAGCTGCATACTTTACGGGTCTGAATATCTTCATAAACCTGTTGATTTCGGTTATGGTTGGACTGTCTGTAGTTAATACTCTGGAACTTAGGAATACAGCGAAATATAGTGCTAGCAGTAGCTTGCTTGGTTCTGTACTGCTGTTTTTAACATCATTTTGTGCTAGTTGTAGCCTACCTTTTATAGCTGCGCTTGGAGTTGGGAGTTTGGTCAACTTTATAAGCTTTAACCATAGTTGGTTTCAGCTGATAGCAGTAGGATTGTGTCTGTATGGATTTTTGGATAGTCATAAAAAAGTCACTAAACAATGTCGAGTATGTCAGTTGTAATTAATTTAGCTATAGCTTTTGCCTTGCTAACCATGGGTTTTGGCCTTTTGACAGCAAGTATTATTAAATATATAAAACCTAAGTACTTGCTGATTATAAGCCTTGTCTGCATTTGTGTGGCTGTGGCTTTAATTTTCAAATCTTGGTCCGAGCTAACTAGCTGGATGAACTTACCACAAATAATTAAAGGCATAGATTTGTTTAGCTAAAATAGATTTGACGCAAATACTAGGATAGTATAAT